>DATNJF010000435.1:0-2246 GCA_035604035.1 Allostellaceae bacterium | reverse complement strand
CGCTCCCGCCTGCCGGCTTTGAGCGGCTATGCCAACGCCTGCTCCGCGAGTCAGGATTTCAACAGGTAAGAGTTACGGGCCGTTCCGGCGATGGAGGCATCGACGGAATTGGCATCTTACAAGTAAACCCATTCGTCAGTTTCAAGGTGTTGTTTCAGTGTAAGCGGTGGGCAAGCGGCGTTGGTCCAGCGGTTGTTCGAGATTTTCGTGGAGCGATGATGGGACGTGCCGATAAGGGCCTAATTTTGACAACTGGAGGATTTACTTCTGATGCACAGGCAGAGGCAGTCCGTGATGGGGCCTCCCCTATTTAACTGGTAGATGGTCAGGCGATCGTTAGTCTTTTAGAGAAGCTGGAATTAGGTTTGCTTCCTCGCAAAACGTTCGAGGTCGACCAAAAATTTTTCGATGAGTTTGCCCAGTGAGTCGGCAAACCAAGCCGTGACCAACACCCTTCTCACCCTGCACGACCCGGCGGCGGCGCGGCGCTACTACGCGCAAGGGCTGTGGCGCGACGATACGTTCTACGCGCTGCTGCAGAAACACGCGGGCAAGCGCCCCGACGCCTACGCCCTGCGCGACGCCAACCGCCGCTTGACCTGGGCCGAGCTACTCACCGCGGTCGAGGCGGTCGCCGCCGATCTCGATACCCCCGGGTTGAAGCGCGGCGAGCGGGTGGCGGTGTGGCTGCCCAACCGGGTCGAGGCGGTGATCGTTTTCCTCGCCTGCTCGCGCCAGGGTTATGTCTGCAACCCGTCGCTGCATCAGAACTACACCGTCGCCGAGATCATCAGCCTCCTGGAGCGGACCAATGCGGCGGCTTTGTTCGCCCAGCCCGACTACGGCGCCGACACGCGCACCGCCGATATTTTCGCCGCGGCGGCCGCGCTACCATCCCTCCGCAAGATTTATTCGCTCGGCGATGGGCCCGCGGCGCCCTTCCCCACTCGATCCTGCCTCTTGCCCCCGGCCGAAACCAACCCCGACGGGGTGGTCTACCTCGCCTTCACCTCGGGCACGACCGGGACGCCAAAGGGCGTCATGCATTCGGCCAACACGCTGCTCGCCAATGCGCGGGCGATGGTCGAGGACTGGCGCCACGACAGCGGCACGGTCCTGCTCTCGTTGAGCCCCCTGTCGCATCACATCGCCGCCGTGGCGATCGCGCAGGCGCTGGCGGCGGGCATGGAGCTGGTGGTCAACGCACCGCCCGCCGGCAAAACCCCGCTCGACTGGATCGTCGAAACGAGCGCGACCTATGTGATGGGTGTGCCGACCCACGCGATGGACATCCTCGGCGAGATGCGCCGCCGCGGGCTCGCCACCCTTGGCAAGGTGAAGACCTTCTACATGGCGGGCTCGGTGATCCCCCGCGAGGTCGCGCGGGCCTTTCTCGACCGCGGCATCACCCCGCAAAACGTCTATGGCATGAGCGAGAACAGCTCGCACCAATACACGCTGCCGAGCGACCGCCCGGAGACCATCGTCGCGACCTGCGGCAAGGCCTGCGCCGCCTACGAGATCAGGCTGTGGGACCAGGAGAACCCGGACATCGAAGTCGCGCCCGGTGAGGTCGGCGAGATCGGCGGGCGCGGCGCCTGTCTGATGCTCGGCTATTTCGACAATCAGCGCGCCACCGAGGAGTCGTTCAACCGGTCGGGCTGGTTCATGTCGGGCGATCTCGGCCGCTTCGACCCCGAGGGCAACCTGGAGATCGTCGGGCGCAAGAAGGACCTCATCATCCGCGGCGGACACAACATCCACCCGTCGAAGATCGAAGACCTGGTAATGCGGCACAAGGCGGTCGCGCGCTGTGCCGCCTTCGCGGTCGCCGACGAACGGCTCGGCGAGAAGATGTGCCTGTCGGTGATCTTCCATGAGGGCGAAAGCGCCGAGCCCGGCGCCATACTCGCGCATCTCAACGCCGAGGGGCTGTCACGTTATGACATGCCGGAATACTTCATCGCGATGACCCAGTACCCGCTGACCGCCAGCGGCAAGATCTTGAAACGCGAGCTGGTCGAATGGGCGAAATCGGGCCGCATCGCGCCCACCTCCGTGCGCTGGACCGGCGTCTGAAATTTTTCGCCGCGACGCTTGAAAGATTGACGTGACCCCCATTTCTCATCCAGCGATAACGAGAGTCCGGGGTTGATCTGAACCTTCTGTGTCGTGGGTGGCAAGAGGCCGGGGCGCGGAGCCCCAGCGAAGCGCAGCGTCCCGGCCGGTCTCTCCGCCGAGGGCGC
>DATNJF010000434.1:0-5900 GCA_035604035.1 Allostellaceae bacterium | reverse complement strand
GCGCCCTCGGCGGAGAGACCGGCCGGGACGCTGCGCTTCGCTGGGGCTCCGCGCCCCGGCCTCTTGCCACCCACGACACAGAAGGTTCAGATCAACCCCGGACTCTCGTTATCGCTGGATGAGAAATGGGGGTCACGTCACATCCTGAGGAGCGGGCACAGCCCGCGTCTCGAAGGACGCGCGTCATCGATGCAGCGCTAGCGCGCTTGCGGCAGCTCCATGCGCACCGCGACCGCGGCGCTGGCGACAATTGCGGTGTCGTGGCCGGCATCGTCGGGGATGTCGAGGCCCCCTTTGACCACCCTCACCGTGACCTGGCCGTGCGGCAAGGTCGCCTTGACCGCGGCGGCGTCAACCCGCTCAGGCTTCTGCGCGCCGATCGTCACCTCGACCTGCATCTGCTTGGAGTCGAGGCCGAAGCTCCGGATAAACGACAGCGACGAATGATGCAGCGCGTCCTGCACCGCGCGGATCGCCGCCTTGGTGTAGTCGCCGCCGTGCAGATCGTTGCCGCTGCCCATTTCGAGGATGATGCGTTTGGCCGCCATGACCGGTCTCCTCAAGGAATGTCGAGCCGCACCACGGCGGCGGCATGGGCGAGGACCATCGAGTCGGTGCCGGCATCGTTGGGGATTTCGAGCCCGCCCTCGACGAGGTTGACCGTGCCGGTGCCGTGCGGCAGCACCGCCAGCACCTGGGCCTTATCGACCTTCTCGGGATGCGGCACGCCGATCGTGACCTCGACCCGCATCGAGTCGACCGGGAGCCCGACCGCATCGGCGATGCTCAGCGAATTGTGCCACAGCGCGTCACGCAGCGCCCGCACCGCCGCCTTGGTGTAATCCGCGCCGCGAATATCGGTGCCCATGCCGAGCTCGAGCACCATGCGCTTCATCGCCATCGCCGCACCTCCAAATCAGCCCGCAACTTAACTCAAGCCGCTCGCGCGTCCTCCTTGATCATGTCAGCGGCTTTCTCGGCGATCATGATCGTCGGCGCGTTGGTGTTGCCGGCCGGCACGGCGGGCATGACCGACGCATCCACCACGCGCAAATGCCCTACCCCGTTGACCCGCAGGCGGATGTCGCACACCGCCGCGTCGTCCGGCCCCATGCGGCAGGTGCCGACCGGGTGGAGGTTCGAGAGGCCGTTGGCGCGGATCGCCTCCTCGAACTCCTTGTCGGTGTTGACCGAGGGCCCGGGCAGAATCTCCCCGGCGACCAACGGCGCGATCGCCGGCTGCTCGGTGATCTTGCGCACCAGCCGCATTCCGGACCGCAGCGCGTCCAAGTCGTATTGCGTCTTGAGGAAATTGAACAGGATCGCCGGCGGGGCCGACGGGTCGGGGCTCTTGATCCGCACATGGCCGCGCGCGTCGGGGCGTAGGTGCACCGCGCTGACGCTGAAGCCCGGCCAGGGATGCGGCAGCACGCCTCTGCGGTCGCGCCCCTGAAAGCTCCAGGTGCTGAAATTCAGCTGAATATCCGGGCGCGAAAGGCGCTCGTCGCTCTTCGCGAAGCCGCCGGCGCAGATGCCGTTGCTGGCGAGCGGGCCGGAATGCGTGAGGAAATACTGGATGCCCGCCGCCGTGCGCCGGATGAAGCTGTTGCCGACATCGTTGAGGGTGATCGGCTGGGTGCAGCGATAGGCGAGCCGGACATAGAAATGGTCCTGCAGCTCGTTGCCGACCCCGGGCCGGTCGGCGACCACCGGAATGCCGTGCTCCCGCAGCAAATCGCCTGGGCCGATGCCCGATAGTTGCAACAGCTGCGGCGAGCCGTAGACGCCGCCGCAGACGATGACCTCGCCGCGCGCCCGCGCCTCTTTCGTTGACCCGCCCTGGCGATAGGCGATGCCGGCCGCCCTGCCCTCCTCGATCAATACCTTGGTCGCCAACGCCTCGGTCTCAATCGTCAGATTGGCGCGGTTCTTGGCCTGACCGAGATAGGCCGCGGCGGTGCTCCAGCGCCGCGCCGCCTTCATCGTGCATTGGAAATGCCCGGCGCCATCCTGGTGGCCGCTATTGAAATCGTCGTTGGCCGGGAGGCCCGCCTCGATCGCCGCGTCGACAAAATGCTCGGCGAGCTTCCAGCGCACCGGGTGCTCCGACACCCGCAGCGGCCCGCCGACCCCGTGCGCCTCGTTGGGGCCGCGCTCCTGATCTTCGGCCTTCTTGAAATACGGCAGGATGCTGTCCCAATCCCAGCCGGTGCAGCCGCGCTGGCGCCATTCGTCGTAATCGGCGGGGTTTCCGCGCATATAGACCATGCCGTTGATCGAGCTGGTGCCGCCCAGCACCTTGCCGCGCGGCTGGTACATCGTGCGGTTTTGCAATTCGGGCTCGGGCTCGCTCTCGAACATCCAGTTGAGCTTGGGGTTGGCGAACAGCTTCGCGTAGCCCATCGGCATGTGGATCCACGGGCTGGTGTCTTTCGGCCCGGCCTCGAGCAGCAGCACCCGGTGCTTCGGGTTTTCGCTCAGCCGCGCCGCGATCACGCACCCAGCCGAGCCGGCGCCGGCGACGATGTAGTCGAAGGTTTCAGACATCTCTCTCCCCTATCTCGCCAGAGTTTCCCTCTTCGCCCATTGGGGGGAGAGGGTGGCCGTCGCGAAGCGGCGGCCGGGTGAGGTGGGCATGCGTTGGCGTTTCCCCCACCTCACCCCAGCCCTCTCCGCCCCCAGGGGCGGAGAGGGAGATAACGCGTCAACTGTTCACCAAGCCGCCATCGACGTTGTAGGCCTGGCCGGTGATGTTGCGCGCGCCGGGCGAGGCGAGAAACACCGCCATCGCCGCAATGTCGTCGGGCGTGTTGGCGCGGCGGATCGGGATGCCGGCCTCTTGCTCGGCATGCAGCGCGTCGACCGTGATGCCGCGCGCCGCGGCGCGGCCGACCGAATTGCGCGCGCCCAGCTCGGTGCGCGTCACCCCCGGGCAGATCGCGTTGACGTTGATGTTATGCGGGCCGAGCTGGTGCGCCGCCAGCATCGTCATCGCCATCACCGCGCCCTTGCTCGCCGCGTAGGCGACATTCGACGACCCGGCATGGCCGCGCCCGGCGATCGAGGCGATGTTGATGATCCGCCCGCCACCCTGCGCGATCATCTCCTTGGCCGCGCGCTGGAGACAGAAGAACACACCCTTGGCGTTGACCCGGTGAATGCGGTCCCAATCCGCCTCGGTCAAATCCATGACGTAGCTGTAGCGGGTAACCCCGGCATTGTTGACGATGATGTCGAGCCGGCCGAACTCGGCGACGGTCTTCTCGATCATCGCGTCGATACTGGCGACATCGCCGCAATCGGCCGCGATCGCCAGCGCGCGGTTGGTCTTCCCGGCCATCGCCTCGACGGTCTTTTGCGCGGCGGTGAGGTCGATGTCCGCCGCCGCCACCGTCGCGCCCTCCGCCGCCATGCCGAGCGCGATCGCGCGGCCGATCCCGGCGCCGGCGCCGGTCACCAGGGCGACTTTGTCCTGCAGCAAAGGCATCCATTCCCTCCCGTCGCACGCTCTTGTGCTAATACGACCCCAGCGCGGACCGCGAGGCAAGGCAATGCTCGCCACTCGAGCATCCGATAGGGGAGAAATGCCGATGTGGCGCACGTGGTTGGCACTGATTGCCCTCATAGCGACGGTTCATGCAGCCGACGCGCAGCAGCAACCGCGTTGGATTGCTGACCCGAACGGTTGCCGGGTATGGGATTCCACACCGACGCCTGGCGAGAGCATCACCTGGAGCGGTGCTTGTAAAAATGGCTTGGCCAGCGGCTCCGGCACGCTTGTTTGGTTCTTAAACGGGCGGCCGAACGAAACCTATAATGGTGTCTTGACCGACGGACATTATACCGGCCGCGGCAAACAGGTTTGGCCGAGCGGCGCGAGTTACGAGGGCGACTATCTGAACGATCGGGCCAACGGTCACGGCACCTACCGCACCTCAACGGGTGAAGTTTTCACCGGTAACTGGGTCAAAGGATGTCTCATGGGCGGCAATCGCCGCCTTGCCGTCGGAATCCCTCTCTCGGATTGCCCGTAAACATCGCTGCTTGAGCCCGTCGACCGGACCCAATTGCAACAGCCCAAGCAGAGAGGCTTCGCATGCTCGCCAATATTCCCGCGACCCAGACCGTCATCGAGATCAAATCGCCCGGCGGGCCGGAGGTTCTGGTGCCGGGAACAAGGCCGGTGCCGGAGCCGAAAACCGGCGAGGTGCTGATCCGCATCACCGGCGCCGGGATCAACCGCGCCGATTGCCTGCAGCGCATGGGGCGCTACCCGATACCGCCAGGGACCAGCGACATCCCGGGCCTCGAATGCGCCGGGGTGGTCGTCAAGCTCGGCGAAGGCGTGAGCGGTTTCATTCTTGGGGAGGAGGTCTGCGCGCTGCTCGTCGCCGACGGCTACGGCGAATACGCCGCGGTGCCGGCGGTGCAGTGCCTGCCGGTGCCGCAGGGCGTCGGCATGGTCGATGCCGGCGGGCTGATGGAAACCTTCTGCACGGTGTGGACCAATGTCTTCGACCGCATCCATCTGAAGGCGGGCGAAGTCTTCCTGCAGCAGGGTGGGTCGAGCGGCATTGGCATGACCGCAATCCAGCTCGCCAAGGCGTTTGGCGCCAAGGTGTTGGCGACCGCGGGCTCGGAGGAGAAATGCCGGGCCTGCCGCGACTACGGAGCCGATATCGCGATCAATTACAAGACCGAGGATTTCGTCAAAATCGGCAAGGAGTTCACCCAGGGCCGCGGCGTCGACGCGATCTTCGACATGGTCGGCGGCGACTACATCCCGCGCGAGCTCGACCTGCTCGCCCGCGAGGGGCGGCTGTGTTTTGTCGCGCTGATGGGCGGCGCCAAGGTCGAGGCCGATTTCGGCATGATCCAGCGCAAGCACCTGACCGTCACCGGCTCGACCCTGCGCGGCCGCTCGGTCGCCGAAAAGGCGCAGATCGTGTCGGCGCTGAAGGACAAGGTCTGGCCGCTTTGGGCGCAAGGCAAGTTGCGCACCTGCACCTATAAGACCTTCCCGCTCGCCGAAGCGTCAAAGGCGCATGCGCTGATGGAGTCGTCGCAGCACATCGGAAAAATCATACTGGTGCCGTGATTTAAATTACTTTGTCATTCCGGGGCATCGCGCAGCGATGAGCCCGGAACCCATGAACACAGCCAATCGATAACTGGGCATCCACGGTCAGTGCTTTACCCCCAGATGTCAGTGTTCATGGGTTCCCGCTTTCGCGGGAATGACAGAAAGAGGGGGTTGGTCTCGCGAGAGTGACGAAGCGTTCCCGCTTCCGCGCGAGTAACATCCTTTTTGCGCGTGTTATCGTTTGCCGAGACCTTCGCGGAGGAAGCCATGACCGCTCAACTGTCGCTGCGTCCGCTCGGCAAGAAAATCGGCACGGAGGTTCAAGGGGTCGACCTAGCGCGGCTCGACGATGAGACGTTCGCCGAGATCGAGGACATCTTTCGCGACCATCCGGTGCTCGTGTTCCGCGACCAGAAGCTCGACGCGCATCAGCTTGCCGCCTTCGGCGCCCGCTTCGGCCATCTGCGGGAGCATATCCTCGAAAATTACCGGCATCCGGACGATCCGCGGGTCTCGTTCATCACCAATGTCGCCAAGGATGGCGGTGTCGACAAATTCGGCGTGGTTCGCGCGTCGAGCTGGCACGCCGACGAAACCTACGATCCGCCGGAGAAACTGCCGCGACTGGCGATCCTCCACGCGGTCGAGGTACCCAAGGAAAAGGGCGGCACAATGTTCGCCGATATGTATTCGGCCTACGACATGCTGGCGCCGGCGATGAAAGAGAAGCTCGCCGGGATGACCGGGCGGCACGGCTATACCGACGGACCGGACTCCCGCAAGATCTACACCGAGGAGCACATCCGCCAGCGCAACG
>DATNJF010000433.1:0-6833 GCA_035604035.1 Allostellaceae bacterium | reverse complement strand
GCTTGCCGTGATCCATGATCTGCAACAGGATGTTGAACAGGTCCGGATGCGCCTTCTCGATCTCGTCGAGCAACAAGACGCTGTGCGGATGCTGGTCGATCGCGTCGGTGAGCAATCCGCCCTGGTCGAAGCCGACATAACCCGGCGGCGCGCCGATGAGGCGCGAGACGGTGTGCCGCTCCATGTATTCGGACATGTCGAAGCGGGTGATCTCGATGCCCATGGTGCGGGCGAGCTGGCGGGCGACTTCGGTCTTGCCCACACCGGTCGGCCCCGAGAACAGGTAGGAGCCGATCGGCTTTTCGGGGTCGCGCAAGCCGGCGCGGGCAAGCTTGATCGCCGAGACCAGAGCCTCGATCGCCTGGTTCTGGCCAAACACCATGGTCTCGAGATCGCGGGTCAAGTTCTTCAACACCTCGCGGTCGTCCCGCGACACGCTTTTCGGAGGGATGCGCGCCATCGTCGCGATGCAGGCCTCGACCTCCCTGGCGGTGATCGTCTTGCGCCGCTTGCTTTCGGGCAGCAGCATCTGCGCCGCGCCCGACTCGTCGATGACGTCGATCGCCTTATCCGGCAGCTTGCGGTCGCCGATATAGCGGTGCGACAGCTCGACCGCGGCCTTGATCGCATCGGCGGTATAGCGGACCTTGTGGTGGCGTTCGTAATAGGGTTTGAGGCCGCGCAGGATTTTGATCGAATCCTCGATCGTCGGCTCGTTAACGTCGATCTTTTGGAAGCGGCGGACCAGCGCCCGGTCCTTCTCGAAGTAGTTGCGATATTCCTTGTAGGTGGTCGAGCCGATGCAGCGGATGACGCCGCCGGCCAACGCCGGTTTCAACAGGTTCGAGGCGTCCATCGCCCCGCCGCTGGTGGCACCGGCGCCGATCACCGTATGGATCTCGTCAATGAAGAGGATGGCGCCGGTGGTCTGCTCGAGTTCCGACAGCACCGCCTTTAGCCGCTCCTCGAAATCGCCGCGATAGCGTGTGCCGGCAAGGAGGGCCCCCATGTCGAGCGCGAAGATCGTCGCGTTGAGCAGCACCTCGGGCACCTCGCGCCCGACGATGCGCCGGGCAAGGCCTTCGGCGATCGCGGTCTTGCCGACACCGGGCTCGCCGACGTAGAGCGGGTTGTTCTTCGAGCGCCGGCAGAGGATCTGGATGGTACGGTCGACTTCGGCCTCGCGCCCGATCAGCGGATCGATCTTGCCGGTCTTGGCCTTCTTGTTGAGGTTGACGCAATAGGCGTCGAGCGCGTCGTGTCCGCGCTTCTGGTTGCCCTTTTCGCTGCGCTCGCCTTCCTCCTCGGCGCCTTGGACGCGGCGCGTCTCGGTGCGGCCCGGCGCCTTGGCGATACCGTGTGAGATGTAGTTGACCGCGTCGAAGCGGGTCATGTCCTGCTCCTGCAGGAAATAGACAGCGTGGCTCTCGCGCTCGGCGAACATCGCCACCAACACGTTGGCGCCGGTCACCTCCTCGCGACCCGACGATTGGACGTGGATCGCGGCGCGCTGCAGCACGCGCTGGAAGCTGGCGGTCGGCTTCGCATCTTCAGTGTGGCTGGCGACGAGGTTACCAAGCTCGTTGTCGACATAGGTGAGGACTTCGCGGCGCAGCCGGTCGAGATCGACGCTGCACGCCCGCAAAACCGCGATCGCATCCTGGTCCTCGGTCAGGGCGAGGAGAAGGTGCTCGAGCGTGGCGTATTCGTGGCGCCGCTCATTGGCGTAGGCGAGGGCCCGATGCAGCGACTTTTCGAGGTTGCGTGAGAGCACGGCCGCTCCCTTTCCTACTAGAGCCTAGTCTTTTTCCAGCGTGCACTGCAGCGGGTGCTGGTGCTGCCGGGCGAAATCCATGACCTGCGTAACCTTCGTTTCGGCGACTTCGTACGTGTAAACGCCGCAGACCCCGACACCACGGCGGTGAACGTGTAGCATGATCCGTGTCGCTTCCTGACGGTTCTTGCTGAAAAACCGCTCAAGGATGTGGACGACGAATTCCATTGGCGTGTAATCGTCGTTCAGCATCAACACCTTGTACATAGCCGGCTTCTTCGTCTTCGGCTTCGCCTTGACGATGACGCCGGTACCCGGTCCTTCCTCGCCGCCGCGTTTTTCGTTGTCGCTCATCTTTGGTCGCGTCGTGACCGTGCTCTCTCGGCCCGTATGATATGGGGTAACGGGCGGCGCACGGAAATGAATTTTCCGGGACAGTGCAGCGACAAAAGCCGCCGGAACCACCGGTTTCATTCGGCGCGGTGTGGCCGTGATAGCAGTTCCTCGATCATCCGGTCGATCGCCATGCCGCGGTGCAGCACGGCCTCGACCGCTTCGGCGATCGGCATCTCGACTCTAAGTCGGGCCGCCAACGCCGTCACCGACGCGGCGGTGGCGATGCCTTCGACGACCGACCGGCGACCGGCGAGCGCCGCCGTGAGGCTCGATCCCTGGCCGAGCGCGAGACCCAGTGCGTGGTTGCGCGATTGCGCCCCGCCACAGGTCAGCACCAGATCGCCCAGGCCGGAGAGACCGGCGAAAGTTTCCGCGCGCGCCCCCTTGGCGACCCCGAGCCGCGTCATCTCGGCGAGGCCGCGGGTGATCAACGCCGCGCGCGCGTTGTCACCGAGGCGGCGCCCGTCGACGATCCCGCAGGCGATCGCCAAGACGTTCTTGACCGCGCCGCCGAGCTCGACCCCGATCGGGTCTTCCGAAAGGTAGGGCCGGAAGCGCGCGCTGCCGAGCGCCGCCGTGAAACTACGGGCAAGGGCCGGGTCGCGACTGGCGATGACGACAGCAGTCGGCAGGTCGCGCGCGACCTCGGCGGCAAAGCTCGGCCCAGACAGAACCGCGAGCGGGCGGCGGGGGCATAGCTCCTCGGCCACCTCGGCCATCGTCATCAGAGTGACAATTTCGATCCCCTTGGCGCAAAGCAAGAGCGGTAGCGATGGAGGCAGGTGCGGCACGAGCGCCGCCAGGACGTCGCGCAGGAACTGGGCCGGCACCGCGAGCAGCGCCGCCTCAGCGCCCGCGGTGGCCTGAGCCAAGTCCGTGGTCGCGGCGATAGCCGGATCGAGGGCGATGCCGGGCAGGTAGACGGGGTTCTCGTGACGCTCGTTGATCGCCGCGGCGATGGCGGGGTCGCGTGCCCAGATGGTGGCGTCGCTGCCGGCGCGGCGCGCGGCAAGCGCCAGTGCGGTGCCCCAGGCGCCGGCGCCAATGATGGCCAGCCGCGTCATTGCGAAGGCAATCTCCCTTGGGCCGCCGAGTCGAGCGGCCAGCGCGGCCGCACCGGCGCGTCGAGCGGGTCGGAATAGCCAAGGCGCAGTCGCTCGATGCCGGCCCAGGCGATCATCGCGCCGTTGTCGGTGCAGAGCGCCGGCGGCGGGGCGACAAAGGCAAGCCCGGCGTCGCCCGCGAGTGCGGCGAGGCGCGCGCGAAGCCGGGCATTGGCGGCCACCCCACCGGCGGCGACGAGGCTCGTGCCTTGCGGGTATTCGTATCGAAACCGGCGTAGGGCGATCGCCGTGCGGTCGACCAGCGTATCGCAGATCGCCAGCTCGATGGCGGCGGCGAGGTCGGCGATCGTTTGCGGATCGGCCGCGTCCGCGGCGAGGACGCGCTCGCGGATCGCGGTCTTGAGGCCGGAGAACGAGAAATCGCAGCCCTCGCGGCCCTTCAGTGGCCGGGGCAGCGGGAAGCGACGCGGGTCACCGGCGCGCGCCGCCGCCTCGATTGCCGGCCCACCGGGTTGCGCCAACCCCAAGAGCTTGGCGCTCTTGTCGAAGGCTTCGCCCGCCGCGTCGTCGAGCGTCGTGCCGAGCTGGCGATACTCGCCGACCCCGGCGCAGACGAGGAGCTGCGAATGCCCGCCCGACACCAGCAGGAGGAGATAGGGAAATGCGACGTCGTCGGTGAGCCGTGCGGTCAGCGCGTGCGCCTCGAGATGATTGACTGCGACGAACGGCTTCTTGGCCGCCCAGGCGATGCCCTTCGCTGCCATGGTGCCGACGATAAGACCACCGATGAGGCCCGGACCGGCGGCGGCGGCGACGCCGTCGAGGTCGTCGATGCCGATCCCTGCGCTGCCGAGCGCCTCGCGGATCAGCTCCTGGAGATGATCGAGATGGGCGCGCGCGGCGATCTCCGGCACGATGCCACCATAGGGCGCGTGCTCGTCGAGTTGCGACTGCACCAGATTAGCGCGGATGAGCGGCGGAGCGCCGTCCGCCACGACGGCGACGGCGGTCTCGTCGCAGCTCGTCTCGATGCCGAGGATGTTCATGCCGGGAATATAGCGCCTCTCCTGCCGGTCCGCAGGGAGAGACGGGGCAAGTTACTTTGCGTCGCTGGCGTCGTAGGTCTTGAGCACCTTGTCCGTCGCCGCTTCGATCTCGAGCAGCTTCACCGCATAGCCCCACAGGAGCGCGGTGTGGCGCAGCACGGCGCGGCAGCTCTTCTCCTCGAGCAGCACTCCGTCATGAACGTAATGCGCCAGCACCAAGCAGCGGTCGCCGGTGAGGTCGACATCGACCACCTGGATATCGGGCTCTCGCCGCGACAGATCGTATTGCCGCGACAGCGCGCTGCGGACGCGGCGGTAGCCGAGCTCGTCGTGGATCGCCTCGACCCGAAGCGACGGCTTCGACGAGTCGTCGTTGATCTGGAAGAGCCGGAAGCGCCGGATGATCTCCGGGCTCATGTATTGCAGGATGAAGCTCTCATCCCGGTAATTGGCCCAGGCATGGCGCAGCACGCCGAACGGGTCCTGGTTGCCGGCGATATCGGCGAACCACTCGCGATCTTCCTCGGTCGGGTTGGTGCAGACGCGCCTGATGTCGCCCATCATCGAGAAGCCGAGCGCATAGGGGTTGAGACCGCCATAACGCGGATCGTCAAAGCCCGGCTGGGACACGACGCTCGAATGCGAATGAAGGAACTCAAGCATCGCGCCTTCGGTGATCAGGCCGCGGTCGTGCAGCCGGTTCATGATCTCGTAGTGGCAGAAGGTCGCGCAGCCCTCGTTCATCACCTGGGTCTGGCGCTGCGGATAGAAGTACTGCGAGACGTGGCGGACGATACGGATCAACTCGCGCTGCCAATCCTCAAGCCGAGGCCCCCGCTTTTCGATGAAATAGAGCAGGTTCTCCTCGGGCAGGCCGAGCTTACGCTGTATGTCCTGCCGCTTATCCTCGTCCTCGATTTCGTCCTCGTCCTTCTCGGCGGTCGGGACGGTGCGCCAGAGATCGTTGAAGGTGGCTTCGTCGTGCGCGTGGCGCTCGCTGGCGCGGCGGCGCTCCTCGGCGAGGTTCGGCCGAGAGCGGCGAGCATAGCGATTGACGCCGTGATCCTTCAGCGCGTGACCGGCGTCGAGGATGCGCTCGACCGCCTCGTAGCCGTATTTTTCCTCGCATTTGGCGACGTAGTCGCGGGCGAAGCTCAGGTAATCGAGGATGCCGTCGGCATCGGTCCACTGCCGGTAGAAATAATTGTTCTTGAAGAAGTGGTTATGGCCGAACCCGGCATGCGCGATGACCAACGTCTGCATGGTCATGGAGTTCTCTTCCATGATGTAGCAGATGACCGGGTTGGAATTGATGACGATCTCATAGGCAAGGCCGGCGAGGCCCTTCTTGTAGAGGGTCTCGTGATAGGCGAAGTGCTTGCCGAAGCTCCAATGACCGTACATCAGCGGCAGCCCGGCGGAGGCATAGGCGTCGAGCATCTGCTCGGAGGTGATAACCTCGATCTGCAGCGGGTAGGTGTCGAGCCCCATCTCGTCGACGGCGATGCGCTCGATCGCGTCATGCACCTTCCGCAGACCACCGAAATCCCAGTTCGGGCCGGTGAAGAGCGGGGTGCCAATCGCGACGGGTTTTTTGGTTTTGGCTGTGGCGCGTGCGTCAGGCACGGACGCCCCCTTTGGCAAAGAGTTCGTGGAACACCGAGAAAATCTGCGCCGGGTCGCCGACCCGCCGCATCGCGAAATGCGCGTGCGCCGGAGCGACCTCGCTGTAGGCGCGCCACAGATCGCTGTCGCGGGACAGGCCGGTCAGGCTGCCGCCGGTGCCGTCGCCGACCTCGACATAGGAGAAGTACTGGCAGAGCGGCAGCACCTCGCCACCCAAGAGCGAGACGCAGCGGCTGCTGTCGGCACCGTAATTGTCGCCGTCCGAAGCCTGCGCCCCGTAAATATTCCAGCGGTCGGTCGAATAGCGGGCACGGGCGATCTCCAGCATCTTTTCGAGTGCGGTCGAAACCACGGTGCCGCCGGTCTCGCGGCTGTAGAAGAAGGTTTCCTCGTCGACCTCTTCGGCGGTCGAGGTATGTCGAATAAAGACCACGTCGACATGCCGGTAACGGCGGATGAGGAAGACGTGCAACAGCATGAAGAACCGCTTGGCAAGGTCTTTCATCGCCTCGGTCATCGAGCCCGACACATCCATCAAGCAGAACATCACCGCCTCGGTGTTCGGCTTCGGTACGCGCTCGAAGCGGCGATAGCGCACGTCGAGCGGGTCGATATAGGGGATGATCTTGCTACGCCGCTCGCTCTTTTCGAGCAGCAGCGTCAGCCGCTCGACCTCCTCGTCGGCGCCGCGCGCCTTGGCCTTCTCGATCTCCTCGCGCAGCGCTTCGAGTTCGCCGAGCTTCGGGCGTTTCAGGGAGATGCGCCGAGCCATGCTCTGGCGCATCGTGCGCGGGATGCTGAGATTGGATGGCGAGCCGGTGACGGTATAGCCGGCGCGCTGTAGATCGACCGCGGTCGTGTCCTTCAGCGTTTTTTTGACCAGGTCGGGCAGTTCGAGATCCTCGAAGAACATATCGAGGAACTCTT
>DATNJF010000432.1:0-9706 GCA_035604035.1 Allostellaceae bacterium | reverse complement strand
TTCGGCTATGCGCTGCGCGGCATCTGGGGCGGTCTGCGCTTTATCGTGGCTGGGGCGGTCATCGCCGCCGCTACTCTCGCCGGCTTCTTCCTGCTGCCAGCCTATTTTGATCTGTGGATGGCGGCGGTCGGCGGCGGCGCGCTGGTGCTGGCGGGCGTGTGGTTGCGGAGGGCCTGAGATGGAACAGCCCGACGCGATCATCCATCAGCCGCTGCGCCTCAAAATCATGGCCGCGCTGAAGGCGTTGCCGAGCGGCGAGCGCCTTGAATTCGTCCGCCTTAAGGCGCTTCTCAACGCGACTGAGGGCAATCTTGGCGCACATATCGGCACGCTCGAAACCGCCGGCTATGTCCGGATCGAAAAGGATTTCAACGGCAAGAAGCCGCGCACCCGTGTCAGCCTCACGGCCGCCGGCACACGCGCCTATGCCGGTTATGTCGCATATCTGCGAGCGCTGCTCGACGGCGAGACGCCCGCACCTTAGATTTGCCCGCATCGATCAGGGGAGAAGCGACGCGATGGGCGAGTTCGGAATCGGCCAACCGGTGCGGCGCTTCGAGGACAAGCGGCTGCTGAGCGGCAATGGCCGCTTCCAGAACGACAACAATTTGCTCGGCCAGGTCCATGCCTTTGTGCTGCGCTCTCCGCATGCCCATGCCCGCATCGACCGGCTCGACCTCACCGCGGCCAAAGCCGCGCCGGGGGTCCAGCTGATCCTGACCGGCGACGATTTGGTCGAGGCGAGACTCGGTGCGATGGGCGTGCCGTTTCAGAGGAAGCGCCCGGACGGGACCCCGATGTTCGCCCGCGCCCATCTTGGGCTGGCGCAAGGCACGGTGCGCTATGTCGGCGAACCGATCGCCATGGTCGTCGCCGAGACCTTGGCGCAAGCAAAGGACGCCGCCGAGCTGATCGAGATCGACTACGCGGCGCTGCCTTCGGTGACCGACACGGCCGACGCCGCCGAAGGCAAGATCGCGGTGTGGCCGGACTGCCCCGACAACATCTCCAACCTGTTCGAGGCCGGCAACAAGCCCGCGGCCGACGCCGCGTTCGCCAACGCCGCGCATGTCGTCAAGCGGCGCTATGTGATCAGCCGGGTCTACGCGCATTTCATGGAGCCGCGCGGCGCGATCGGCGTGTGGGACCCGGGCGAGGACCGCTTTACGCTCTACGCCGACGTGCAGTACCCGCACCGGGTGCGCCAGGCGCTGGCGACGCGCATCTTCAAGATCCCGGAAAGCAAGATTCGGGTCATCGCCGGCGATGTCGGCGGCGGGTTCGGCACCAAGGGCTGGCAATATCCCGAGCACCGGCTGGTGCTGCTGGCGGCGAAGAAGCTGCGCCGGCCGGTCAAATGGACCTGCGAGCGCAGCGAGGCGATCCAGGCCGACGAACACGCGCGCGACAATGTCAGCGACGCCGAGCTGGCGCTCGACAAGGACGGCAAGTTCCTCGGGCTGCGCGTCAAGACGCTGGCGAATGTCGGGGCCTACATCTCGTCCGAGCGCAACCTGCTCGCGACCTTCGGCAATGTCGGGACCTTGGTCGGCACCTATGACATCCCGGCGGCCTATGTCGGGGTCTATGCGGTGATGGCCAACACCAACGGCACCGCGCCCTATCGCGGCGCCGGGCGGCCGGAGGCGACCTATGTCATCGAGCGGCTGATCGACGACGCGGCGCGCGAGCTCGGCTACGACCGGGTGGAATTGCGGTCAAAGAATTTGATCCCGCCCTCGGCGCTGCCGATCAAGACCGCGTTCGGGCTCAATTATGATTGCGGCGACTTCCCGGCGAACCAGCAAAAGGCGCTGGAGCAGTCCGATTGGGCCGGGTTCGGCAAACGCCGCGATGAGGCGAAATCGCGCGGCAAGCTGCGCGGCATCGGCATCGCCAACCCGATCGAGAAGGCCGCCGGACCGGGTCAGGAATTCGCCGAAATCCGCTTTCACCCGAGCGGCAACGCGACCCTGCTGATGGGGAGCAAGAACCAAGGCCAGGGGCACGAGACGACGTTCAAGCAAGTGCTCAACGAGAAGCTCGGGCTCGACCCAAATGTGGTGCAATACATCGATGGCGACACCGACCGCGTCGCCTTCGGCATCGGCACCAACGGCTCGCGCTCGACGGTGATTGGCGGCTCAGCCTTATGGATGGCGGCCGACAAGGTCATCGCCAAGGGCAAGCGCATCGCCGCTCATCTGCTCGAAGCGGCCGAGGCGGATATCGAATTCGCGGTCAACTCCGATGGCGGAAATTTCGCCGTCGCCGGCACCGACCGACGCCTCAGCATCACCGATGTCGCCAAGGCCTCGTTCCAGGCCGGGCGGCTGCCGCCGGGGCTCGAAGGCGGGCTCTACGAGACCGGCACCTTCGCGCCCGAGGACAACACCTATCCCAATGGCTGCCATGTCTGCGAGGTCGAGATCGACCCCGACACCGGCGCGCTCGAGATCGTCCGCTATATCGTGATCGACGATGTCGGCACGGTGGTGAACCCGCTGGGCCTCAAGGGCCAGATCCATGGCGGTGTCGCGCAGGGGCTAGGGCAGGCGCTGATGGAGCAGGTCGTCTACGACCGCGAGTCGGGGCAGAACCTGACCGGCAGCTTTATGGACTACGCGATGCCGCGCGCCGACACGATGCCCTATATGGAAATCACCTCGAACCCGGTGCCGACCAAGCGCAACCCGCTGGGCGCCAAGGGCGCGGGCGAAGCCGGCACGGTCGGCGCGCTGCCAGCGATCGTCAACGCGGTGATCGACGCGCTCGTCCCGCTCGGGGTCACCAGCCTCGACATGCCGGCCACCAGCCAGCGCATCTGGCAGGCGATGCGCGATGCACGTCCCTGAGAACGCCGACTCGCTTCGACCGACTCCGAAACACCGCGCTGCTATTTGGCGTTAACTCCCCCATCGGAATGGGAGAGCCGCATGAGCGAGCGATGGATGAGCTTCAAGGTGGAGCCTACCGAAGGCGAGTGGGAAGCGGCCAGCTATAACATTCGCACCGAAGATGGTAGCGAATACGGGCGATGGCGGCGGGTGCTGCGCAAGCACCGCCAGGGCCTGACCGTGATCTCGCGATACAAGTCACCGCCGGGCAAGGCTTGGAAGATCGTCGGGAAGGCCTCGGCTCTCGGCGAGGAGGTCTATATCATGGAAGGCGCCTACTATCGTGCAGACGGGCGCATCCTCGCCGGACCGGGGACGTTCATGTTCAACGCGCCCGGTGCAGTTCACGGCGGCGTCTCGTGCGATCTGACCCTCTTGATCCATTGCTGCAGCGGCGAGCCCGACGAAATCGTATCAATCGACCTGATCGACTTCCAACCGACCGAGCACCCCGAGCCGGTCGGCCACGCGCGAAGCTGAGGCGGGCCGTGCAAACGCAGCATAGGCAAATTCGCGCCGGTAGGTTTACAGTTCTGGCCAGCCGTCCGAAGGCGTGACCGCGAAGGGAACGACCATGCAGTACAAGCGCATCTCCGCCGATTGCCATCTCGACATGCCGTGCATGCCGCCCGAGCTGTTCGTCTCCAATGCCTCGCGCGCTCTGAAAGAGCGCATGCCGTATGTCACGGATGGACCCGACGGGCCGCATTGGGTCGCCAGCAACGGCGCCGATTTCGGTTTGGTCAACGGCGTCGGCCCGGGTGGCGCGAAATACGTCCCCGGCCAGAACTACCGGGTCGACAAGATGAACGAAGTCGGCCTTTACGACGACGCCAAGAAGGGCAAATACCGGGCACGCGACCCGCATCTGCGGCTCAAGGACATGGAGATGGACGGGGTCGACGCCGAAGTGATTTTCGGGGTGCTCGGCTCCGCCTCGCGGCTCAACGACAAGGAAGCCAGCAACGAGTTGCTGCGCATCTACAATGATTGGCTCAAGGAGTTCTGCAGCCACTATCCCGATCGCCAACTCGGCCTCGCCTGCCTGCCTTACGGCGACATCGACGAGGCGGTGAAGGAGATCCACCGCGTCGCCAAGATGGGGCTGCGCGGCCTCGAGCTGTCATGCTCTTGGGACATGGTGCCGATGTGGCACCCCGATTGGGAGAAGCTGTGGAAGGCGGTCGCCGATGTCGACCTGCCGCTGCATTTCCACACCTTCCCGACGACAGACGGCCGCGCCCGCGAAGGCGTTTCGGGGCTGGCCCGCCGCGCGGCGATGTTCACCGGCGTCTCGGCGTTTCAGATGGGGCTCATCAACATCATCGCGGCGATGATCGGCGCCGGCGTGTTTGACCGCTTCCCGACCTTGCGCGTGTCGTTCGGCGAGAGCGGCGCGGGCTGGCTCGCCTACGCGCTCGACCGGATGGATTTCGAGTTCGAGGATCGCTTCCGCGACCTGATGAAGTTGAAGCCGTCGGAATACTGGCGCCGCAACTGCAAATGCACGTTCCAGTTCGACCGCATCGGCGCCAAGCTGATCGACGATATCGGCCTCGAGACGATGATGTGGGGCTCCGACTACCCGCACACCGACGGCGTGTGGCCGGAATCGAACAAGTTCATCGAAGAGCAGTTCGCCGACCTGACCCCCGATCAGATTCACAAGATCACCTGCGAGAACGCGGCCAAGTTCTACCGCTTCTCGAACTGACATCGTCACGCATCAGGAAACCCCGCGGCCCGCCCGGCCGCGGGGTTTTCTTTTGCCCTCGCGCACTCGTGATGCCGGTGGCTATAAAGAGACGATATCGTGGCGTTTTCTATTTCCGGAAAGCCGATGCGAGCGTTCCCGCGCCTTGCCGCGATCGCGACCGCGGTCCCCCCTTACCGTCTCGACCAGAGCAATGTCGTGGCGCGCGTCGAGCAGCTGTTTGGGCGCGCGCCGGACTTTGAACGCCTGATCCCGGTCTTTGCCAATAGCGGGATCGATTGCCGCTATTCGGCGGTGCCGCTTGACTGGTTCGACGAGCCGCACGGCTGGGCCGATCGCAACCGCGCCTATATCGCCGGCGCGCTCGACGTGATCGAGGCCGCCGCTGGCCGCGCGCTCGACCGGGCCGGGATCGGGCTTGGTGAGATCGGCGGCGTCGTCGCGGTATCGACGACCGGCATTGCCACCCCGAGCCTCGACGCGCTGCTGATCGAGCGGCTGCGGCTGCCGTCGACCGTAACGCGGCTGCCGATCTTTGGTCTCGGCTGCGCCGGCGGCGCAACGGGGCTGGCGTGGGCCGCCACTCTCGCTGCCTCGATGCCTGAGAAGGCCGTGCTGTTCGTCGTCGTCGAGTTGTGCACGCTGCAGTTCCGTCGCGACGATTTCGCGCGCAGCAACATCGTCGCCACAGCGCTGTTCGGCGACGGCGCCGCGGCGGCGGTGCTGCGCTGTTTCGATACTGCCGGCCCGGCGATCCTCGCGACCGGCGAGCATACCTGGCCCGGAAGCCTCGACATCATGGGCTGGGACGTCGCCGAAGATGGGCTCAAAGCCATCTTCTCGCGTGACATCCCGCGTCTCGTCACCGCCAAGCTCGGCCCGGTCCTGCGCGATTTTCTCTTACAGCACGAGCTATCGCTCGGTGATATCGACCGCTTTGTGTGCCATCCCGGCGGCCCGAAGGTCATCGACGCCTACGAGACCGTCTTCGGCTCCGGTTTCCCCGGCGCTGCCGAGGCGCGCCGTTCACTCGCGCAATACGGCAACATGTCGGCCGTCTCGGTGCTGTTTGTCCTCGAAGCGATGCTCGATTCGACGCGGGTGGCCGGCGAAGATTGGGGCCGGGCCTTAGTCACCGCACTCGGTCCCGGTTTCAGCGCGGGGTTTGTCGTGCTCGGCGAACCGTGACGGTCTTCTACGCGGTGCTCGCCCTAGTGCTGGTGCAGCGCGGCGGCGAATTGCTCCTCGCCCGCGCGAACACGGCGCGGCAGCTCCGACAGGGCGCCGTCGAGATCGACCGCGCGGGCTACAAATGGCTCGTCTTCCTGCATGCGAGTTGGCTGACCGCACTCGCGGTGACGGTCGCGTCGGCGACCGCGCCGAATTGGCCGCTGCTGGCGCTCTTCATCCTGCTGCAAGCGGGGCGAATCTGGGTCATTGCCAGCCTCGGCCGGCGCTGGACGACTCGGCTGATCGCGCTGCCGGGCGCGCCGCTGGTAACCAGCGGTCCCTACCGCTGGTTCGCCCACCCAAACTATCTGATTGTCGCCGGCGAGATCGCGATTTTGCCGCTCGCCTTTGACGCGCTTGCAATTGCGGTCGGGTTTTCCGCGTGCAATGCTTTGCTGCTCCTGCGTCGCATCCGCCTCGAGCAGGCGGCGCTCGACCTCCCCAGCTATTCCATTCGCGAAACCCTGCCCCGCCGCAGCTGACTCTGGGCAATGCCAGGAAATAGTACTATTCCCTTATTATCAGTTTTTAGGCCTAATTCGGGGTGGCATAGTGGATCTCGACCGAAGTTTCGGGTTTCTCGTGCACGACGTTGCCCGCCTCTACGGGCGGCGCTTTGACCGTAACGGTCGCCGGCTCGAGCTGACCCGCGCGCAATGCCGCACGCTCGGCTACCTCGCCCGCAACGAGGGGATCAACCAGGCCGGGCTCGCCGATCTGTTGGAGATCCGGCCGATGACGCTGGTGCGCCAGATCGACCGCATGCAGGAGGCGGGCTGGATCGAGCGCCGTCCCGACCCGGCCGATCGTCGCGCCCGGCGGCTGTTCCTCACCGACAAGGCCCGCCCGATCCTCGGCCGCATCTGGGATGTGGCAGGCGACACCCAGGATCAAGTGCTGGCTGCACTGTCGCCCGACGAGGCCGAGCAGCTGATCGATTTGTTGCGGCGGGTGCACGGCGCCCTCGCCGATCGTGGTCACTCCCGCGCCCGCAGCGTGGTGTCGAGCCCCGGCGTCGCGCCGGTGCCGGCACGGCGTGTCGCCGCCGCGATCGAGGGCACGCGATGACCACCTCGACCGAAGGCGACGCGCCAAACAGGTCTTTGCGCCGGGTTTTCGGCGACCGGGTCGGAAGGCTCGCCGCTCCGACCCGGCCGTTGCGTCAACGGCTGCGCCTACCGCTGATGGTGGCGGGGCCGGCTGTCGTCATCCTCGGTGGGCTCTGGTGGTTTCTGACGAGCGGCCGCTATGTCGAAACCGACGACGCCTACATCCAGTCGGCGCGCACGGTGATCAGCGCCGATGTGAGCGGCCGCGTCCTCGCCATCGAGGTCCACGATAATCAGCGCGTGACCAAGGAGCAGGTGCTCTACCGGCTCGATCCGCATTCATACGAGGTCGCGGTGGCCGACGCGACCGCGCAACTCGGGATGGCCCGGCTGCAGGTCGAGGCGTTGAAGGCGACCTATCAGCAAAAGCTCGCCGACAGCAAAGGCGCGCAGGAAACGCTCGACTACGCGCAGCGCGAATACGACCGCCAGAAGAAACTGCTCGGTTCGGGCGTCGCCTCGCAGTCGCAGTTCGACCTGGCGTCGAACGCTCTTGAGGTCGCGCGCCAGAAGGTCGCCTCGATGCAGCACGACATCGGCAATGTGCTGGCTCAGTTGGGCGGCAATCCGGACATCCCGGTTGGCGACCATCCGATGGTGCAGCGCGCGCAGGCGGTCGTCGACGCGAAGCAGATCGACCTCAACGACACCGTGATCCGCGCACCTGACAACGGCATCGTCACCAAGGTCGAGCAGCTGCAGGTTGGCAACTACATGACCGCGGCGACACCGGTGTTTTCGCTGATGTCCGACCAGGTGTGGGTCGAGGCCAATTTTAAGGAAACCGAGCTGACGCATATGCGTCCGGGTCAGACCGCGACGATCGCGGTCGACACCTACCCCGATGCCGATTGCCGGGGCAAGGTCACCAGCCTCAGCCCGGGCACCGGCCTCACCTTCTCGCTGCTGCCGCCGGAAAACGCGACGGGTAATTGGGTCAAAGTGGTGCAGCGCCTGCCAGTGCGGCTCTCGGTGGATTGCACCGGTAG
Source organism: Allostellaceae bacterium (assembly GCA_035604035.1). Lineage (GTDB taxonomy): Bacteria > Pseudomonadota > Alphaproteobacteria > ATCC43930 > CGMCC-115725 > DATARH01. The sequence continues at coordinate 1,767 of DATNJF010000432.1, read as the reverse complement.
CGACGTACCGCTCCATGCCGGGCTTAGCGTTACCGTCGAAGTCGATACCCAGTATCGGCGGCCGTGGATGGCCTGGCTGCAAAACGCCTACGCGCACCTATTCGGTTCTGCACGAGCGGCTGAGACGACCAAGTGAGCTGCCTGAGGGGGGGACGCGCGAGCGCTGGGGTGGCGCTCGTGACGCTGCTGACGCTGCTTGCTGCTTGCAAGCAGGGGCCAAATTTCTTTTCGCCGACGTCCCCCGAGGAGCAGGTCTACACAGGGCCAGGCGACTCGGTTCCGCCGCCCGACACCGGGCCGGACGCGCGGCCCAAAGCCGCGCAACGCCTCGCCGTCGGCGCCAAGGTCAAGGACGACTGGTGGACGCTGTTCCACTCGCCGATCCTCAATCGGGTGGTCGAGCAGGCGCTGCGCGACAGCCCGACGATCGCCCAGGCCACCGCCACCCTGGCCCAGGCGCGCGAGCAGGCGGTCGCTGCCATGGGCGCCGAATTTCCCCAGGTCGATCTTACCTCCGGGACCTCACGCCAACAGTTCAACCCGGCGCCGAGCGGGGTTGTCCGCGCGCCAGTGCCGGTCAACGTCTATTCGGTCGGCTCCTCGGTAAGCTATGCCCTCGACGTTTTCGGCGGCATCAAGCGCCAGGTCGAAGCGCAGTCAGCGCTTGCCGATGTCAGCGATTACCAGCTCGCCGCGGCCTATCTCGCGCTGACCGGGAATATCACGACGCAGGCAATCACCGTCGCCGGGTTGCGGGCCCAGATCAAAACCGTCGAGGACATCCTCGCCGACGACGAGAGCAATCTGAAGCTGGTGAAGACCCAACAGACTGGCGGCACCGCGACGATGGTCGACGTGACGACCGCCCAGACGCAGCTGGCCAACGACCGCACCCTCCTGCCGCCGCTGCGCCAGCAATTGAGCGTCGCCCGTGACGCGTTGACCGTCTATGTCGGCAGAGTCCCGGCCGATTGGAGGCCGCCCGACTTCGATCTTACGAGCCTAACTCTGCCAACGGCGGTGCCCGTGAGCCTGCCCTCTGCATTGGTCCGGCAGCGCCCCGACATACTCGCCGCCGAGGCGCAGCTTCATGCCAATGCCGCTCTGGTTGGGGTGGCCACCGCGAACCTCTTTCCGAACTTCACGCTCAACGCGAATGTGCTGCAAAGCGCCGTCAATCTCAGCAATTTCTTCTCCGGTATCTACACTGCCTACAACATCGGCACCGCCATGGCGGCGCCAATTTTCCATGGCGGCACACTGCAGGCGCAAGAGCGCGCGGCGAAGGACGCGTTCGATGCGTCTTGGGCCGCCTATCGCGGCACGGTTATCGCCGCCTTCGGTCAGGTCGCCGACCTGCTCCAGGCGCTCGCCCATGACGATGAGGCGGTGAAGACGCAACGCGCGGCGCTCGCCTCGGCTGAGCAGGCGTTGAAACTCGCCCGGCTCAGCTATCAGGCCGGCAACTCCACGCTGCTACAGCTGCTCGACCCCCAGCGCCAACGGGAGCAGGCACAACTCGGCGTGGTTCGCGCCGAGACCCAGCGGCTGATCGATACCGCGCAACTGATGGTCGCGCTCGGCAGCGGTTGGTGGAACACGCCGCCCTCTGAACCCGCACCGGCATCCGATCCGCACGCCCTCGTTCCCGGCTCGCCGACCTCGACCGCCGCCCCGCCCGAAACCGTGCCACCCGATTCCGGCCTATTTTGGGAGCGGTGGTTCAAGTAGCCCTATATTCGGCCATGTATCCCGACTTTCGTCGGG
>DATNJF010000431.1:0-12547 GCA_035604035.1 Allostellaceae bacterium | reverse complement strand
CCATACCGACAGCAAGAATGGCGGCGCGCCCTATGCCGGCGGACGCGCGATACCGACCGAGTTCGGGACGATTGTCACGCCCAACATCACGCCGGATAAAAGTGGAATCGGCGGCTGGAGCCCCGACGATTTTGTCCGCGCCATGCGCTGGGGTATCGCCCCGGACGGCACGCATTACGTGACCGCGTTTCCGTTTTCCTACTACAGCCAGCTGACCGACGGCGATCTCGCCGATCTTAAGGCCTATCTTGACGGTCTTGCGCCGGTATCGCGGCCCGATCTGGGCCGAGCCGATTCGCTGGCGCTGCTGGCGCGTGCGCGCGATGCGATCGGTATCGCGGTCGCCGCAAATTTCGGCCCGAGCGCGCCCCGTTCGATTGACCCGGCGATTGCGCGCGGCGCCTATCTGATCGCCACGGTCGGGCGTTGCGGCGACTGCCACACGCCGCGGGCCTGGCTGGGCAGCCCGGATCCTAGCCGCAAGCTGGCCGGCTCCCGGGGTGGCATCGAAGGCAAGAGGGCGCCCAATATTACCCCCGATCCGAAGACCGGTATCGGCAAATGGAGCGAGGACGACATCGTCTATCTCCTGAAGGACGGCGGAACCCCCGACGGCGACTTTGTCGGCGGGTTGATGACAGAAATCGTCCGCAACACGGCGCGCCTCACCGACGACGACCGCCGGGCGATCGCCGCCTACCTCAAGGCCCTCCCGCCTAAGACCTTCGATAAAAACAACTAATCGTCCTGTACTTTCGGCACTGGACGCTCGGTTAGCCGTTTCGCATGATGCTGGCCGGCGACGGCAGGAGCGGGTTTTGGCGCGCGCGCGATCGGAGAAGAACTTGGCCCGTTTCGGCCGGATCGCGCTGGTGCTGTCGGGCGGCGGAGCGCTCGGCGCCTACCAGGCCGGAGCTTACGCGGCGCTGGAGAATTCCGGGATCAGGCCGAATTGGATCGCCGGTAGCGCGATCGGCGCGGTCAACGCCGTCATCATCGCCGGTAATCTGCCGCATGAGCGAGCCTTTCGGCTGCGCCAGTTTTGGCGCGAACTGAGCCGTCGCGCGGCGATCCGCGGTGATGTTCGGTTTCACCAAAAGCTGCGTGGCGCCGTCGAACGCGCGCTCGCCTCGTGGCGCCATGCGGGCAAGCTTCTACCTAGCGATAGCTCGGTGATCCCTTCGGAGGAATTACGTGAGGTAATCGAGGAGGTCGTCGATTTCGAGCGGGTCAACTCGGGCAATGTGCGCGTCGTGCTCGGCGCGACCAACCTCGACACCGGCGCCGAGACCTTTTTCGACAATGACCGTCACGTGTTGGGGATGGATCATGTCCTTGCCAGCACCGCCTTGCCCGGTCTCGCACCGGTTGTGATCGACGGACAGCGCTACGGCGGCGGCGCAGTCTCGGTTGCCCCGCTCGACGATGCCCGTCCGGCCGACACGCTATGTTTCGTCATCGACGGCTACGACCCGCAGCCGGGTCCGCGCGGTGGGGTGAGTCGCTCGGCGCGCGAGATCGCCGCAATGCGCCGCAATCACGATTTGCGCCGGATGATTGCGCTCCTTGGCGAGCGTCTGCCGGCGGGGCTGCGCCGCGACCCCGAGATCAAGAAATGCCTCGCCGAGGCGAGCGAGGCGACGATGACGATCCTGCGTCTTGTCCATGAGGGGGCAGGCGTCGATCTGCCGGCGAAGATGGCCGATTTTTCGTCCGCCGCGCTGATGCGGCGCTGGCAGGCCGGCGAAAGCGATGTCGGCACCAGCCTAACGCATCCGCTATGGTTGGCCCCGCCACCGCGTCGGCTCGGCGTCGTCGTTCACGAACTGCGCGGCGGAGTCGCGGCAACGCCGCCGCGCTGACCGGTCGCGGAGAGAATTCAGGGAGGACGCCTGTGCCGTTGAAAAGCAAGGTCATCATCACCTGCGCGGTGACCGGATCGATCCACACCCCGACGATGAGCCCCTATCTTCCGCTAACCCCGGACGAGGTGGCGCGCGACGCAATCGCTGCGGCCGAGGCGGGGGCGGCGATCCTGCACCTGCACGCACGCGATCCCAAGGACGGGCGGCCTACTCCTGACCCGAACATGTTCATGCAATTTCTGCCGCGGATCAAGCAGGCGACCAACGCGGTCGTCAACATCACCACCGGCGGCGGCCACGGCATGACCCTGGAAGAGCGGCTCGCCGCGCCGCTGCGCGCCAAACCCGAGATGTGCTCGATGAACATGGGCTCGATGAATTTCGGGCTCTACCCGATGCTCGACCGCTACAAGGAATGGAAGTACGAGTGGGAGCCGAAGGCGCTGGAGATGACCCGTGACTTCATCTTCCGCAACACCTTCGCCGACATCGAGAAGGTGCTGAAGCGGCTGGGCGAGGAGTGCGGGACACGGTTCGAGCACGAATGCTACGATGTCGGCCACCTCTACAACCTCGCCCATTTCGTCGACCGTGGGCTGATCAAGCCGCCGTTCTTCATCCAGACCATCTTCGGCATCTTGGGCGGCATCGGCGCCGACCACGAGAACCTAGTCCACATGAAGCGCATCGCCGACAAATTGTTCGGCGACGACTACGCCTGGTCGATCCTCGCGGCTGGGCGGCACCAGATGCCGTTTGTCACGATGGGCGCGATCATGGGCGGCAATGTGCGGGTCGGCTTGGAGGACTCGCTGTGGCTGGGCCGCGGTCAGCTCGCCCAGGGCAACGCCGATCAGGTCACCCGCATCCGCACCATCCTCGAAAACCTGTCGCTGGAGATCGCCACTCCCGATGAGGCGAGGAAACTGCTCGCCCTCAAGGGTGGCGACGACGTGGCGTTCTGAGCATGATTGACAAACGGGTTAAGTCGCTCGCGGACGCCGTTGCCGGGATCAAGGACGGGGCGGTGGTGTTGACCGGCGGGTTCGGCGGCGCCGGCTCGCCCGAGGCGCTCTACGGTGCGCTCTTGGAGCAGGGCGCCAAGGATCTCACCATCGTCAACAACAATGCCGGCACCGGACGCACCGGGCTCGCGGGGCTGATGGATGCCGGGCGGGTCAGGAAGATCATCTGCTCGTTCCCGCGCAGCGCTGGCTCGGTGGTGTTTGAGGAGCTTTACAAGGAAGGCAAGATCGAGCTCGAGCTGGTGCCACAGGGCATCCTTTCCGAGCGCATGCGCTGTGCCGCGGCCGGGCTCGGCGGGTTCCTTTCGCCGGTCGGGGTCGGGACGCGTCTTGCCGAGGGTAAGGAAGAGCGCGAGATCGACGGCCGTCGCTATGTCCTCGAAAAACCGCTCCGCGGCGATGTCGCGCTGCTGAAGGCCGATCGCGGCGACCGCTGGGGTAACCTCATTTACAACAAGTCGGCGCGGAACTTTAACCCGACGATGGCCCAGGCCGCCGCGCTGTCGATCGTCCAAATCCGCCAGTTTTGCGAACTGGGCGAGATCGATCCCGAGCACATCATCACCCCCGGCATCTTTGTCGACCGCATGGTCGTGGTGCCGGTCTGAGGAGGAACCTATGCCGCTTAGCCGCAAACAGATCGCCTGGCGCGCCGCGCAGGACCTCGATGACGGGGTCTATGTCAATCTCGGCATCGGCCTGCCGACTCTCGTCGCCGACGTGCTGCCGGAAGGCCGCGAGATCGTGCTGCAGAGCGAGAACGGCGTCTTGGGCGTCGGCCCGGCGCCGGGCGCCAACGAAATCGATCTCGATCTGGTCAACGCCGGCAAGCAGCCGGTGACCCTCTTGACCGGCGGCAGTTACGTCCACCACACCGACTCGTTCCTGATGATCCGCGGCGGGCATCTCGATCTCGCCCTGCTGGGTGCCTTCGAGGTCGCCGAAAACGGCGATCTCGCCAACTGGACGACCGACGACCCGACCTTCCCTCCCGGGGTCGGCGGAGCGATGGATTTGGCGGTCGGCGCCAAAGAAATCCGCGTGCTGCTCGAGCACAACACGCGGTCCGGCGAGCCGCGGCTGCGCAAGCATTGCGAATACCCGCTGACGGCCGCCAAGGTGGTACGGCGCATTTACACCGACCTCGCCGTCATTGACGTCACCCAGGACGGTTTCGTCGTGCGCGAGATGGTCGAGGATATCGATTTCGACGCGCTGCAAGCCAAGACCGAAGCGACCTTGCACAAGGCGCCGGACTTGAAAGTACTGAAGGCTCCGGTGGTCTGAGACCGGGGCTTTACTGTCGTTCGAGGCATCCGACGGAGATGGGCGCCGCTATACCCTCCGCCGCGCTCGACTCGGTGGTGCATATCATCCAGGTCGCGCTTGCGCCGGTGTTTCTGTTGTCGGGGATCGCGGCGTTGCTCAACGTCTTCTCGACCCGGCTTGCGCGCGTCGCCGACCAGGTCGACGCGGCGGCCAAGGAGCTTGATAGCGCCGATGCCGATCATGCGGTCCTGCTCGCGAGACGCCTCCAGCATTTGCGCTGGCGCTCGCTGGCGCTTGATGCCGCGGTGGCTCTGGCCGCGGGCGGCGGCACGTTGACATGCGTGACGGTGCTGGCGCTGTTCTTGGGCGAGACTGGCGGCTTTATGATCGCCAGTACGCTCTTCATCAGCTTCGGGTTGGCGATCGCCTGCACCCTGGGCGCGATAGCCGCGTACACGGTCGAAATGCTGCTGGCGAGCCGGCATGTCCGCGCCGCGGTCGCCGCGGGGCAGCAGAAGGCCGAGCCGGAATGAGCAGGACTGCGATCCGCCTACGTCGCGAGAAAGCGATCGACGCCGTCGCCGCCGCGTTCGCGGGCGAGGGCGCCTTGTCCTTCGAGATAATGCAGATGGGCAAGGGCTTCGCCGAGCGCGAAACCCATCTGGTGGCGGTCGAGCAGGCGGCGGAACAGCACCGGCATCAGGTCGGCGGCGCTCATCGGCCGCGCACAGGCGGCGATCACTTCAGCGCAGCGCGCTTCATGGTGTCCCGCGAGCTCGTCGATCCGCTCGTGAACGCCGTAGAACGGTAGATTGTGCGACGGCAGCACGAGGATGTCGGGCGGCAACGCGGCACGTAGCTTCTTCAGCGAATTGAGGTAGCGCGCTAACGGGTCGCCATCGGGCTCATAGGTCTGCACGCTGATATTGGGCGAGATGCGCGGAAGGATCTGGTCGCCGGCAATCAGCACGCCGCTTTCAGCGCAATAGAGGCAGGCGTGCTCGGGCGCGTGACCCTCGCCGATGATGACCCGCCATTCGCGTCCGCCGATCTCGATCGCGCTGCCCTCGCCAATGCGATGGTAAGTGGTCGGGACCGACGGCACGCCGAGGCGATAGTTGCCCTGCCGCTCGGCGAAGACTTGGCTGGTCTCCTCGTCGAGGCCGGCGCGTAGCGCAAAGTCGCGCCGCAGGGTCTCCGAAGCATCGCCCCCCGTACCCAGCGCATGCATCCGCGCGTGCAGCCATTCCTTCTCGCTGATCCAGAGCGGCGCCTCCCAGGGCTCTGTCAGCCAGGAAGCAAGGCCGATATGGTCGGGGTGGTAATGGGTGACGATGACCCGTCGCACCGGACGGCCGCCTAGCGTCTCGGCGAAAATGCGCTCCCAGGCGTCGCGGGCCTCGTCGAGCGCGTAGCCGCAATCGACGATGGTCCAGCCCGGCCCGTCTTCCAGCAGCCACAGATTGATGTGGTTGAGCGCAAAGGGTAGGCGCATACGCAGCCAGTGAATGCCGGGCGCGATCTGCACAGTTTCTCCCGGCGCCGGCGGCGTCGCGACCGGGAATTGCAGGCTTCCGTCCATTCTTTTTCCTCGGCCGCGAATTGACCGCCAGGGTAGGAAGTGCAAGACAAGGCGACAAGCGTGAAGCCCGCCGGTCTGAATTGCGCGGGCAGGCAGAGTGGAGACGACCGCAAGATGCGTGATTTCAATGTACCGGGCCGCTCGACGGCGATGGCGGCCAACGGCATGGTCGCAACCTCGCAGCCGCGGGCAACGCTGGCCGGGCTTGACGTGCTGCGCGCAGGCGGAAACGCGGCCGACGCGGCGATCGCGGCGGTGGCGATGCAATGCGTCGTCGAGCCGGAGAGCACCGGGATCGGCGGCGATTGCTTTGTGCTGTATTCGAAGAAGGGCGCGCCGCCGCTCGCGTTGAGCGGCTCGGGGCGGGCGCCGGCCGCGGCGACGGTCGACTGGTATGCCGAGCGGCAAATCCGCGAGATCGCCGTACAGACCCCGCACGCGGTAACCGTGCCGGGCTGCATCGATGCCTGGTGCCTGTTGAACCGCGAGCACGGGACGAGGCCGCTCTCTGAACTGCTGGAGCCGGCAGCCAAGGCGGCCGAGGACGGCTATGTCGTCGCCCCGAGAGTGGCGTACGACTGGGCACGCAATGTCAGTAAATTGCAGGACCCGCACACGGCCAAGGTTATGCTGCGGGACGGCAAGGCGCCCAAAGCCGGTGACACGATGCGTAACCCGGCGCTGGCGAAGACCTTGCGCCGCATCGGGAAGGAGGGGCGAGAGGCGTTCTACGAAGGTGCGGTGGCGCGCGACATTGTCAATCGGCTCAAGGAACTGGGCGGCCTCCAAGAGGAGGCGGATTTCGCCGCGCAGCGCTCTGAGTGGGTCGAGCCGATCCACGCGCCTTATCGCGGCTACGATGTCTACGAAGTGCCCCCAAGCAACCAGGGCCTGACCGCGCTGATGATCCTCAGGACGCTGGAGGGCTATGCGCTTGGCGGCGAGTCGTTCAGCGAGGCCGATCGGCTGCACCTGATCGCCGAGGCGACCAAGGCCGCTTATTACGTGCGCGACAATTTCATCGGCGACCCTGAGTTCGTCGACAACAGGGTCGAGCGGTTCCTGTCGGACGAATATGCCGAGCGGACACGCCGCGAAATTCGGCTCGACAAGGCACTGCCGCCGCAGCACTGGGACGAGATCGAGCACAAGGACACGATCTACATGTGCGCCGTCGACCGCGACGGCAACGCGGTGTCGTTCATCAACTCTCTGTTCTCGGCGTTCGGCACCGGGATCATGGCGCCCGAAAGCGGAGTCATCCTGCACAATCGCGGCAGCGGCTTCCGCACAACCCCCGGCCACCCCAGCGCGATCGCGCCGAGGAAGCGCCCGTTCCACACGCTCATTCCGGGGATGCTGGTGAAGGATGGGCGCGCGGTGATGCCGTTCGGCGTCATGGGCGGTCAATACCAGGCGGTCGGGCACGCGACCTTCCTCCACTACCTGCTCGACCGCGGAAAGGACCCCCAGCAGGCTGCCGAGGGACCGCGCGTCTTCGCCTATCAGGGGGTGTTGCAGACCGAGCATTTCGTGCCGGAAGCCGTGCGCGCCGATCTGGCGAAGCGCGGCCACAAGATCGAGATGCTGGAGGTGCCGATCGGCGGCTGCCAGGCGATCTGGATGGATCACGAGCGCGGCGTGTTGATCGGCGGCTCCGAGCCGCGCAAGGACGGCATGGCGCTCGGGTATTGAGCCCCCTCGACGACCTTTCCGCTCCCGCCGGTGTTTGCGGCGTCGCCGAAATTGGCTTTGCGGTCCGTGACGGGACAACGCGGCTCAGTCATCTCTATGAGAGAAATCCGCTGCGCGTGCTGTTTCCGGCGCCTATGGCGGACGATTTGCCGGTGGCGGTCTTGGTGACGACCTCGGGCGGGCTGGTCGCCGGCGATCGGATCGACGTCACGACGACAGTAGGCGAGGAGGCGGCCGCACACATTACCGGTTCGGCGGCGGAGAAGATTTATGGTTCGACCGGCGCCACCACCGAAATTCGGCAGGTTTTGTCGCTCGAAGCCGGGGCCTGGCTCGAGTTCCTGCCGCCGGAGGCGATCCTATTCGATCGGGCGCGGCTGCGCCGGCACACGCGGGTCGAGTTGGCGGACGGCGCTGGCCTTCTCGGCGGCGGCATCGTCGTGTTTGGCCGGATCGCGATGGGCGAGCGGTTCGGCAGTGGGTTGTTGCACGAAGCCTGGGAGGTCTACCGCGACGGCGACCTTGTCTGGGGCGATGCGCTGCATATGGACGGCGACGTAGCGGCGACGATGGCCGACCCGGCCTGTTTCGCCGGCGCCGAGGCTTGTGCGACCTTGATCCTGGCGCCCCGGCAAGGCGGTGCGCGCGGCTTTGTCGACGCGGCGCGCGCGGTGCAGCAGCAATCGGCGGTGCAGGGGGTGCGAGCTCGCGTGACGGCGGTCAACGGTCTCCTGGTCGCACGCTGGCTGGGCGAGGCGGCGGCACTGCGGCGAGCCTATGCCGATCTTGCGTGCCGGCTGCGCCAGGCCGCGATGGGATTGCCGCCGCGCCTGCCCCGGCTTTGGCACGTTTGATGCCTAGGAAAAAGGCATGAACCTGACACCTCGCGAGAAGGACAAGCTGATCGTCGCGGTCGCGGCGATGGTCGCCGAGCGGCGGCTCAATCGCGGGGTCAAGCTCAACTACCCCGAGGCGGTCGCGCTCATCACTGATTATGTGCTCGAAGGCGCGCGCGACGGGAAGACGGTCGCCGAATTGATGCGCGATGGCGCGACGGTGTTGTCGCGCGCCCAGGTCATGGAGGGCGTCCCGGAGATGATCCACGAGATCCAGGTCGAGGCGACCTTCCCCGACGGCACCAAGCTCGTCACCGTGCACGAGCCGATCAGATGATCCCCGGCGAACTCTTTGTCGCCGTTGGTGACATCGAATTGAACGCCGAGCGGCCGACAGTGACGCTGACCGTCGCTAATACCGGCGACCGGCCGATCCAGGTCGGCTCGCACTATCATTTCTTCGAGACCAATGCGGCGCTCGCCTTCGACCGCGACAAGGCGCGCGGGTTCCGGCTCGACATCCCGGCCGGCACCGCGACCCGCTTCGAGCCGGGACAGACCCGCGAAGCACGGCTTGTCGCGTACGCTGGAGCGCGACGCGTCGTCGGCTTCAACGGCCGGGTCAACGGAAGCCTTTGATGGCGAACACAATTGCCCGCGGCGCCTATGCCGCGATGTTTGGCCCGACCACCGGCGACCGGCTGCGGCTCGCCGATACCGAGCTTGTCATCGAGATCGAAAGCGACCGCACGATCTACGGCGAGGAGGTCAAGTTCGGCGGCGGCAAGGTAATCCGCGACGGCATGGGGCAGGGGCAGAGGAGCCGGGCCGAGGGCGCGGTCGATACCGTCATCACTAACGCCGTGATCCTCGACCATTGGGGCATCGTCAAAGCCGATATCGCCATCAAGGACGGACGCATCGCCGGGATCGGCAAGGCGGGTAACCCCGATATCCAGCCAGGGGTCGACATCGTCATCGGCCCGGGCACCGAGATCATCGCAGGTGAAGGGAAAATAATCACCGCGGGCGGTATCGACTCGCACATCCACATGATCTGCCCGCAGCAGGCCGAGGATGCGCTCTACAGCGGCGTCACGACCATGCTAGGGGGCGGCACCGGGCCAGCGGCGGGCACGTCGGCGACGACCTGCACGCCCGGGCCCTGGCACCTCGCGCGCATGATCCAAGCGGCCGAGGGTATCCCGGTCAATCTCGGCTTCTTTGGTAAGGGCAACGCCTCCGACCCGCGGGCGCTGGTCGAAATGGTCGAGGCCGGCGCTTGCGGCCTCAAGCTGCACGAGGACTGGGGCACCACGCCGGCGGCGATCGATTGCTGCCTGTCGGTCGCCGAGCAGCTCGACATCGCGGTGGCGATCCACACCGACACGCTCAACGAAAGCGGCTTTGTCGAGGACACGATCGCCGCCTTCAAGGGCCGCAACATCCACGCCTTCCACACCGAGGGCGCCGGCGGCGGCCATGCGCCCGACATCATCAAGGTATGCGGCTTGCCGAACGTGCTGCCGTCCTCGACCAATCCGACGCGGCCCTACACGGTCAACACCATCGACGAGCATCTCGACATGCTGATGGTGTGCCACCACCTCGACCCGCGCATCCCCGAAGATGTCGCGTTCGCCGAAAGCCGCATCCGCCGCGAGACAATCGCCGCCGAGGACATCCTCCACGACCTCGGCGCGTTCAGCATGATGTCGTCCGACAGCCAGGCGATGGGGCGCTGCGGCGAGGTGCTGATCCGCACCTGGCAGACCGCCGATAAGATGAAGCGCCAGCGCGGCAAGCTGCCCCAGGACAGCGAGCGCAACGACAATTTCCGGGTCAAGCGCTACCTGGCCAAATACACGATCAACCCGGCGCTGACCCATGGTCTGGCCGAGCACATCGGCTCGGTCGAGGTCGGGAAGCTGGCCGATCTGGTGCTGTGGTCGCCGGCGTTTTTCGGGGTGAAGCCCGATGCGGTGCTGCGCGGCGGGATAATCGCGGCGGCGCTGATGGGCGACCCCAACGCCTCGATCCCGACGCCGCAGCCGGTGCATTATCGCCCGATGTATGGCGCGTTCGGCAAGGCGCTGACCGCGACCGCGGTGACCTTTCTGCCGACCGTCGCGATCGAGAAGGGGCTGCCGGCGCAACTCGGCATCGAGCGTATGGTGTTGCCGGCGCGCGGCATCCGAGCGATCGACAAGAGCCGCATGGTGCACAACAACGCGACGCCCCACGTTGAGGTCGACCCAGAGACTTACGAGGTGCGCGCCGACGGCGTCCATCTGACCTGCGAGCCGGCAAGCGTGCTGCCGATGGCGCAGCGCTATTTCCTGTACTGATCGATGCGCCGGGCGATCGCGGTTCATAAGGGGGGACATTGGCCGGAAGAGGCGGCGATCGACCGCGTCACCCTGGCTTTTGTAGACCGGCATCGACGGCGGCTGCGTCTGGTGGCCGATAGCGGGACGCCGTTCATGCTCGATTTGGCGCGGGTGCAGCATCTCGCCGATGGCGACGGGCTTGAGCTCGACGATGGCGGCTATGTCCGGGTCTGCTCCGCGCCTGAGCGGGTGCTGGAGATTGAGGCCGACGGGCCCGCCGAGCTGCTGCGCCTCGCCTGGCATCTCGGCAACCGGCATCTGCCGGTGCAGGCGCTGGAGGGCAGGCTGCGCATCCGCGACGACCATGTCATCGCACAGATGGTGGAGGGGCTTGGCGGGCGTATCACCCGGCTCAGCGCGCCGTTCGATCCCGAAACCGGCGCCTATGCCGGCACCGAGCTCGGTCATGAGCACTGACGGTCTCTATCGCCTGTTGGCCTGGGTCTCGGCGGCGTTCCCGACCGGTGGGTTCAGCTATTCGCACGGGCTCGAAGCCGCCGCGGCCGATGGCGCGGTGCATGACCGGGAGAGTTTAGAGCGCTGGATCGTGGCGGTGGTGGCCAAGGGCAGCGGCCGGGTCGACGCGGACATTCTGCGCGATGCCTGGCGAGCGGCGGCCGCTGGCGACGAAGCGGCGCTCGCCGAGGCCAACCGGCGCGGCTGCGCCTATCGCGCGAGCGCGGAATTAGCCTTGGAATCCAGCCAGCAGGGCTCCGCCTTTGTCGCCGCCTATGAGGCGGCTTGGGCCAAGTCGATGGGATTGGCCCGATCCGCTCACGAAATATGCCACGCGGCTGCGTTCGGCGCCGCGACGGCGCGGGCAGGGATCGGCTTGAGCGAGGCGCTGACCGGTTATCTGCATGCGTTTGGTGCGAACCTGATGTCGGCGGGGCTGCGGCTTGGGCTTATTGGGCAGAACGACGGGCAGCGCATCCTCGCGGCGCTGGAGCTGGTGGTCGCCGGCGCGGTCGTGGCATCGCTGGCCCGCGGGCCTGAGGATTTCGGCGCGGCGACCTTCGCCGCCGACCTCGCCTCGATGGCACATGAGACGCAATATTCGCGGCTGTTCCGCTCATGAGCGCCGTTAGGGGCCCGCTGCGCGTCGGTATCGGCGGGCCGGTGGGCTCGGGCAAAACCGCGCTGATGGATCATCTGTGCAAGCACATGCGCGACCGCTTCGAGATCGTCGCGATCACCAACGACATCTATACCCGCGAGGACGCCGAGTTCCTGACCCGCAGCGGCGCGCTGCCACCCGAACGCATCCGCGGCGTCGAAACCGGCGGCTGTCCGCATACCGCGATCCGCGAGGACGCGTCGATCAACCTCGCCGCGGTCGACGAACTGAATCGGCTGTTCCCGGGCCTCGACGTGATCCTCATCGAGTCGGGCGGCGACAATCTCGCCGCGACCTTCTCGCCGGAACTGGCCGACCTGACGATCTATGTCATCGATGTCGCGGCCGGCGACAAGATCCCGCGCAAAGGCGGCCCGGGCATCACGCGCTCCGATCTCCTGGTCATCAACAAGATCGACCTCGCACCGCTGGTCGGCGCCAGCCTCGAGGTGATGGATCGAGACGCCCGGAAGATGCGCGGCGAGCGCCCATTCGTCTTCACCAATCTGAAGACCGGCGAGGGGGTCGCGCGTATCGTCGATTTCGTCGTCACGCAAGGCGGCTTGTAGCGACCCAACGAAAAACGCCCCCGGATTTCCGGGGGCGTTTCCATTCGGCTAGAGCAGTTAGAGCATTTTCAGAATGAGCCGCCATATCCAGCGGCTCGGAGATAGTTGGCGCATTCGTCCGGGGTGAACTGGTCGAGCAGGTCACCGATGCGTCGCCAGAGCCCGTCGACGGTTCTTTGCGGGGTCTGGCGGAGCAAGG
>DATNJF010000430.1:0-15436 GCA_035604035.1 Allostellaceae bacterium | reverse complement strand
CGGTCAAGCGCCGCAGTAAAATCCCTAGCGAAGCGATGGCCCCCGCCCCTCGCTCGTTCCCCCGCCGCAGGAGTGAATGCTCTCGTCGATCGCTGTCAACCTTTTTGGATGCGTTCGGCCCGGAGCGGTGCCACGATTGATGGTCCATAGAGGGAGCTACCCATGCGCCCGTTTGAGGGGATTCGCATTATCGACATCACGCATGTGCTGGCCGGGCCGTTCGCGGCCTATCAGCTGGCCGTGCTCGGGGCCGACGTCATCAAGGTCGAGCACCCCGACGAGCCCGACCAGAGCCGCGAGAGCGGCACCGACCGGGCGCTCAACCGGCGCAACATGGGCACCTCGTTCCTGACCCAGGGATCGAACAAACGCTCGATCACCCTCGACCTCAAGACCGAGGAGGGTCGCGAGATTCTGAAGAAGCTGGTCGCGAAGTCCGATGTGCTGGTCGAGAACTACCGGCCGGGTGCGTTCGCGGCTTTGGGCCTCGGCTACGAGGCGCTGCTCACGATCAACCCGCGCCTCATCTACTGCTCGATCTCGGCGTTCGGGCAGGACGGCGTGCGGCGCGAGCAGACCGCCTACGACCACGTGATCCAGGCGACCTCGGGGATCATGGCCTCGACCGGCACCGAGGAGGTCCACCCGATCAAGATCGGCGCGCCGGCGGTCGACTACGCCACCGGCACGATGGGCGCCTTCGCCCTCGCAGCCACGCTGTTCCAGCGCGAGCGCACCGGCAAGGGCCAGCACATCGACCTCGCCATGCTGGGCGTCGCGATGATGATGCAGGCCTCGCTGATGACTGGCTATTTCCGCAATGGCACCGAACCCAGGCCGCACGGTAACAAACAGCCCTTCGCCACCAACAGCGCCTATGACGCCAAAGCAGGCATGGTGATGATCGGCGCCAGCAACATCCGCCAGCAGGCGCGCTTCTGGCGCGCCGTCGAGCGGCCCGATATGATCAAGACCGACAACGAGGCGCGCGTCGACGACCGCGAACGGGAGGCGACGGTGATCGCCGACATCATCAAGACCAAGACCGCCGACGAGTGGGAGGGCTATTTTCAGGCTCGCCACGTTCCCGCCGCTCGGGTGCGAACCTTGGCCGAGGCGGTCGCCGACCCGCATTTCACGGAGCGCCGCGTATTCCACAAATTCGACGGCGTGCCGGGTATCGACGGGCCGGTCGGGGTGCCGCTGGCAGCATTCAAGTTCGCCCATGGCGGGCCATCGATCGAACACGCGCCGCATGCGATGGGTGAGGACACCGACGCGGTTCTCGGCGAGCTCGGCTACGACGCAGCGGCCATCGCGGGGCTGCGCCAGGCCAAGGCGATCTGACGACGGCTCCCGTGTGGCCAGACCTGCCCTATGCCGCGTGGCGCGACACGCTCCAGACCGTGCATCTGTGGACCCAGATCGTCGGCAAGGTCCGCCTGACGCTGACGCCATGGCTCAACCACAGCTGGCACGTCCCGCTTTACGTCACCGCCCGCGGCCTCGGGACCTCGCCGATCCCGATTGGCGAGGAAATCCTCGAGATCGATTTCGACTTCATCGCCCATCGGCTCGGCGTGCGCACCAGCCGCGGCGAAGAAGTCGGATTTTCGCTAAAGCCGATGCCGGTCGCCGAGTTCTACCGGCACCTGTTCGAGCTGCTGGGCCTGATCGGAATTTCGGTGACGATCGATGACCTGCCGAGCGAGATGACCGGCGTGCCGCGCTATTCGCAAGATCGCGCCCACGCCAGCTATGACGCCGAGGCGGTGCATCGCTTTTGGCGCGCGCTGGTCCAGGCCGATCGCGTATTCAAGCTCTTCCGCAGCGGCTTTCTCGGCAAGGCGAGCCCGGTGCATTTCTTCTGGGGCAGCTTCGATCTCGCGACGACGCGGTTTTCCGGCCGGACGGCGCCGCGTCATCCGGGCGGCGTTCCCGGTCTGCCCGACGCGGTCGCCTGCGAGGCCTATTCGCACGAGGAATGCAGCGCCGGGTTCTGGCCCGGCAACGAAGCGTTCCCGCAAGCGGCGTTCTATTCCTACGCCTATCCCGAGCCGCCAGGGTATCGCGACCGGGCGATGACGCCGGGCGCCCATTTCGACACGACGCTCGGCGAATTCATCCTGCCCTACGACGCGGTGCGGACCGCGGCTGACCCCGACGCCTTGCTGCTCGATTTCCTGTCGACCACCTATGCCGCCGCGGCCGCCGCGGGCGGCTGGGATCGAGCCGCGCTGGAATGCCCACTCGGCGTGCCGGGACGGGTGCGCCCTCTATGACCTCCGCGCCGCGTTCGTTTCTGTTCCTGCAGGGGTTGGCGTCTTGGTTCTTCGACCGGCTCGGCAAGGCGCTCGCCGAGCGCGGACACGCGGTTTACCGGGTCAATTTCAACGGCGGCGACCGCCTATTCTGGCACTTGCCAGGCGCGGTCGATTACCGCGGACGCTTGGACGATTGGCCGGCGTTTTTCGACCGCCTGCTGACTGAGAAGCAGGTCACTGACATCATCCTGTTTGGCGATTGCCGGCCGGTGCATCGACTGGCGATCCCGGTCGCGCGCGCCCGATCGGTCCGCGTCCATGTCGTCGAGGAAGGCTACCTGCGGTCCGGCTGGATCACTTTCGAGGAAGGCGGGGTCAACGCCAATTCCTCTCTGCCGCGCGATCCGTCATGGTATCGCGAGAAGGCCGCTCTGTTGCCGCTGTGGCGGGGGTCTGCGGCGCCGCCGGAAAGCTTTCGGCGCCGTGCCTCCGAAGATGTGATGTATACGGTGGCCCGGTTGGCGGCGGCGCCCTGGTATCCGCATTACCGCACGCACCGGACCCGCCATCCGCTGATCGAATACGCCGGGTGGATTGGTCGGCTTGCCGGAAGGCGCCGCGCCGAGCGCCGTGCCGGCGAGACGATCGCGGCGCTATCCCACATCGACAGGCCGGTATTCGTCTTCCCGCTGCAGCTCGACGGCGACTACCAGATCCGCCGCAACTCGCGGCTGGGGGGCATGCTTCCGGCGATCGAGCATGTCTTCGCCTCTTTCGCCCGGCACGCGCCGAGGAACGCGCGCCTCCTGGTCAAACTGCACCCGCTCGACGATGGGCTCATCAACTGGACGCGCGTTGCCCGACAGGTGGCCGCGCAGAGCGGGGTCACGGAGCGGGTCGTCGTCATCGACGGCGGCGCGATCGAAACAGTGCTGGGTAACGCTCGCGCAGTCGCCACGATCAACAGCACGGTTGGTATGGCGGCACTGGCGCGCGGCGTCCCGGTGATCGCCCTCGGCGACGCGATCTACGACCTGCCCGGCCTGACCTTTCAGGACGGGCTCGACGCATTCTGGCGAGCGCCAACACCACCCGACGCGCAGCTCTACGATGCTTTCCGCCGCGTGCTTGCCGCACGCTCGCTGATCCCGGGCGGGTTTTTTTCGGAAGACGGATTGCGGCTCGCGGTCGAGGCGGCAGCAGAGAGGCTGGAAGCCGTGGGAGCGCCGAGGCGCGCTGACATTGCCGAAAACGCTACCTTGGTCGAAACTGGCGCGCACGCAATTCCAACTGCCGCAGAATAGGACAGAATGGCCTGGGATCCCGCCCAATACCTGAAATTCGCCGGCCCGCGGCTGCGTCCGGCGATCGACCTCCTAGGCCATATCGAGGCCGAAGCGCCGCGCCTGGTCTACGACCTCGGCTGTGGCGCCGGCAACGTGACCCGCTTTATCGCCGAGCGCTGGCCGCAGGCGCGCATCACCGGCATCGACGGCTCGGCCGAGATGCTGGCCAAGGTCAAGGCCGATCTGCCAAAGATCGATTGGCAGCAGGCCGATCTGGCCACCTGGCTGCCGCCGCAAGCCCCCGACGTTATCTATTCGAACGCGGCGCTGCACTGGATCGAGGACCACGCCCCGGTCTTTGTCGCGCTGTTCAACAGCCTGGCGCCGGGCGGCACCTTCGCGGTGCAGATCCCGCGCAATTTCGGCGCGCCGTCGCACTCCTCGATGGGCGAGGCGGCGCGGATGGGCCCGTGGCGAACGGTGCTGGAGCCAATGTTGCGGCCGGCGCCGGTGGCCCCGCCCGATTTCTACTACAATTTGCTCGCCCCCATCGCCGCCAAGCTCGACATGTGGGAGACCGAGTACCTGCAGGTGCTCGACGGCGAGCACGCGGTCAAAGAATACACCAAGTCGACCTGGCTCTCGCCGCTGCTCGGCGCGCTCGACGAGCCGATGCGCAGCCAGTTCGAGGACGCCTATACCAAGCTCGTCGATGCCGCCTATCCGCGCCGGCCAGATGGGAAGACGCTGTTCCCGTTCCGGCGCATGTTCATCATCGCGACCAAGGGATAAGCAGGGAGGCTCAACATGGATTCAAATGGCATCGTGGTGCCGCCGGGCGGCGGGAAGGTGTTGAGCATGGCGCCCGGGCGCTCCGCGGCGCTCAAGCTGTTGAGCGGCGAGACCGGCGAAAGCGTGATGATGTTCGAGGAGACCGCGCCGGCCGGCACCGAGACGACCTACCACCTCCACCACGACAGCGACGAGGTTGCCTACGTGCTGAGCGGCGAGATCACCTTCAAGATCGGCGACGAGGTGACCATTGGCGGTGTCGGCACCAGCGCCTTCATGCCGCGCGGCGTTGCGCATGCCTGGAAGAATACCGGCGTCGAAACCGGTCGGGTGCTGTTCCTTTACACCCCGGCTCCGGCCGGGAAGTTCTTCGAGGAGCTGTTGAACCGCCCGGCTGGCGAAATCAATGGCGACGAGGCTAACGAAATCCGCAAACGCCACCGCTGGGAAGTCGTCGGCCCGCCGCCGTTCTGATCAGGTCCGCCCTCGCACCAGCGCGGCGCCGGCCGAGAGCGCTTCGAGCTTTTTGTAGGCAAGCCCCTGATCCAAGGGCGCCATGCCGCAATTGGTGCACGGATAAAGCCGCTCGGCCGGCACGAATTTCAACGCCCGGTCGATGGTGGCGGCGACCTCCTCGGGCGTCTCGACTTGGCTCGTCGCGACATCGATCGCGCCAACCAGTACGTCCTTGCCGGCGAGGAGCCCCATCAACTCGACCGGTACTCGCGAATTGGCGCATTCCAACGAGACCTGATCGATCCGGCTTGCCGCCAGCGCCGGGAAAATCTTCTCGTATTGCCGCCATTCGCGGCCGAGCCCGGCCTTCCAGTCGATATTCGCCTGGATGCCATAGCCGTAGCAGATATGGACGGCGGTCTTGCACGAGAGCCCGGCGATAGCGCGATGCAGGCCCTCGATCCCCCACTCGACCACCTCGTCGAGATAGACGTTGAAGGCCGGCTCGTCGAACTGGATCACATCGACGCCGATGGCTTCGAGCTCGCGCGCTTCCTCGTTCAACAGGTCGGCGAAGGCCATGGCCATCGCGACGCGGTCGCCGTAATGCCGGTCGGCGATGGTGTCGGTGATCGTCATCGGCCCGGGCAGGGTGAATTTGAGCGCGTGGCTCGTGTGCGCGCGGGCGATCCGGGCCTCGGCGGCGTGGGCGCTGCCACGGCGGCGCAGCGGGCCGGTGACGCTCGGGCAATCGGCCTCGTAGCGGTTGTTACGGATGCCCATTCGCACCTTGTTGGCGAAATCGATGCCGTCGAGATTTTCGAGAAAACCGTGGACGAAATGCTGGCGCGACTGCTCGCCGTCGCTGACGATGTCGATCCCGGCATCCTCCTGGAGCTTTAGCGCGAGGATCGTCGCATCGCGTTTGGCGTCGGCGAGCGCATCGCCCTCCTGTCGCCACGCCGGCCAGAGCTTCCTCGGCTCGGCCAGCCAGGACGGTTTCGGCAGGCTGCCGGCGATCGTCGTCTCGAACATGCGCGTTCCTCCCGGTCTATGGCCGCCGTGTTAGGCTAGCCACGCATCCCCCGTCAAACGCCGCGTGGAGACCCTCGGATGACCACCCGCGAAGAATTGCGCCGTGATGGGACGGCGCTGCGCCGCCGCCTGTTCGGGTCCGGCGCAATGACGCATTTCGTGCCGAATTATGCCGATCTGAGAGCCGAACTGGCGTTCGGCGCGGTGTGGAACCGGCCGGGCCTGGCGCTCCCCGACCGGATGATCGCGGCGCTGGCGGCGCTCTGCTCGGTGCAGCGATTGAACCATCTGCGGCGCCATGTCGTCGCGGCGCTCGACCTCGGCCTTGAGCCGCGCAGCATCGTCGAAATCTTCATCCAATGCGGCATCTATTGCGGCCTGCCGGCGAGCGAGGACGCGATGGCGGTGGCCGAGGCGGTCTATGCCGAGCGCGGCATCACCCTCCCGGCCGAGGCGCCGCGCGACAACCCAATCGAGGAGTTGGATCGGCGCGGCCGAGCGCTGCTCGAGTCGTTTCATGGCGAGCGCGGCTACTCGGGCTATGCCTCTCCCGACAACCCAGTGACCCAAGCGCTTTATCCGGTGGCGATCCAATACGGCTACGGCGAAATCTGGGACCGGCCGGGGCTCGACCGGAGGCGGCGCGCGCTGGTCGCGGTCGCCGCCTTCACCGCGCTAACGCTCGACAGCCAGGTGCAGAAATTCGGCCAGTCGGCGCTCAACGCCGGGCTGTCGAAGACCGAGATCATCGAGACGGTGATCCAGACCGGCCCCTATAGCGGGCTTGCCCCGGCGCTCAACGCGCTGGCGGCGCTGAGCGAGGCGCTGCGGTAATCAGAAATACCGCGCCAGATTGGCGCGGATGCGCTCCAGCACCGGCCGGCCGGGCGGCGGCACGGTGAAATGCGCGCCGGTGATCCGCTCATAGGCGTCGATATAGACCGCTGCTGTTTCGCCGATCACCTGCGGCGGGATCGGCGGGATGTCGTCGCGGTAGGGGTCGCAGCGCGCGGCGACCCAGCGGCGTAGCACATCCTTATCGAAAGCGTCAGGCGGCTCGCCGGCGGCGAAGCGCTGCGGGTAGGTCGCGGCGAACCAGTATCGGCTGCTGTCGGGGGTATGGATTTCGTCAGCGAGGATGATGTTGCCCGCCCCATCGACGCCGAATTCGTACTTGGTGTCGACGAGGATGAGACCGCGCGACGCGGCGATGTCGCGGCCCCGCGCGAACAGCGCCAGCGCGGTCGCACTCAGCGATGACCACTGCGCCGCTTCCATCAGCCCGCGCTCGACGATCTCGGCCGGGGTGACCGGCGCGTCGTGCTCGCCGTCGCCCGCCTTGGTGGTGGGGGTGATGACGGTGTGCGGCAGCTTCTGGTTCTCGCGCATCCCGTCGGGGAAGCGGGCCCCGTACATCTCACGGCGGCCGGCCTTGTACATCGACCAGATCGAGGTGCCGGTGGTGCCGGCCATATAGTCGCGTACGACGATCTCGACCGGCAGGATCGTCAGCCTCTGGCAGACCAGCACATTGGGGTCGGGATACTCGATGACGTGATTGCGGCAGATGTCGGCGGTCTCATCGAACCAGAACCGCGCGGTCTGGGTCAGCACCTCGCCCTTACAGGGGATCGCCGCGATGTTGCGGTCGAAGGCCGAGAGGCGGTCGGTGGCGATGATGATGCGCCGCCCGTCGGGCAGGTCGTAATTGTCGCGCACCTTGCCGCGATAATGATTGGGCAGCTCGGGGATCGTCGCATCGTCGAGGACGAGGTCGAGGCGTGCGGCGAGTTGTGATGGATCGGGCATGGAGCGGCATCCAAGGGTGGTGAGGCTGGTATAGCCTGCCCCGGTCGCAGGTGGAACGGCACAAACAACAGCAATGTCGATCGGCCATCTCCGGTGCATTTTCGTCCTCTTGATTCACGCAGAATCCGGCCTCACCCTGATCGCGGGCGACGGACAGGATTCGGCCGATGGCATCACCGCTGCGTGTCACCTGCTGCATCGCCGGCGGCGGCCCTGCCGGGGTCATGCTCGGCTTCCTGCTCGCGCGCGCCGGGGTCAAGGTCGCGGTGCTGGAGAAGCACAAGGACTTCTTCCGCGACTTCCGCCGCGACACGATCCACCCCTCTACCCTGCAGGTGATGCACGAGCTCGGCCTGCTCGACGAATTCCTCAAGGTCCGTCACGAGGAGATCAGCCAGTTGGAGGTGCGGATCGGCGAGACCAAAATCCACATGGGGGATTTCTCGCATCTGCCGACCGCCTGCAAGTTCATCGCGCTGATGCCGCAATGGGATTTCCTCAATTTTCTCAGCGAGCAGGGTAAACAATACCCGGGGTTCGGCTTGCTGATGGAGACCGAGGCGATTGATCTGATCTTTGAGGGCGAGCGGGTCGTCGGCTTGCTGGCTCGAGGCCCGCATGGTCCCCTCGAAATCCGCGCCGATCTGGTAGTGGGAGCCGACGGCCGCCATTCGGATGTGCGCGCGCGAGCCGGGTTCGCGGTCGAGAACCTCGGCGCACCGATGGACGTGCTGTGGATGCGGCTGTCGCGCAAACCGAGCGACCCCCGGGCAGATCGGCGGCTACGTCAATTTCGGCCGGATGATGGTGACGCTCAACCGCGGTGACTATTGGCAATGCGCCTATTTGATTCGCAAGGGCGGCCACGATCGGGTGAAGGCTCGCGGGCTCGACGCGTTCCGCGCGGATATCGTCAAGCTCGTGCCCTGGCTCACCGACCGGGTCGGCGAGCTTGAGGACTGGGACGACATCAAACTGTTGACCGTGACGGTCGACCGGCTCACGCGATGGTGGCGTCCGGGGCTGTTGTGTATCGGCGACGCGGCGCACGCGATGTCGCCTGTCGGCGGGGTCGGGGTCAATCTGGCGGTGCAGGACGCGGTCGCCGCGGCCAATATCCTCGCCGCGCCGCTGCGCGAGGGCAGGTTGTCAAACGATCACCTCGACCAGGTTCAGCGCCGGCGCACCTTGCCGATGAAAATCATCCAGCGGATGCAGCTCACCGTGCAGAAGCGGATCATCGACAGGGTGCTCGGTTCAGACAGACCGGCCAAAGCTCCCTTAGCCTTCCGGATGTTCAATACCTTCCCGTTCTTGCGACGCCTCCCCGCGCGACTTATCGGCCTCGGCGTGCGCCCGGAGCATGTGCGGATCGCTCCCTATTCCGCCTCGGCAACGGTGCAAGCACCGGGACAATAGCGGCCGCCTCATCGCCAGTTTGCGGTTTTGTGACAGGGCTTTACGGCTTCTTTACGCAAGGGCGTTACCCCGTCCAGACCCGGCGGTGGACAACGATGATCTATAATTATTGCGACGATCCGGTCCTCGCGCCCGTCCTCGCCTATTGGCTGCAGAAGCGCGGCGCGCGACCGATGCCGCGCAAGGGCGACATCGACCCGGTCGAGCTGCCGCCCAAGCTCCTGCCCAACATCCAGATCATCGAGGCGATCGATGGCGCCGCCCGATTCCCCTACCGGCTCGTCGGCACCGCCTCGGTTGACGCCTTCGGCAGCGATTATACCGGCCGCTATATCGACGAGATGTTTTCCGACGATCGGCTCAACTTCATCCGCAGCATCTATTGCCGGGTCTACGAGACTAGGCGTCCGCTATTCTCGCTCAACCGCTACCACGCGACCAAGAACATCGACCTCTTTGCCTATCGAATTTACATGCCGCTATCCGAGGATGGCGTCGAGGTCGGACACATCCTCGGCATCCTGCGTTTCGATTCCGGTATCGCGGCGGATGACGGATGGCGGGCGGGCGCCAAGCTGGACCCGTTCGGGCAACATCTCGAGTCGATCGAAATCGATCACCGGATCGCCGAACTGGCTCCCTAGGCTGCCTCGTCCAAGGTCGAGCCGACATCGAGCGTCGTCGCGCGGCGCAGATCGCGCGGCGCGGCTTCGTCGTGCGGGCGGCCGCGATGCATGGTGCAGCGATTGTCCCAAATCACCAGATCGCCCTTGGCCCATTTGTGGCTGTAGACGAATTGGCGCTGCGTCGCGTGCGTGTTGAGGTCGTTGAGCAAGAGCCGACCGTCCGCCACCGGCCAGCCGACGATGTGCGAGGCATGCGCCGACAGGTACAAGGTCTTGCGGCCCGAGCCGGGATGGCGACGCACCAGGCGCTGCGGCGAGGGCGGATACTTTTCGCGCTCGCCTGGCGGGAACTCGGTAAAGCCGATCTGGCCTCGCGACCAGAAAATGTCGTGCTCGACGACGAGCCCGTCGATCGTGGCCTTCAAATCGTCGGGAAGCGCGTCGTAGGCGGCGCGCATGTCCGCGAACTCGGTCTCGCCGGCGCCCAATGGGCTGGCCGGCGGCACCGCCACCGCGAACAGCATCCCCAGCACCACCGGCACCGGCATGTACGACGCATCGGTGTGCCACAGCCGGTTGCCGAGGCTGTCGAGCCGGCGGCGGTCGTCGCGGGCGCGGATGTTGCTGTCGATGTCGAGGTTTGAGATGTCGCCGATCTCGGGGATGTCCAGCCGCCGCTTGCCGCCCTGCAGCGCGCCGCGACCGATCTCGAGCGCGCCGAACCGGGCGGCAAAGGATTTGAGTTGCGCGTCGGTGATCGACTGGTGGTGCATCACCAGCACGCAATGCTTGTCGATCGCCCGCCACAATTCGCCGAGCGTCGCGTCGTCGAACGGCGCCAACACATCGAGGCCCGACACCTCGGCGCCGATATGCGGGTGGAGGGGTTTCACCGAAATCGTCATCTAGGCGCTCCCTTTCATCGCGGGCTCATCGGGCAATGATATTCCGCGCAAACGCGACGCATCTAGAAGTGCGCGGGCTCGAAAAAGCCCGGCGCCTCAGGTGGTTCGGCCAGTCGCTCCCTGAAGCAAGCACTGTGGCAATACCAAACCTGCCATTTACCTGTAGCGGTTTCGACGGTGATTCGGCACGGGTCGGTATCGCGGCTCTCTATTGGTCCGGCGCATAGACAACACATGACCCCGAAAGGAGGCGGATCTGTTTCCATCTCCGCCCCTACCTAGAGCGCATCCACCACGGCGTTCTGGAAGCGCTTCAGCGCGGCGATGTGGTCGCTGAGCGTGTGGCCGGCGAGGCGGCGGTGGTGGCGGCGGTGGAAAGTCGTCGTCAGACAGAGATGCGTCGCTCCGGCCTGTTTCCAGAACTTCGCTTCCTTCGCCCAGTCGGCCTCACTGCCCGACCCCATCGAGGTCCAGACCTCGATGCCGATATCCTTGGGGTTGCGGCCCGCCTCCTCGGTCAGCTTGCGCAACTTGGCGAAGATATCGAGCGCGCTCTGATCAGCCGGATAGGCGTTGGGCATCCAGCCGTCGCCCCATTTGGCGATGCGCTCCAGCGTGCGCTCGTGGTGCCCGCCGAACCATACCGGCACTTTCCCGGATGCCGGGCGCGGGTTGATCCCGGCATCCTCGATCGTGTGCCATTTGCCGTGGAACGTGACATGCGGCTCGGCCCACAGCTTCTGCATGACCTGAACCTGCTCCTCGGAGCGGCGCCCGCGATTATGGAAATTCTCGTTGAGGGCGACGAACTCGGCCTCGTTCCACCCGACACCGACGCCGAGCCGGAACCGCCCGCCGCACAGCACGTCGAGGCAGGCCGCCTGCTTGGCGACGAGCGCCGCCTGGCGCTGCGCCAGGATCAAGACGCCGGTCGAGAAGCCGAGCTTTGGCGTCACCCCGGCTAGGAACGAGAACAGCACGAACGGGTCGTGGAACAGATCGTCATTGGTGTTGCGGTCCCAGCCTGGCCGGCTCGCCGCGTTGACCCCGAGCACGTGATCGGGCGCCTCGATGAAATCGTAGCCGGCGGCCTCGGCGGCCTGCGCGTACTCCTTCATCGCCTGCGGCGTTCCGCCGATATCGCCCAGCGGCAGCAAGGTGCCCAGTTCCATTGTCGTCTCCTAGATCAGGTCTACACAAAGCGTACACCACTCAGCTTGCGTCCCAAGCTTGAATCGGCGGCCACTTGACCGATCCGGATCGAGCACCCATATCCGGCCACCTACCGGAAGTTCGCTCTCTGTTCCTGGCCCCAGCTCAGCCTAGCACCCGCCCGATCACGGCGTACATCGGGTCCTGCTCGTCTTCGATATAGGGCGCGAGGCGGCGGGTCTCGACACCCTCGAACCCCGCGGTCTTAAGGTAGAGCTCGACAAGGCGTGCGTGGCCATTGTCGTCGAGCCCGCGCCACACCGCGACCGCCTTGGTCCAGAAACAGCGGTTCGAGAAGCTGATGACGATGGGCGCGCCCGGCCGCAGCGCTCGCGCCACCTCGCGCAGCACCGCGACCGGAAGCTGCAGGTACTGGATCGACACGCAGATCATCGCCGCGTCGATGCTGGCGTCAGCGAGCGGCAGCGTGGCGTCGCGGTTGAGGTTCTGGGTGAACCAACGGCTGAGGCGCGGGTTGGCGGCGAGCTCCTCACCGTTCATCCCGTGGCCGATCACCCCGGCGTAGTCGACGTCTTTCGGCAAATGGCTGACCCAGCTTGACATCAGATCGAGCAGCACCCCGCCCGCCGGCAGGATGTCGCGGTAGAGCCCGGTCAGGACCCGAACCGCGTTGTCATCGATGTGATAGACGAGGCGCGCTGGCTCGTAGAACGCCGCGTCGTCGTCCTCGTCGATGCGGGCAAAGGCGCCTTCCGGCAGGCCGAGCGTATCGTCCATGCGAGCCATGATGCCCGATGCTTGACCTCGCGTCACCGAGCGGCGAGCCTCAGCCGGTAATTCGGAGGAACCGATGGTATTGACCGCATCCCAGCCGTTTCAAGCGCCGACCGTGAAATCGCTGTCGGTGCGGCTGGTGGTCGACTCGTATTTCGACCAGTTCATGCCCAAGGCGGAGCATCGGCTCTGCCGGATCGAGCATGTCTCTCGCATCCCCGGCCGTGAGCAGGAATCGACCATTGCCGGCGAATGGGGCCTGTCGCTCCATCTCGAGAGCGAGAACAAGGCCGGCAAGGGCCAGTATCTCCTCGATTTCGGATATACGCCGGAAATCCTGCTGCGCAATTTCGACCTGCTCGGCATCGATCCCGAGAAACTCGACGGGCTCATTCTTTCGCATGCACATCGCGACCATTTCGGTGGGCTGGTTGGGTTTGTCCGGCAGCATCGCGCCGCGATGAAGGACGACCTCAAACTCTTCACCGGCGGCGACCTGACCTTCCGCGAGAAATGGCTCGGCTCACGCGACAGCGAGCCGCGCTCCTGGGGCGCGCTCGACGAGACCGCGCTTGCCGCCGCACATGTCGAGACCGTGTGCTGCGACCACGCCCATGCGCTCGAAGGCGCCTTCACCAGCGGCGCCATCGAGCGCACATCGTTCGAGCATGTGCTGCCCAACACGCTGGTCGAGCCGACCCCGGCCGACCATTTCACCGACGAGGAGCGGCGCGGCAGATTGGTACCCGACCGCCATCCCGACGAACACGCGACCTGCTACATCGTCGAGGGGCGCGGTCTCGTCGTGCTGTCGTCGTGCAGCCATTCGGGCTTCATCAACGCAATCAAGACGGCGATGGCGGTGTCGGGTGTCTCGAAGCTGCACGCGGTCGTCGGCGGCTTTCATCTCGGCGTCGCGCCGCCCGACTATCTCGACCACGCGCTCACCGAGCTGAAATCGCTCGATCCCGACGTGGTGATCCCGATGCATTGCACTGGCCGCAATTTCACCGCGCGGCTCGCCGAAGAGATGCCCGACCGGCTGGTCCTGGCCAATACCGGCAGCCGCTTTACCTTCGGTGTCTGAGGATGCGACTTGCCGAGATCCGAGACGCCGGCCACGTAGAGGTGCCAGGCACACCTGTCACTTGCTGTACCAATCGTCGTTAAAAGAGCTACCCCCCGTCCCAGAGATGTCGATCTGCTGGAATGTGTAGTTGACGCGCAACCTCTCGTGAGTGCCCGCCCCTCCCGTGTGACCTTTCGCCAGCGACGCGATCAACAGGGCGGCTTCTCCAGGATGGAACCCGCATTTGCCCAAGGTATCGTGCGGAGAGACCCCCAGGCTCCGGCGAAAGCCGGGCGTGGTGCAGTTCGACAGAAACATGGCGAGCCGATCGTAATCCATTGCAGTTCTCCTCGCGCTTGGTCAGATGCATAGTAAGGCGGCAAAGTAGAAGGGTCGAGGACACCCGCCCATTGCGCTGACGTCTACACCGGCGCCCGTTGAACTGCGGCAAATTGCCTACATTTCGGGCTGCAACGGGTCCGACGGCTGCCGGAAATGGCGGCGCAATTGACACCCCGGCACGGCAACCGCTACCAACGGCGCAACAACAAAAACCTTGTCAGCCTCGCGTAAGGTTTGAGGGAGAGAACCGCAATTGCCGCCGCTTTTGGAAGTCCGCAACCTGCGCACCGAGTTTCGCACTGGCGCCGGGATCGTGCGTGCGGTTGACGGCATCTCCTACAGCGTCGACCCGGGTGAGACTGTCGCCGTCGTCGGTGAAAGCGGCTCGGGGAAATCGGTCGGCGCGCTGTCGATCCTGCGCCTGATCCCGAGCCCACCGGGGCGCATCGTTTCCGGCGAGGTGATGTTCAACGGCCGCGACCTGATGAAGCTCTCGGACGACGATATGCGCGAGGTGCGCGGCGGCGAGATCGGCATGGTGTTCCAGGAGCCGATGACCTCGCTCAACCCGGTGCTGTCAATCGGCCGGCAGATCACCGAGATGCTCGAGCAGCACCGCGGCAGCGACCACGCCGCCGCCCAGAAACGCGCGGTCGAGTTGTTGGGGCTGGTCGGCATCGCCGACCCGCAGCGCCGGTTGAAGCAGTACCCGCATCAGCTCTCGGGCGGGATGCGCCAGCGGGTGATGATCGCGATCGCGCTGGCTTGCGAGCCAAAGCTGATCATCGCCGACGAGCCGACGACCGCGCTCGACGTGACGATCCAGGCGCAAATCCTCGAGCTGATGCAAAGTCTGACGCACCGGCTCGGCGTCGCGCTGATTGTCATCACCCACAATCTCGGGATCGTCGCGCGCTACGCGCGCCGGGTGAACGTGATGTATGCCGGGCGCATCGTCGAAAGCGGCAGCGCGCCTTCGATCTATCACACGCCGCATCATCCCTACACGATGGCGCTGCTCAAGTCGGTGCCGCGGCTCGACCGGCCGCGCCAGGCACGGCTCGATCCGATCGAGGGCTCGCCGCCCGATCTGACCCGGCTCGGCGCGGGCTGCGCCTTCCGCCCACGCTGCCGCTTCGCGGTCGAGCGCTGCGCGATCGAGGCGCCGCCGCTCGAGCCCATCGGCGATAGCGGCCAGCTCGCCGCCTGCTTCCGCAGCCGCGAGGTGTCGCTCGAAGCGGAACCGGAGGCGGTGGCATGACCGCGCTCGATGAAGGCGAAAGGCCGCTCCTTGAGGTGCGCGGCTTGAAGATGCACTTCCCGATCACCGAGGGGATCGTCCTCTCCCACAAGATCGGCGAGGTGAAGGCGGTCGACGGGGTCGATTTGACAATCCGCCGCGGCGAGACGCTGGGTCTCGTCGGCGAAAGCGGTTGCGGCAAGACGACGATGGGCCGCTGCATCCTGCGGCTCGAAAAGCCGACCG
>DATNJF010000429.1:0-11163 GCA_035604035.1 Allostellaceae bacterium | reverse complement strand
CCTCCTCCTCCTCCTCCTCCGCCACCGCCTCCACCACCGCCGCCGCGACCGCCGACATAGGCCACGCAACCCGCGCAGTGGATGGAAGACAATTTCCGGAGATCATGCCGAAGCTTTTCAGGCGGCTCTTGATGAGAACATAACAGAAACACATATTTTGGTGTTCCGCACCCCATCCTGCCGCGGGACCCACTAATGACCGACGTCGCTGCCGATTATCCTGATAAGCCCTGTTATCTCCTGTTCTTCAGACTCGAAATCGAAGAATCTCAGTCACTTGGTCCTGATCGTTTTTTGTCTCGCGCGGGCGCGCGCGACAATTCGCCTAGCGGGCGCCGCTCGGGTGACACGGCTCCGTTGACGGAAAGGGCCGACTCTCATTAGACCCTGCTCCATCCTCGCGAAACGGTGGACGATATGAGCGAAGCGGAATTGTCAGGCGATATGACCGACGGCTTTCACCTGGTGGTGGAGGCGCTCAAGCTGAACGGGGTCGACACGATCTTTGGGGTGGCCGGCATCCCCATCACCGATCTCTTGCGGTTGGCGCAGAATGAAGGCATCCGCTACCTCGGTTTCCGGCATGAGCAGTCGGCCGGGAACGCCGCCGCCATCGCCGGGTACCTGACCCAGAAGCCGGGCATCTGCATGACCGTCTCGGCCCCCGGTTTCCTCAACGGGCTGGTCGCGCTCGCCAACGCCACCATCAACTGTTTCCCGATGATCCTGATCAGCGGGTCGAGCGACCGCTCGATCGTCGATCTCGAACAGGGCGATTACGAGGAGATGGATCAGCTGGCCGTCGCCCGGCCGCATTGCAAGGCGGCCTACCGCGTCAACCGCCCGCAGGATATCGGCATCGGCATCGCGCGGGCGATCCGCGCCGCCGCGTCGGGGCGCCCGGGCGGTGTCTATCTCGACCTGACCGCCGAGGTGCTCGGCTCGGCGCTCGATGCCGAGACAGGGAGGAAGTCGCTGGTGAAGGTCGTCGATCCGGCGCCGCCGCAACCCCCGGCGCCGGAATCGGTAGCGCGCGCCATCGAGCTGCTGGCGAACGCCCAGCGCCCGCTGGTGATCCTCGGCAAGGGCGCCGCCTACGCGCGAGCCGACGCGGAAATCCGCACATTCCTCGAAACCACCGGCATCCCGTTCTTGCCGATGTCGATGGCCAAAGGGCTGCTGCCCGACGACCATCCGCAATCGGCCGCCGCCGCCCGCTCCTATGCGATCGGCAACGCCGATGTCGTGATGCTGGCCGGGGCGCGGCTCAACTGGCTGCTGTCGCACGGCCGCGCGCCGCTGTGGAACGCCGACACCAAATTCGTCCAGATCGACATCTCCGCCACCGAGATGGACAGCAATCGGGCGATCGCCGCCCCGGTCGTCGGTGACATCAAATCGGTGTTCGCGGCGTTTAACGCCGCGCTCAAGCCGGGGCAGATCAGGCGTCAGGCGGAATGGGCCGACGAGATCGGCAAGCGCAAGCAGCAGAACGTCGAGCGCATGGCGGCGCGGCTTAACGCCGATCCGAGCCCGATGAATTTCTCCTCCGCGCTGCGCGCCGTGCGCAACGCGCTCGCCACCCAGCCGGACGTGTACATCGTCAACGAAGGCGCCAACACGCTCGATTTCGGCCGCAACATCATCGACATGGATAAGCCCCGCCACCGGCTCGACAGCGGCACCTGGGGCGTCATGGGCATCGGCATGGGTTATGCCGTCGGCGCGGCCGCGGTGACCGGAAAGCCCGTGGTCGCCATCGAGGGCGACAGCGCCTTCGGCTTCAGCGGCATGGAGATCGAGACGATCTGCCGCTACGAGCTGCCGGTGACGACGATCATCTTCAACAATAACGGGGTCTACCGCGGCGACCCGGCCGGCGCCGCCTACACGCCCACCGGCCTCCTCCGCGACGCGCGCTACGAGAAGATCATCGAGGCCTTCGGCGGCGCCGGCTATCACGTCACCGATACCCCCAGCCTCACCAAGGCGCTGACCGAGGCGCTCGCGTCGGGCAAGCCGGCGCTCATCAACGCCGTCATCGATCCGACCGCCGGCACCGAGAGCGGGCACATCCAAAGCCTCAACCCGAAGAGCGCCGCCGCCCAGAAGAAATAAAATCGGATGCCAACGGCATTCGAGTGAGGAGATTGCGCGGGGTTCGCGAATAGGAAACGCTGAGCGCTTCGAGACCGGCATTCCCCGAGGCGCCCGATGATCCGCGAACCCATCTTCACCGCGACCCCGCTCACGGAATTGCGTCCGACGCAGATCACTGTCGGCCTGCGCGAAGTCGCCGAAAAGCGCAAGGGCTGGCGCGCAAAGCACGGCGCGAAAGCCGGCGAATTTCTCGGCACCCACATGATCCCGGTCGTGCTCGGCCCCAAGGATCGTCGTTACGTCACCGACCATCACCACCTCGCTCTCGCGCTGCGGGATGAAGGTGTCGAACAAGTCGCGACCACGATCGTGCTCGACCTCAGCCGCCTCGAGCCCGACGCATTCTGGGTGGTGCTCGACAATCGCGGCCTGATGCACCCGTTCGACAAGCACGGAAAGCGGCAGGGCTATCGCGACATCCCAAGCTCGATCGACGATCTGATCGACGATCCCTACCGCTCGCTGGCCGGCGGATTGCGCCGCCTCGGCGGCTACGCCAAGGACACGACACCGTTCAGCGAATTCCTCTGGGCCGATTTCCTGCGCCGGCGCATCGACCGCAAAGCGGTCGAGAAACATTACGAGCGGGCGCTCGACGACGCCCTCAAGCTGGCCCGCGGCAAAGACGCGGACTACCTGCCCGGTTGGTGCGGTCCGATCGACGACTGATCGGACTTCGCCGACATTGCGCCCCCTCAACGCCGGGGTCTAACCTTCGATCAGACAAATCGGGAGGAAGCCCCATGACCACGTTCGTCGCCGGCGGCACCGGGTTTATTGGCCGTCGCCTGATCCCGCTCCTCGTGCAGCGCGGCGAGGAGATCGTGGTCATGGATATCAACCCGCAGACCGCCGACTACTCGGCATACGGCAAGCAGGTGCGGGTGGTACGCGGCGATGTGAGCCAGTTCGACGACATCATGGCGCGGATCACCGAAACCAAGCCCGACCGGGTCGTCAACCTCGCCTACTACATCGGCAGCGACCTGCCGCCGCGGGTCGCGTTCAAGCTCAACGTGCTCGGCATGGACAACGTCTTCGAGGCGTCGCGTCTCGCCGGCTGCAACCGCGTCATCTATGCCAGCTCGGTCGCGGTCAGCGGCGAGCAGAAGAATTATGGCGAGCGGCTCGTCGATGAGACCGATTTCCGCCACGGCCATGTGCAATACGCGATGCACAAGATTTTCAACGAGTGGCAGGCGCAGGACTACCGCGAAAAGCACGGGATGGAGATCACCACGATCCGTCCCGCCAACGTCACCGGCCCGGACAAAATCTTCGGCTCGGTCGACCACGTCTTCATCGTCACCAAGCCGGCGCGCGGCCAACCGGTCAGCATGCCCTACAAGGATTCGATGCGCGCCCCGGTCCATGTCGACGAGATCGCCGAGATTTTCGCCCGCGTCACGATGAAGGACAAACCCGACCACGCTGTCTACAACACCGGCGGCCAGACCATCAGCCTCGGCGAGATCGCCGACATCGTGCGCGAATTCCTGCCCGACGCGCAGATCACCTTCGACAAGGAAACCGGCGGCCGCGAGCTCAGCGGCAACTTCATGATCGACAACTCGCGCGTAGTGACCGAATTCGGCATCCAGTTCCGCCCCTACCGCGAGCGGGTGCTGCAGATCATCAACGAGGTCCGCAAGGAAGAAGGCAAGCCGCCGATCACGGACCGGTAGCGGTTCTACGGTTGCTTCTTGAGCGACACGATGTAGCTGACGATATCGTCGATCTCGTCCGACTGGATCACGAAGTTGGGCATCGTCACGTGCGTCGTCTGCAGAAAGACGTGGAGCGAATAGGGCGTTGCCGATGGCTCGCTGGCGACCGCGACGAAGGTCGGCGCCTTTGGATTTGGCGATTGTTGGCCGGGTTCGACGGCGTGGCAGCTGACGCATTCCCGCTGGACGAGCGTCTCGCCTCTCACCGCCGAGGCGGCGCTGGCGCCGGTGGCCGCGAACGACATGGCGGCGGCAAAGGCCAGCACCGCCGCGCTCTTATGCAAAGGGTTCATGATTCTCCCAGTCACCGTTTGAACAGCGCTTCGGCTCCGCCGCGATGCTTCTTCTTCTCGGCGATCTCGGCCTGGGCGCGGCCGATCTCGCTTTGAAGCCCGGCGATGTAATCCTCAAGCTCGGCGATCCCCAACAAGGTCAAATCCTTCAGCGGCGCTGGTTTCTTGGCCGGAGCCAAGTCTTCTTCGTCCATCTTCCCTCCGC
Organism: Allostellaceae bacterium; assembly: GCA_035604035.1. Lineage (GTDB taxonomy): Bacteria > Pseudomonadota > Alphaproteobacteria > ATCC43930 > CGMCC-115725 > DATARH01. Next base: position 6,778 of record DATNJF010000429.1, on the reverse strand, counting down.
CATTCGCTTGCCGCTTTTATCGGCAGCCGCAGGCCATTATATCCGTAGTAAGCTGCGCGACCCTATCGCGCCTGAAATTTCCAAGGAATCACGATGCGCGCACCTTTGATGCCGAAAGCCACCGCGGTTTGGCTGGTCGAGAATACCGCGTTGACCTTCGACCAGATCGCCGATTTCTGTGGGCTGCACCCGCTCGAGGTCCAGGCGATCGCCGATGGCGAGGTCGCCAACCAGATGCAGGGCCTCGATCCGGTCGCCAACGGACAGACCACCGCCGACGAGCTGGCGCGCTGCGCCACCGACCCCGACGCGCGCCTGACGCTGCTGGAAAACGCGATCCCGCCGCAACTCCACCGCCACAAGGGCCCGCGCTACACGCCGATCGCCAAGCGCCAGGACAAGCCGGACGCGATCTTCTACCTGCTGCGCAACCACCCCGAACTGTCGGATGCGCAGATTTGCCGGCTGGTCGGCACGACCAAGCCGACGATCAACGCGGTGCGCGACCGCACCCACTGGAACAGCCCGAACATCAAAGCGCGCCACCCGGTCGGGTTGGAGCTGTGCAGCTTGGACGAGCTTGACCAGGCGATCATCAAAGCGACGAAGGGCAAGAAGTCGCTGGCTGACACGATCGTCGACATCCACGCCGGCTCCGAGCCGGCGGAGGACGTCGAAGCCTGAGCAAGCGAAGGCCCAAATCGTGCCGGCGACACTAATCCTGGTCGGCGACGTCAATCTGATGAATGTCGTCGATCCGTCGGTGCCGTTCGCGCGGGTCGGCAAAGCGTTCGCCGAGGCCGACGCGATCTTCGCCAATCTCGAATGCCTGCTCTACCACCCGCCCGACGGGCATAGCGTCGAGCAGGAAGGATTCTTCGCCGATCCGGCGATCGGCGGTGAGGCGCTGAAGTTGGCCAGCTTTGCCGCGGTGGGCCTTGCCAACAACGTCAACTATGGCGCAGCTGCGATCCTCGGCTCGATCGAGCGTCTCGACCGGCTCGGTATCGCCCATACCGGCGCCGGTCTGAACCTCGCCGCTGCGCGGGCGCCGGCGATCGTCGAGCGCGCTGGGCTGCGCCTCGGCTTGGTCCAGCGCAGCTCGGTCTATTGGCCGACCAACCACGAAGCCGGCGAGAAGAGCGCCGGGATCGCCGCGCTGCGCGCCCACACCGCCTACCAGGTGCCGGCGCATAAGACGCGACCCGAGATCCCGCCGATGAACCGGCCGGGCATCCCGCCGATCGTCGTCACTTGGCCGGACCGTAGCTACCTCGCGCAGTTCACCGCCGACATCGCGGCGTTGCGGCAAAACGCGGATATCGTCATCGCTTCATGCCACTGGGGGCTTGGCGAGGAAGTGCTCGACTACATGGTCGAGATCGCCCACGCGGCGATCGATGCCGGCGCCGACATCGTCATCGGCCACGGCCCGCACTATTCGCTCCCCGTCGAGGTCTATAAGGGCAAGCCGATCTTCTACGGGCTCGGCAGCTTCTCGTTCCATACCGGCCATGGCGGGCGCCGCCATGGCGATTGGATCGGCATGATGGCGCGGGTCGAGGTCGATGCGGGACGGGTCAGCGGGGCTGGCTTCCGCTTTGTCCGCCACAACGACGCCAACGAGACGGTGATCTGCTCACTTGCGGCGGAAGGGGAGACCTTAGCTCGGCTCACCGACCGCGCCGCGCGCACCGGCACGCGGCTCGAGCCGGAAGGCGACGCGGTCCAGATTCTGCTTTAGATCGCCATCAGCTTTTCGCGGAGTTCCTTGTTGTCGCGCAATTCGGCTGCCGGGCCAGCGTGACGCACCGCGCCCTTCTCCAGCACATAGACGCGGTCGGCGAGCGACAAGGAGAATTCGACCCCCTGCTCGGCGAGGAGAATGGTGAGCCCGCCTTTGCGCAATTCGTCGATCTTGAGGCGCAGCGCCTCGACCACCAGCGGCGCTAAACCCTCAGACGGCTCGTCGAGCAGCAGCAGCTCGGGATTGCCCATCAGGGTGCGGCCGATGGTCAGCATCTGCTGCTCGCCGCCCGAGAGAAACCCGCCCTGGCGGTTCCTCAAGTCGCGCAGCACGGGAAATAGCTCGTAGACGGTCTCGACCGTCCAATGGCCGCGGCGTCCGCCGGCACGGCCGGCGACGTCGAGATTTTCCCATACGCTCAATTCGGCGAAGATGCGGCGGTCCTCCGGCACAAAACCGATCCCGGCGCGCGCCACCTTGTGCGGCGGCCATCCAGTAATGTCCGCGCCCTTCCACAGCACCCGTCCGCTAGTCGGCGGGCTCAGCCCCATGATCGAGCGCATCGTCGTCGTCTTGCCGACCCCGTTGCGGCCGAGCAAGGTCACGCATTCGCCGGCCTCGATCTCGAGCGAGACACCGAACAGCACCCGGCTCAGCCCATAGGCGGTGTGGATGTCCTCGACGGTGAGCAGCGCCGCCATCAGTGCTCGCCCAAATACACGCGGCGCACGGTCGGATCGGCGCGCACCTCGGCGGGAGGGCCATCGGCGATCAGGCGTCCCTGGTGCATTACCGCGATCTTTTGCGCGATCGAGAACACGACATCCATGTCGTGCTCGGTGAAAAGCAGGGTCAGCGCGCGTTCGCTGGCGATCTTTTCGATGAGCGCGATCGTGTCGTGGGTCTCGCTCGCGGACATGCCGGCTGTCGGCTCGTCGAGCAGCAGCAGCGCCGGGTCGCTTGCCAGCGCGAGGCCCAGCTCCAACTGCTTCTGGTTACCGTAGCTCAGCGTTCCGGCAAGCGAGCTGGCGTGCTCGCGCAGCCCGATCTGGCCGAGCAGTGCCTCGACATCGTCATGATAGAAGCTCGACGAGCGCGACCAGAAATTGGGCCCGCGGCCGCGGTGGATGAGATAGGCCGCCTGGACGTTCTCGAACACCGAAAGCCGCGGGAAGATGTTGGTGCGCTGGAACGAGCGGCCGATGCCCATGCGGCAGATCTGATGCGGCTGCACCCCGGTGATGTCCTTGCCGTCGAGCACGACCGTGCCGCTATCCGGCTGTAGATGACCGGTGATGAGGTTGAACAGCGTCGACTTGCCGGCACCGTTCGGGCCGATCACCGCGGCGATCTGCTGCGTCTCGACCGTGAACGACACATCCGAGACCGCGACAAAGCCGGAAAACGATTTGCGCAGTGCGCTGATTTCAAGCATTGCGCCGGCGATGGGTCAGCCGGGTCCAGCCGGCGTCGAGGGCGCCCATGATCCCGCCCGGAAAGGCGAAGAGCAGCACCACCAAGATCGTGCCCAGCACCAAGGGCCAGTACTCGGTGTACGAGGTGATCTGCTGGTTGAGGATGGTCAGCACCGCGGCGCCGACCACCGGACCCCAGAAATGGTTCATCCCGCCGAGGATCGTCATGATCATCACGTCGGCGGATTTCGACCAAAACACGAAATCCGCGTAGACCCCGCGGTTGAAGATGCCGAATAGGGCTCCGGAAAATCCGCCAAAGATCCCGGCGACGGTGAAGGCGGCCAACTCGTAGGCCCGGACATTGACGCCGACAAAGGCGGCGCGCTCCGGGTTCTCGCGGATCGTCGTCAGCACCCGCCCGAACGGTGAGCGTTCCAAGCGCCTTAGCGCCGCGACGCACAGCATGACGAGGACGAGGACGAGGAAATAGAACTCGTCGCCGATGCGGAAATGGCCGAAGCCGGGGAGCGACGACATCCAGGCAAGATCGGGGAACGGCACGTCGGGCAGGCCTTGATCGCCGCCGGTAACATCGTTCCACTTGAAGCAGATCGCCCAGACGATCTGCGAGAACGCCAACGTCAGCATGGCGAAATAGATCTTGGTCAGGCGCACGCAGAAGAACCCGAAGACCAGCGCGAACAGGCCAGCGCCGAGTCCCGCCGCCGGGAACGAAAGCAAGAACGGCCAGTGCAGGCTTTTCATCAAGAGGGCGCAGATATAAGCACCCAGGCCGAAATAGGCGACATGGCCGAACGAGACGAGCCCCGTCACACCCAACAGCAAGTTGAGACTCAGCGCAAACAACGCGTAGATGAGGATCTGAGTGCCGATGAGCGTGTCGTATCGCGAACCGACCCACGGCAGCCACAGTGCGATCAGAAAGACGATCAAAGCCCACGGCACGCGCTCCGATCGGAGATTGAATCGGCTCATCGGATCGGCTTCCCAAACAGACCCCAAGGCCGGACGATGAGGATCACCGTCATCAGGGCGAAGACCGAGAACAGCGAGAAACCGGGAAAGATAAGGATGCCGAACGACAGCACCTGGCCGTAGAGCATCGATCCCCAGAACGTGCCCCAGAACGAGCCGAGCCCACCGATCACCACGACGATGAAAGCCTGGACGATGATCTCGACATCCATTCCCGGCACGATGCTCTGGATCGGCGTCACCAGCGCTCCGGCGAGCCCAGCCAACGCTGCGCTCAGCATGAACATGCCGGTGTAAAGCCAACCGACATTGGCGCCGAGCGCGTCGAGCATCTCACGGTCGAGCGCGGCGGCGCGCACCATGCGGCCGAGCGAGGTGCGGGTCAGCATCAGCCAGACGCCGAGCGCTATCGCCGGCCCGATCAGGATGATGAACAAATTGTAGTAAGGCACCGTCGTGCCGAGCACCTCGAACCCGCCGTTGAGGATCGCCGGCCGCGACACTGACAACTGGTCGGTGCCCCAGATGATTTTCGCCGCGTCGCCGAGGATCAGCACCAGGGCATAGGTGAAGAGCAGCTGATAGAGCTCCTCGCGGCCATAAAGAAAGCGAAACAGCAGCCGCTCAATGACGCCGCCGAGAATGGCGACGCCGAGCGCAGCGCCGAGCGCCGCCAGCCAGAACGCCGCTCCGCTCGGCTGTGCCCAGTGCACCACCTGCCAGGCGATATAGGCTCCGAGCATATAGAACGAGCCGTGCGCGAAGTTGAGGACGCGCAGCACACCGAAGATCAGCGACAGCCCCGAGGCGATGAGGAACAGGAACATCGCCGCGGTCAGGCCGCCCATGAACTGGCTGAACAACGACGAAATGTTCACTGCGCTACCAACCTTGCCCTTTGCTCAGGCCGCACTCAACGAAAGCCCGCGGCCGTCATCGGCGGCACGCGGGCGTCGTTCAAAAAGATAGTCTGGTTAGTTCAGCAGGGGCTGAGGATCCATGTAGGTCGGCTCTTTCATCACCGCGAAGGGATGCGTCGCGTCCTTGATTATCTGCGCCCAATATTCGCCGGCTTCGGTCTCTTGGGTGTTGGGATTGAAGGTGCGCTTGCCGACCGGGGTGTCAAACGTGAGGCCCTTCAGCGCAGCCGATACTTTGTCGGAGTCGGTGCTGCCGGCCTTGGCAATGCCGGCGGCCAGCGCCTGGATCGACTGATAGCCGACAATCGCCCAGCCCGAGCCGTAATCGGATTTCATGAAGGCCTTGAGGTGGTCCTCGTAGGCCTTGTGGTCCGCCGGCTCGTTACTGCCCGCCCAGACCACCGGATCGTAGCTGTCGGACCAGATCCCATAGGGATAGTCGCCGCCGAGCGCCTGAGCCTCATCCACCGTGCCGACCTCGCCGCCGTCGATAAGCTTGTAGTTGATCGCCTTGAAATAGCCGAGCGGCGCCGCCTGCTTCGCCAAAGAAACAAAATCGCCGCCGAACACGTCGCACATAACCGCATCCGGCTTTTGGCTCATCTGCGCCGTGATGAACGGCGTAAAGTCGGGCTCGCCCAGTTTCGGCCATTGCTGGTCGACGATCTGGATGTCGGGTCGCAGCTTCTTCAGGTAATCGACAAAGGCGGCAACCGCGTCGCGCCCGTAGGCGTAGTCCGGCGCAATCGTCGCCACCCTCTTCACATCGGTCCATTTCGCGACGATCGACGCGCTCGTGCGTCCCTCGATCATCGTGTTCGAGGCGACGCGGAAGATATAGGGGTGCAGGTTTTCCGACGCGGTCAGCTTCATCGTCTTCGCCGTCGGCGCGACAAAGACGATCTTGTTCTCCCTGGCGATCGTCGATACCGCCGGCGCCTCGGCGGAGGTCAGCGTGCCCGCGAGGAAATCGACACTGTCCTTGATAATCAGTTCGCGGGCGAGCCGCACCGCCTCATCGGCGTTGGCCTTGCTGTCGCGCGCGATGAGTTCGAGCTTCCTGCCGAGGACACCGCCTTTGGCATTGATCTCGTCAACGGCCATTTGCGCGCCCTTGAGGATCGGCTCGCCATAAACCGCGGTTGGCCCGGACAACGGCATCGGAAAGCCGATCTTGATCGTATCCGCGGCCAGCGCGGCGAACGGCGTGCTCGCCGCGGCGGCAAGGGCCAGGCCCAGGCAATGACGCAACCGCATCGACTTCCTCCCCTGAAATGCCGCCCCCGCGACGGCAAAGCGCCATTATCCGTTTGACGCGGCGAGAACATGGTTCGACGCGGTGAAGCCTGTCAAGTTGACGTAAGGTTCAGCGGCATTTTTGCCCATCGATGGCCAAGACCCGGCGCGGCTTCCCTACTGCGGTTGCAAGCCCCAGCGGCAGATAGCATCGCCAACCTCCGAGGAGAACGATATGGCGACCGTTCGACCCCTAACCGAGAGCGATTTGCCGGAAGCCTGGCGGATCGTGCGAACCGCGTTCGGCACGTTTTTCGGGGCTTCAGACCCGGCAGGCTTTTGGGAAGACCGCGATCTTCACACCAACCGCTTTCGCTCCGAGCATGTCGAGGCCTTCGTCGCCGAGGAGGACGGCGCCATCGTCGGCTCGAACTTTGCGACCCGCTGGGGCAGCGTTGGCT
>DATNJF010000428.1:0-3660 GCA_035604035.1 Allostellaceae bacterium | reverse complement strand
CCGCAGGTCCTCCGAATAGCTCTGTCCCTGCCGCCAGGCCATCGCTGTCCCCCACATCTTGCGGTCGGACCAGCGAATCACACTTTACCTGGTCTAGAAACCCCTTTCAGCGATTCCAGCCAATGCGGCTATGCTCTAGGTTACGCGGCCTTTTGCTGCGCCACCTGCGGCTGCTTCACCACCTCGCCGATCTTGATCTGGCGGGGCTTGGCCTCTTCCGGCACCTCGCGGACCAGGTCGACGTGCAGCAAGCCGTTATCCATGCTCGCGCCGCTGACCTTGATGTGGTCGGCAAGGCTGAAGCGCCGCTCGAAGGCGCGCCTGGCGATGCCGCGGTGCAGATAGCGGCCGTTCACCTCTTCGTCTTCCTTCTGCGCCTTGGCCGAGATCACCAGCGAGTTCTCTTGCACGGTGATGTCGATCTCGTCACGTGAGAAGCCAGCCACCGCCATGGTCAGGCGGTAGGAGTCTTCGCCAGTCGACTCGATGTTGTAAGGCGGGTAGGCGGGAGCGGCGCCATCGAAGCGGGCAGCGCTATCGACCAGGCGGGCGAGGCGATCGAAGCCGATCGTTGAACGAAACAGGGGTGAGAAGTCAAAACGATCCATGACCATATCCTCCAATGAGCGACACGGGTTATGGGACCGGCCAAATGGCCCAGCCCCGGGCTTAGTGCACGGCCCCCGATGGGCGACCGCAGACGATGAATCTGGTTGGCTTAAGGCGGGGATTCAAGGGGGGTCGAGTGACCCCCAACGGCGTCGTGGCGCCGCGCGCCTAGCTCTTCGGGCCGAAATTTCCGAAGCGCTTATTGAAGCGGGCGAGCTGACCACCGGTGTCGAGCAGACGCTGCTGGCCGCCGGTCCAGGCCGGGTGCGATTTCGGGTCGATGTCGAGGCGTAGCGTGTCGCCTTCCTTACCGTACGTCGAGCGTGTCTTGTACGAGGTGCCATCGGTCATCAGGATGGTGATCTCGTGGTAGTCGGGGTGAATCTTTTCCTTCATCGCTCGATCCTTTCCGCGCCGCGCCGGTATATAGCCGTGTCGGCAGTCGACTTCAATTAGACCTCGGAGGCGAGATACTCCATTGCCGCCTGCACGCCGCCGCGGCCATGCGGCACGCCGGCGAGCTCCAAGGAGATTTCGATCGCGCCGAGCGCGCCCAGCACCATCGCCTCGTTAACATCGCCGAGATGACCGATGCGGAAGAGCTTGCCCTTCAGCGGCCCGAGCCCGCCGCCGAGCGACACGTTGAACTTGTCGAGGCAGAGCTGACGCAGAGCGTCGGCATCGTGACCGTCAGGCAAGAGGATCGCGGTGACCGAATTCGATTGCCCGGCGGGATCGGTCGCGTAGAGCTCAGGCCCGTCATTCTGCCGCCAGGTGCGCACCGCGCGCCGAGTCGCTTCGGCGAGGCGGTGATGGCGGGCAAAGACATTGTCGAGACCCTCGTCCTCGAGCAGCTTCAGTGCTTCCTGTAGGCCGTAAAAGAAGTGCACCGGGACAGTGCCGTTCCAGTAGCCCTGCTGCGGGCTCTGGCCGAGGAGCCGGCGCCAATCCCAGTAGACGCGCGGCAGCTTCGCCACCGCGGTCGCCGCCATCGCCTTGGCGCTGACCCCGGTAAAGGCCATGCCGGTCGGCAGCATGAGCCCCTTCTGCGAACCGACGACGGTGACATCGACGCCCCATTCGTCCATCCGGAAATCGAACGAGCCGAGCGAGGAGATCGTGTCGACGCAGAACAGCGCGGGGTGTCCCGCGGCGTCGATCGCCTTACGCATCGCCGCAATCGGATGGGCGACACCGGTCGAGGTTTCGTTGTGGACGGCGAGCACGGCCTTGATCTCGTGGCCCTTGTCCTCGCGCAGCCGGGCCTCGAGTTTGGCCGGATCGGCGGAGCGGCGCCAATCGTTAGGCAGCGTCTCGACCTCGAGCCCGAAGGCCTCGGCCCGCAAGCCCCAGTTCTGCGAAAAATACCCGCTCTCGACGATCAGCACCTTGTCGCCGGGCGAGAACAAATTGACCAGCGCAGCTTCCCACGCGCCATGCCCGGTTGAGGCGTAGCCCAGGATGGGAGCGGTGGTCTTGAAGACCCGTTGCAGGCCGGCGAAGCATTCGTCGGCGATGGCGCGGAACTCGGCGCCGGTGAAGTCCATCGTCGCGCGATCCATCGCCCGCAAGATGCGATCCGGGATATTGGTCGGTCCCGGGTTCATAAAGAAATGCCAGCCGTTCTTGTGAGTCATTGCCTCGTCCTTGCGCCAGATTGGGGGGGCGCCGTTCGCTATCCGGTGAAGGGCGCGCAGAATAATCGCGTGGCCCGCTATGGCAACCGCGAAAACCCGACAGCAGATGCGCTGCGGATCGGCAGGTCACAGCGACAATTTGAACAAAAAATAGGCAGGGACAAGCCCTGCCAGCACCGTTTTCCTTTTATCCGGTCGCGATTTCCGCCGTCGACCGGTTTGTTTGCGAGCCTCCCTGAACTCGGGCCGGGCTTTTGCCCAAGCAACATGCTTTTGCCGGCATCTTACGCAGGACTTACGGTTGGGTCACGCGGTTTCTTGGGTTCCGAGCATCGCGCGATTTTGGGAAATCGCTCGCCCCGTCATTCCACGGTTAGGTCGCTCAATGGACAGGCGAGGGTGTCTTGCCTAGAGTGCGCGCCCGTCAGCAAAAGTAGCCGCCCATGCGCCTTTCCCAGTATTTCTTGCCGGTCATCCGCGAAAACCCGAGCGAGGCGCAGATCGTCTCGCACCGGCTGATGCTGCGCGCGGGGATGGTCCGTCAGTCGAGCGCCGGCATCTATTCGTGGCTGCCCTTGGGCCTGCGCGTCTTGAAGAAGGTTGAGCAGATCGTCCGCGAGGAGCAGGACCGGACTGGCGCTCAGGAAATCCTGATGCCGACGATACAGCCCGCCGAGCTGTGGCGCGAGAGTGGCCGCTATGACGATTACGGCAAGGAGATGCTGCGCATCCGCGACCGGCACGAGCGCGAGATGCTCTACGGCCCGACCAACGAGGAGCAGATCACCGCGATCGTCCGCGATGCGATCAAGAGCTACCGCGATCTGCCGAAAAATCTCTATCACATTCAGTGGAAGTTCCGGGACGAGGTGCGGCCGCGCTTTGGCGTGATGCGCGGGCGCGAGTTCCTGATGAAGGACGCCTACAGCTTCGATCTTGACGCGGCGGCGGCGAAACACGCCTACAACAAGATGTTCGTCGCCTATCTGCGCACGTTCGCCCGGATGGGCTTGAAGGCGATCCCGATGCGCGCCGATACCGGTCCGATCGGGGGCGAGCTCAGCCACGAATTCCAGATCCTGGCCGATACCGGCGAGTCGGAGGTGTACTGCGACAAAGCGTGGCTCGACGCCGATATCCTTTCGGAGGACGTCGATTACGACGGCGACCTCGAGCCGCTGTTTAAGGAGTGGACCGCGCGCTACGCCGCCACCGACGAGATGCACGACGCGGCGAAATGCCCGCTGCCGGAGAGCGAGCTGGTCACCGCGCGTGGCATCGAGGTCGGGCATGTGTTCAATTTCGGGACCAAGTATTCGGCGCCGATGGGGGCTGTCGTCAGCCTCGCCGACGGTACTACCGTGCCGCTGGAGATGGGTTCCTACGGGATCGGCGTGTCGCGGCTGGTCGGCGC
>DATNJF010000427.1:0-19704 GCA_035604035.1 Allostellaceae bacterium | reverse complement strand
AGGCTCACCGCAACGGCGGCAGAGGGCGGCAGCGTGAAAGGCAACATCCTCGGCTTCGACCCGGACAGCAATACCGGCGCGATCACCGGCCATGACGGCCAGCGCTACGACTTTGTCCGGCTGGAGTGGCGCGGACCGGGCCAGCCGGGCCGCGGCGAAACCGTCGATTTCATCGCCGACGGCCAGCGCGCGACGCAAATCTACCCGCTTGTCGCGCGCGGCGACCCCAGCCAGGGCTCGGACGCGAACACGGTCTACATTCTCTACCTGGTCAGCCTGCTGGTCGGGATCACCAGCATCGTCGGCGTCATCATGGCCTATGTGAACAGGGCCGATGCGCCCGAATGGGTGCAGACGCATTACCGATTCCAAATTCGCACGTTTTGGATCGGTATGCTCTACGCGTTCATCGGCCTCATTACCTGCATCATCATCGTCGGCTTTTTCTGGCTGATGTTCGTGCTGGTCTGGTGGATCGTACGGTGCGTCAAAGGAATGCAGGCGATCTCGCTTGGCCTCGCTTACGAGCGTCCTGCCTCCTGGCTCTGGTAATTCGGCGTATCACCAAAGCGGTGAACTGACCAAAAGCCCTTGCAACTATCGCTTGGGCACGCCAGCAGGTACAATTTAGCCGGCAAAAAATTGGGGACCGCCATGAAGGGGAATATCATCGGGTTCGACCCCGACACCAATACCGGGGCTATCAGCGGCCATGATGGTAAGCGTTACGACTTCGTGACCGCGGATTGGCACGGGCAGGCCCGGCCACGCCAGGGTGACATCGTCGATTTTCAGCCCAGCGGCGATCGCGCGACCCAGATCTATCTGGTCGATGCCGAATATGTGCAGCCGAGCTTGGGCCAGTTCTATTTCTCGCCGCACGGGCGGATCTCGCGCTCGCAATATTGGCTGAGGTTCGTCGTCCCTTACGCTATCGTCACCATCGTCCTTTTTGCGATCATTGGCGCCATGGCCGCGGCGGGAAACACCAGCGGAGCCGGCGTCATCTACCTCATCTGGGCCATTTTCGCGCTCATCGCGTTCTGGCCAAACTTGGCCATCCTCATCAAGCGTGTGCATGACCGCGATTGGCCCTGGCCATTCATCCTGTTGATGTTCGTGCCGCTGGTCCAGTTCTGGCCGATGATCGAGATCATGTTCCTGCGCGGGACGATCGGCAGCAACCGCTTCGGCGCCGATCCGGTCCCGCACCAGTAATCAGCCAGACAGCCGCCGATTTGCGATGAAAGGCAACGTTCTCGGTTTCGATCCCGACACGAACACCGGCGCGATCAGCGGCTATGACGGTCAGCGCTACGATTTTGTGACTGCCGAATGGCGCGGCGCCGGCCGGCCGCAGCGCGGCGACGTTGTCGATTTTCAGGCGATCGATCAGCGCGCGACCGAGATCTACCTGGTCGAGCCGGTCTACGTGCAGCCGGGTTTCTGGCCGTTCTATTTCTCGCTAAACGGCCGGATCTCGCGATCTCAGTATTGGCTGCGATTCGTCGTTCCATACGTAGTGATCTACTTCACTTTGGAGATCATCGCCGCGATAGCCGGATCAGGGTCAAATCTTTATATCGCCATCTCGATCACCATTTTCATCTTTTCCCTGGCAATGTTCTGGCCGTCGATCGCGATTCTGGTCAAACGCATTCACGACCGCAATAAATCGGGGTGGTGGAGTCTTTTCCTCTACGTCCCGACATTCGTTTTCACCATCCTGCTATTGGCTTGGGTCGGGACGGCGATCGTCGCCCTTGCCGCCGGAGGCACGGACGCGGCGCTGCCGGCATTGGGCGGTGTGGGCATTTTGGTCATCGTCCTGGGCGTGGTCACATTCGGCATCGATATCTGGTTCTTCGTCGAATTCGGCTGCCTGCGCGGAACGATTGGCAGCAATCGCTTCGGCCCCGACCCAGTGGGTCGCCGCTAGCGAGCGCACCGCACAACAAAAAGGGCCGGAAAATCCCGGCCCTTTTCGTTTGTCTCGGATCACAGGTTAGCAGGACGGGTCGCCCCCGCCGCCGCCAAAATCGCTGCCGCTATCGCTGGCATAGTCGTTGCCGCCGCCACCGAAATCGTTGCCGGTATTGCCGGCATAGTCGTCGCCGCCAGCACTGCCGCCCGCGTAACCGGCGCCGGCGGAGCTCGGATTGGTACCGCCATAGTTATTGATCACCGTCTCGCCGAGGCCGGTCCCCATTCCCATCCCGCCCAAGCCGCCAAAGCCGCCGAGGCCGCTCGCATAGCTGTGCCCGAACAGCGACGAGATGCCCTGGAACAAGAGGGCGCCGCCGGCGACACCAGCCGCGGTCGTCGCCGCCGAACGCAGGAAACTGTTGCCGCCGCCGCCAAACATGCCGCCGCCCGCCGGCGCGTAGCCGGGCTGGGCATAACCGGGCGCAGAGCCGGGTTGCGCGTATTGCGGCTGCGGCGGAGGCGCGGCTTGCGGCGCTCGCGTCCACGGACCGGCGGACGGCACGCTGGCCTGCTGTTGCTGGCCACCGCCGAGAAGCCCGCCGAGAAAGCTGGTGCGCGGTGGCGGCTGGCTAGCGCTGGCGAGCTGCTGCTCCAATTCGGCGATCCGGTTCTGCGCGCTGTGCAGCGACAGATCCTGGATCAGCACGGTCTGCACCAGGTAATACGGTGCGTCCGGCATCTGTGTCATCGCCTGGCGGATCAGCGCGTCTGCCTCGGTATCCTTGGGCTGACCGGCCGCGCCTTGCAGGCGGGTCAACAGCGTGGTGATCAGGTCGCGTTCCTGCGGTTCCATGAACCTATGCCCCATGCAAAAGGGCCTTCCGGCGAAGGCCGCCCGCGCCGATTCCACCGGCGCGACGCGCTAGATGTGGGGAGCGCCGATGCCGGGTCAATGACGATGGGACGTTTACCCCTCGCCGCTTACCTCGATCGCGTCGTAGCCGCGGATGCGGTAGATGGCGATCGAGACCAGCCAGCTCAGCGCGAAGATCGCGATGATTAGGTAGCCGAGCGTGCCGAAATTATCGTTGAGCGCGCCGACCGCGCTCCATAGCGGCCCCTCGAGGCCGAGCTGACCACCGACCAGGCCCAGGACCTCTATCCCGCCGACAACCAACGCCACCAGCACCGAAACCGAGGTGATCGTCAGATTGTAGTAGAGCTTGCGGATCGGCCGGGCGAAAGCCCAGCCATAGGCGCCGAGCATCAAAACCCCGTCGGTCGTGTCGACTAGCGACATGCCGGCGGTGAACAGCGCCGGGAACACCATCACCGACCACGGCGAGAGCCCGCGTGACACCTCGGCGGCGGAAATGTCGAGGATGGCGATCTCGGTCGCGGTCTCGAAGCCGAGCCCGAACAGGAAGCCGAGCGGATACATATGCCAGCTCCGCGTCACGAAACGGAAGACCGGGCGGAACAGCCGGGCAAGCAGGCCACGCTGCGCCAGGAGCTGCTCGAAATCCTCCTCGACATAGGCGCCGCCGTGCCGCACCCGGCGGAAGGTGCGGTAGACACCCGCGAGTATGGCGATGTTGGCGAGCGCCACGGCGAAGAGGAAGAACGCCGACACGCTGGTGCCGATCAGTCCACCGACGTCCTTGAACGCGGCGAACCGGCTCTGCAGCGCCACGGTGGCCGCGGCGACACCCAGCGAGGCGAGCACGACGATCGTCGAATGGCCGAGCGCGAAGAAAAAGCCGACCGCGACTGGTCGCTTACCGCTCTGCATCAGCTTGCGGGTGACGTTGTCGATCGCGGCGATGTGGTCGGCGTCGACCGCGTGCCTGAGGCCGAACGTGTAGGCGAGGAACGCGGTGCCGAGCAGCACCGGGTGGGCGTGGAAGGCGACGAGCGCCCATGCCCAGGCGAGCAGGTTCGCGATGACGAGAATCGTGTAGATGCCGATCAGCCTGGCGCGCATGTTGGCTGCTCCGTCGCTGAAGACATCGGCGGGAATGAGGAACATCGTCGCACTCCGCCGCCGTCTCCGGCCAAGGCATCAGCGCGAACGGAGGAGATCAGTCGCCAGCGATGGCGCGCGAGCGCCGCTTCCGACCTCCCACCGGATCACCCCGTCCGATGCGCCCGCGCATGACCACGGCGATGGCAGGTCTCCTGGCTCGCGGGTCGCCGCCTTGCGCCGCCTTCCCAGGGCGACCCGCAGGCCGCCGCCAGTGGCTTCGATGGCGCTAGGCTCGCCGCTTACAGTTGCGGGGGCAGCCGCGGATTTGGACCAGGACTCGTAAGGTCAGGGCCCGCACCGCATTCCCTCTTATCCCCTCGCGGGGAACCATCACAGCGATCCTAGCCGGAAGGCGAGAGCGAATCCATGGCGTCAAGATGCATCCCGGCGCTACGCTCGCCAAAGCTTGCAACGCCCCGAGTTACAGCCGACATTTCGATCTCGCATGACGCTCGCTTCGCTCTTTCATCCGGCGGTCGCCGCCTGGTTCCACCGCAGCTTTGCGGCGCCCACCGCGGCGCAAGCAGAAGCGTGGCCGGCGATCAAATCCGGGCGCCATGTGCTGATCGCCGCGCCGACCGGGTCGGGCAAGACGCTGGCGGCGTTTCTCGCCGCGATCGACGGGCTGGTGCGCCAGGGTCTGGAAAACGGCGGTCTCGAAGACGAAACACAGGTCGTCTACGTCTCGCCGCTCAAGGCGCTGTCCAACGACATCCAGAAAAATCTGGCGGCGCCGCTCGCCGGGATCGCCGAGGAGCTGCGGGCGCGCGGGCTGCCGGCTCACAACATCCGCACCTGGGTGCGCACCGGCGACACGCCGCCGGCCGAGCGCCAGCGGATGGCGAAGAAACCGCCGCATATCGTCGTGACGACACCGGAATCGCTGTATCTGCTGCTCGGTTCGGAATCCGGGCGCAAGATGCTCGCGACGACGCGGTCGGTGATCGTCGACGAAATCCACGCGCTCGCCTCGAACAAGCGCGGCGTGCATCTGGCAGTGTCGCTCGAACGGCTCAAATCGCTGTGTGGCGACGGACTGTTGCGGATCGGCCTGTCGGCAACGCAGAAGCCGATCGAGGCGGTCGCCCGCTTCCTCGTCGGAACCTCAGAGACCGACTGCACGATCATCGACACCGGCCATCGCCGAGCCCGCGACCTCGCGCTCGAAATCCCGTCGTCGCCGCTCGAGGCGGTGATGTCGCATGAGGTGTGGGCGCAGGTTTACGACCGGCTCGCCGAGCTGATCGAGGCGCATCGCACGACGCTGGTCTTCGTCAATACGCGGCGTCTGGCCGAGCGCGCGACCCGGCAGTTGTCGGAGCGGATCGGCGAGGAACATATCGCCGCGCATCACGGCAGCCTCGCCAAGGAAGCGCGGCTCGACGCCGAGCAGCGGCTGAAGCGCGGCGAGCTGAAGGTGCTCGTCGCCACCGCTTCGCTCGAACTCGGCATCGATATCGGCGATGTCGACCTGGTCTGCCAGATCGGCTCGCCGCGCTCGATCGCCAGCTTCCTGCAGCGCGTCGGCCGCTCCGGCCACGCGGTCGACGGCACGCCCAAAGGCCGCCTCTTCCCGCTGTCGCGCGACGAGCTGGTCGAATGCGCGGCGCTGCTCGACAGCGTGCGGCGCGGCGAGCTCGATGCCTTGACCATTCCCGAGCTGCCGCTCGACGTGCTGGCGCAGCAGATCGTCGCCGAGGTCTCATCGCGCGAATGGAGCGAGGACGAGCTTTACGCGCTGATCCGCCAGGCCTGGCCCTATCGGAACTTGCCCCGAGCGGATTTCGACACCGCCATCGCGATGCTGGCCGAGGGCTTTAGCACCAGGCGTGGTCGGCGCGGTGCGCTCATTCATCACGACGCGGTCAACCACCTGCTGCGCGGCCGGCGCGGTGCGCGGATGACGGCGCTAACCTCGGGCGGCACCATCCCCGACACCGCCGACTACCAGGTTCTGCTCGAGCCCGAGAACCAGATCATCGGCACGGTCAACGAGGATTTCGCGGTCGAGAGCCTCGCCGGCGACGTCTTTCAACTGGGCAACGCCGCCTATCGCATCCAGCGCGTCGAGCGCGGCACCGTGCGGGTCGAGGATGCGCAGGGCATGCCGCCCAACATTCCGTTCTGGCTCGGTGAAGCGCCCGGCCGCAGCGACGAGCTGTCGGCGTCGGTGTCGCGGTTGCACGGCGAGATCGCGGCGCGGCTCGACGAGGGCGGCATCGATAGCGCGTTGCGCTGGATGGTCGACGAGGTCGGGATTGGCGAGGCTCCGGCCCGCCAGCTCGTCGAATATCTCGCCGCCGCCCATGCCGCGCTTGGGGTGTTGCCGACGCTCGAAACGCTGGTGTTCGAGCGCTTTTTCGACGCGGTCGGCGGGATGCAGCTGGTCATCCACTCACCCTATGGCAGCCGGCTCAACCGCGCCTGGGGCCTGGCGTTGCGCAAGCGGTTCTGCGCCCGGTTCAATTTCGAGCTGCAGGCGGCAGCGACCGAGGACAATATCAGCCTGTCGCTGACCACGGTGCACAGCTTCGCGCTCGACGAGGTGCCGCGCTATCTGCACTCGGCGAGCGTACGCGGCGTGCTGACCCAGGCGCTGCTCGACTCGCCGATGTTCATGACGCGCTGGCGCTGGGTTTCCGGCGTTGCGCTGGCACTGCCGCGCTTTCGCGGCGGCAAGAAGGTTCCGCCGCAGCTCGCCCGCATGGACGCCGAGGACCTGGTCGCGGCGATCTTCCCCGACCAACTCGCCTGCGCCGAGAATATCTCCGGCGAGCGCGAGATCCCCGATCATCCGCTGGTGCGCCAGGCGATCGGCGATTGCCTTCACGAGGCGATGGACATCGAGGGGCTGGAGCGGTTGCTCACCCAAATCGAGGCCGGCGAGGTCCGAGTCGTCGCACGCGACCTGACCGAGCCCTCGCCGCTCGCGCTGGAAGTGCTGTCGGCGCGGCCCTACGCCTTCCTCGACGATGCGCCGCTCGAAGAGCGCCGGACCCAGGCGGTGATAGGTCGCCGCTGGCTCGCGCCTGAGGAGGCGGCCGATCTCGGTCGGCTCGATCCCGAGGCGATCGCGCGGGTGCGCGAGGAGGCCTGGCCCGCGCCTGAAAACGCCGATGAGATGCACGATGCCCTCGTCTGGCTCGGGTTTCTCGCCGAGGCCGAAATCGGCAACACGCCGGGCTGGGCCGGGTGGCTTGTCGAATTGGCGGCCAGCCGCCGCGCGGGGCGCTTGCAGCATGGCGGAGCCACGCTGTGGGTCGCCGCCGAGCGGCTGCCGCAGTTTCAGGCGCTGTGGCCCGACGCGATGCTCGACCCGCCGATCGCCGCGCCGACTGCTTACGCCGAGCGCGAGTGGTCCGCCGATCTGGCGTTGGTCGAGATTGTGCGCGGGCGTCTCGAAGGCCTCGGTCCCGTCGATGTCGAGGCGCTGGCCGCACCGCTCGGCCTTGCTGCGCACGAGATCGCCGCGCCGCTCGCCGCGCTGGAAGCCGAGGGCTTTGCGCTGCGGGGCCGGTTCACGCCCGGGGCCGAAAGCGACGAATGGTGCGAGCGGCGTCTCCTCGCGCGCATCCACCGCTACACGGTCAACCGGTTGCGCGCCGAGATCGAGCCGGTCGCGGCGCGCGACTTCCTGCGCTTCCTGCTCGATTGGCAGCGCGTCGCTCCGGGCACGCGGATGGAGGGCCCGGACTCACTCGCGGCGATTGTCGGACAGCTCGAGGGGTTTGAGGCGGCCGCCGGCGCCTGGGAAAGCGAGATCCTGCCGGCGCGGCTGTCCGGATACGATCCGGTGTGGCTCGACGATCTGTGCCTGTCTGGCCGCGTTGCCTGGGCGCGGCTGCGGCCGCGGAGCCCGCGGCCGGACGATGCCGGGCGCGGCGCCACGCCGGTGCGGTCGACGCCGATCGCCCTGCTCGCCCGCCGCAACGTCGCGCTGTGGACGCTGCTGTCGCCGGCCGCCGACGCTGCCGAACCCGGTGCCTCGGCACGCCGCGTCGTCGAGGTGATCCGCCAGGAGGGCGCGTCGTTTTTCGACGAGCTGGTCGAGGGCAGCGGGCTGCTAAAGCCTCAGGTCGAGGAGGGGCTGGGCGAGCTCGTCGCGCTCGGCCTCGTCGCCTCCGACAGCTTCGCCGGACTGCGCGCGCTGCTGACGCCGAGCGCGAGCGGGAGCCAACGTCGCCGCCGCGCGGTCAGCTTCGCGATGGAAGGCGCCGGCCGCTGGGCCTTGGCGCGCCGGCCACGCCCCGATGACCCGAAGGCGGCTGGCGAAGCGGCCGAACACCTCGCCCACACCTTGTTGCGCCGCTACGGCGTCGTGTTCTGGCGGCTGATAGAGCGCGAGGCGGCGTGGCTCCCGCCATGGCGGGATCTGCTGCGCGTCTACCGCCGACTGGAAGCGCGCGGCGACATCCGCGGCGGCCGGTTCGTCGCGGGCTTCGCCGGCGAGCAATTCGCCCTGCCCGAGGCGGTGGGCGCGCTGCGCGAGGTGCGGCGCAAGGCGCCTAGCGGCGCGTTCGTATCGCTGTCGGGCGCCGACCCGCTGAACCTGGTGGGTATTCTCACGCCCGGCCCAAGGCTCTCGGCGCTGACGGTCAACCGCGTGCTGTATCGCGACGGGTTGCCGGTCGCGCTCTATGCCGGCGGCGAGGTGCAATTCCTCGAAACGCTGCCGGTGGAAGAGGAATGGGCCGCACGGAAGACGTTGCTGCGCGGCGCCATGCCGAGCAGCGCGAGGGCCGCCGCCGGCGTCAAATGATCCTGCGCTCGCGCAGGTCCGCGATTTCCGTCGCGCTATAGCCAAGATCGGCGAGGACTTCGTCGTTGTGCTGCCCGAGCTCAGGGGCGATCCCGATCTGGGCCGGCGTCTCGGAGAAGTGCCACGGCGAGCCGTGCACTTTCAGCCGCTTGCCGTGTTTCGGGTAGTCGATCTCGGTGACATAACCGTTGGCCAGCACGTCCGGGTCGTTCGAGCCCTCGAGCAGGGTGTTGATCGGCGCAGAGACGATGTCCGCGCCGCGCAGCCTTTCGACCCAATCGTCGCGCGGTCCAGTCGCGAACAGCTCGTCGAGCAGCCGCAGCAGTGCCTGGCGCTTCTCGTCGGAATTGATGATGACGCCGAGATCGCCAAAGCTGGCATTCTCCAAAGTTTCGTAAAAGCCGAGCGCGGTCATCGCGTTGCGCCAAGGCCGATTGCCGTTGAGCTGAAACACCAGCGGCTTGCCGTCGCGGTCGTTGAAGCTGGCGCTGATCCCGGGCCGCTCGGGCGTCCCGGTGATCCGCGCCTGGCCCGTCACCGGGCCGCGGTCGCGCCACATCGCCGTCGTCAGGGTCCAGCCCATCAGGCGGATCTGGCCGCCGAGCAGCGAGCAATCGACCTTCTGTCCGATCCCCGTCGCGCGGGCGTGGGTGAGCGCCGCCAGCGCGCCGCCGAAGGCAAGGATCGCGCAGGTTTCGTCGGCAACCGAGACGATGCCGGTGCGCAACGGCTGGCCGGGAGCCGAATAGGCCTGGGCGATGCCACCCAGCGCCTGGGCCATCGAGTCGGTGCCGGGCAAATCGGCATGCGGCCCTTTGGGGCCGTAACCCGAGATCGACATGTAGACGAGCTTCGGGTTCACCGCCTTCAGCTCCTCGTAGCCGAAGCCGTTCTTCTCCGCCGCGCCGGGCCGGAAATTCTGACCAAAGATGTCCGCCTTGACGACGAGCTGCTTGAGGATGTCGCGCCCCTCCGCTTCCTTCAGGTTCAGCGTGACGCTCTTCACCCCGCGGTTGTTGGTCTCGAAATAGGTACTGGGCATGCCCGGGAGCACGGTCGAGCCGCGCGAATTGTCGCCCACCCCCGGCACTTCGATCTTGACCACCTCGGCGCCGAGATCGGCCATCAGCATGTAGGGCACTGTGCCCGCCTGCGCGGTCGAGCAGGCGACAACCTTGACGCCCTGGAGCGGGCCGTGCGGTTCACTCATGTCCAGAGGTCCTCATGGCAAAATCCCGATCAGCGTTGCCGACCCCTTGTACCCCTTCGCGCGATGAGGCAAAGCTGATTTCGAATGGCGCGGAAGCGACCGCACGAGCGACATCGGGGAGACGGGTCATGGGTAAGCTCGAGGGTAAGGTCGCCTTGGTAACCGGCTCCGGCCGCAATATCGGTCGCGCGACGGTGTTGCAGCTGGCCCGCGAGGGCGCGCACGTCGTCGTCAACGCGCGCTCGAACGAGCAGGAGCTCAACGGCGTTGTGCGCGAGGCGCAGGAGATCGGGGTCAAGGCGGTCGGCGTCCTCGCTGACATGGCGAAGAAGGATCAGGTCGAGGCGATGGCGGCGCGGGCGCTGTCGGAGTTCGGGCGCGTCGACATCCTGATCA
Organism: Allostellaceae bacterium; assembly: GCA_035604035.1. GTDB lineage: Bacteria > Pseudomonadota > Alphaproteobacteria > ATCC43930 > CGMCC-115725 > DATARH01. Next base: position 9,387 of record DATNJF010000427.1, on the reverse strand, counting down.
ACAATGCCGCCATCCGACCGCACAAACCGTTCCTGGAACTGACCGACGCGGATTGGGAGCTGGTCAGGGGCGTCGTCCTCGACGGCGGGCTCTACCTGACGCGCGCGCTGATCGGCAAGATGGTCGAGAACAAATACGGTCGCATCCTGTTCTTCGTCGGCGACGGGGCGTATTCCGGCCGCGGTAGCGGCCGCGCCCATCTCTCGGCGGCCAAGATGGCGCTGGTCGGTCTCGCGCGAGGACTCGCTTCCGAATTCGCCCCGCACAACATCCGGGTCAACGTGGTCTCGCCAGGCAGCATCGACACCAGGCGCGACAATCCCGAATGGTATGGCGGCCGGCCGCCAGACGCCGCGGGCATCCCGCTGGGGCGCCAGGGCAAGATCGACGAGATCGCCGCCACCTGCCTGTTCCTCGTCAGCGACGATGGCGGCTTCATCACCGGCCAGACCATCCACGTCAACGGCGGCGCCGCCTATTACTGACCTCTCTCAACGCAATTTCTTAGATGTTTCACGCTAATCAATTGAAACTTCGGCTGTTCGGATTATCGCTGCTGCTGTTCGCCTCGGTGCCGGCGATGGCGCAATTCGACCCGGAAGGTCTGGCCGCGCGGCTCAAGAGCGGCATGACGATCAGTCAGGCGCTACTCGCCCTCGGAAATCGTCCAACCTCCGCTCTGGTGACGACCTGCCACCTCCAAACCGGAGAACCCTTTACCTGCCGGGTCTGGAACTACACGACCCAGTTCGAGGAGCTGCAAATCTACTTTCGCTACAGCGAGCCCGCGCAGGAGTGGCTAGTCTATTCCTGGCGATTGTAACCCGCCGCGATATCAGCCCGGGCCTTCGCCGGGGCACTCTCGGTCCAAACGTCGCGCAAGATGGCGTTCAGTTCCGGAATGCACGACCCGCAATTGGTGCCGGCACCCAACGCGGCACCGATTTCGGAAACACTGATCAGACGGCGCTCGATAATCGCCTCATGAAGCGTGCGCAGGCCGACTGCAAAGCAGGCGCAAACGGCGCCGCCGGCATCGCCAATCGCGGCATCGGGCTCCGCATGCCCGGAAAGTAGGCTCAGCCGGGTCCCGGGGGGTATAACCGCGCCTAACGCAGCAGCCAGTGCATTTTGGCTCGGCAGCCCTTCCATCCGGCGCGCCAGGAAAAAGCATGCGTCAAGGCTATCGTCGATGATGCTGGCATAGCGAAAGACCCCGCGTCCGGGATCGGCGTAAATCATCAATTCCGCTTCCGGCGGCGTGCCCATGATGTCCGCGATCCAGGCGGCGGTATTCCGGCCGCTCGGCAGGGGTTCCCAGCCGGCAATCTCGAACGCGTGGCCGCCCTCGATCGGGGTGCGTGCCCAATGATAAGCCCCGTCGGCGGGCGGCAATCCGGTTCGCCGTAACAGCAACCCTCGCCAGAATGTCGCGACCGGGGTGATCCCAACCGGGGTTCCCTTCAGCTCGGGCTGCCCCGAGACCGGATCGGTCATCGCCCCGACAAGGCGGTCGACCGGCCCGGCCGAAGTGAAGTCGTCGGTCCAATGCATCGGGACGAAGGCATCGCCCGAACGCTGGTCCGTTGTCAGACGAACCTGCAGCATGGTCGCGCCATGGCAGGTTTCGACTCGGGCTAGGCCATCCTGCATCACGCCGAACCGCGCGGCATCGGCCGGATGGAGATCGAGGAACGGCTTGCTCTGGTGCCTCATCAAGCGAGGCACGCGCCCGGTGCGTGTCATCGTGTGCCACTGGTCGCGCACCCTACCGGTGTTTAACACGAGCGGCCGGTCGTCATCGGGCTGCTCCGCGAGTGGCCGATAGGGGGTTGGGATGAACCGTGCCTTCGCATCCGCGGTCGGGAAACAGGTTCGCTTTTCAAACAGCCGCGCTGTGCCCTCGGGTAGAGCAGCCTTGGTGGCCACAGGCCAGCGGATCGGGCTCAGCCCGTCATAGGCCGCATCCTCCAAATCAGCGAGCGCTCCGATGTCGAAGACCCGCTGCTCGGGTCCATCGTTCTCGAAGGCCGACAGCGCGGCATGCTCACGGAAGATATCGCCCGGCCCGCGATAGCCAAACGCCCGGCCCCAGCCCATGCGGGAGGCGACCTCGCACAACATCCACCAATCGGGCCGCGCCTCGCCGGGCGGCGGTCGGAACGCGCGCTGGCGGGAAATGCAGCGCTCCGAATTTGTGACGGTGCCGTCCTTCTCGCCCCAGCCGGACGCGGGCAGCACGACATCGGCAAAGCGGGTCGTGGCGGTCGGCCAGCAATCGCTGACGGCGACGAAGGGGCAAGCGGCGAGCGCCTCGCGTACGCGGCCGGCGCGCGGCATGCTGTCGGCCGGATTGGTGCCGAGGATCCACAGCGCCTTGATCCTGCCATCGAGCACGGCATCGAACAGTTCGACGGCTTTGAGGCCGGGTTGGGTCGCCATGCGTGGCGCGTCCCAAAAGCGCCGAACCCGGTCAATGCTCGCGTCGGTGAAGTTCATATGAGCGGCCAACTGGTTGGCCAGGCCGCCAACCTCGCGGCCGCCCATCGCGTTCGGCTGCCCGGTCAGCGAGAACGGCCCCATTCCCGCGCGCCCGATCCGGCCAGTCGCGAGATGGCAATTGATGATTGCATTGACCTTGTCGGTTCCCGCCGCCGATTGGTTCACCCCCTGCGAATAGAGCGTCACGGTGCGCTCGGTCGCAGCGAACCAATCGTAGAACCGGGTGAGATCGCTGACCGGCAGGTCGGCCGTCGCCGCGACATCCGCGGGGGACGGAGCCGCGGCTCGCGCTGTCTCGACCGCAGCGGCAAAACCCGTGGCGAGGTCTTCAGTCCAAGCTTTGTCACAGGCTCCTGTCGCGGCGAGATGCGCAAGCAAGCCGGCGAAAACGGCGACATCGGTGCCGGGCCGCAGCGCCAGGTGCAGATCGGCGATGTCGCAGGTCGCGGTGCGGCGCGGGTCGATGACGACGACCTTGGTGCCGCGCGCTTCCTTGGCGGCTGCCAGGCGCTGATACAGCACCGGGTGACACCAGGCCATGTTGCTGCCGACCAAAACGACAAGGTCGGCCGCTTCGATGTCGTCATAGCAGCCGGGGACGAGATCCTCGCCGAAGGCGCGGATGTGTCCAGCGACCGAAGAGGCCATGCAGAGCCGCGAGTTGGTGTCGATATTGGCGCTGCCGATGAAGCCCTTCATCAGCTTGTTGGCGACGTAATAGTCTTCGATGAGGAGTTGGCCGGAGACGTAGAGCGCGACGGCATCCGGCCCGTCGGTGGCGATGGTCCGCGCGAACGTTTCGGCGATCAGGTCTAGCGCCTCGTCCCAGCTCGCGTCGCGGCCACCGATTTGCGGCCGTAGCAGGCGGCCGGTATCGCTGAGGGTTTCACCGAGCGCCGCGCCTTTCGAGCACAGGCGCCCGCGATTGGCGGGGTGGTCCGGGTCGCCCGCGATCCTTCCATCGGAAAACGCCAGGAGCCCGCAGCCGACGCCGCAATAAGGACAGGTGGTCCGGGTCGGGCCGTCGCTCATGCGGCCTCCGGTTTGCGGGCAGAGCACGCCTCCGGCGCGGCGAGCCAGATCCGGCCTTCGTCGACCTTCACCGCGATAATTGACACTTGCCCTTCGTCAGGGGCTTCAGCTTCGCCGGTGTCGAGGTGAATGACCCAGCCGTGCAGCGGGCAGGCAACCGCGCACCCCTGCACGATTCCTTCGGAGAGCGGGCCGCCCTTGTGCGGACAGCGATCGACTAGCGCGAAGACCTGATCATCCGCCGTGCGAAACACCGCGATTGGTAAGTCCGCGTCGGGGCCCCTCACCCGGCGCGATCCCCGGCGCGGTATCTCGTCGAGACGACCAACCTCGATCCAGCGGCGACCGGCCAATTCAGCCGACCTCCGCCAGCGCGCGGTATTCATGTGCCTCGGCGCCGGCGGCGCGCTCGGCCCAAGGGTCGCTTTGCACCATACGCTGAGACATGAGGAAGCGCTCGTGCAGGGCGCGCCGGTTGTCGGCGTCGGCCACGACCCGCTCGTGCACATAGTCGATGCCGACGCGGGCAACCCACGGGGCCGTCCGCTCCAGGTAGCGTGCCTCCTCGCGGTAGAGCTGCAGAAATGCGCCAACATGCTCGAGCACCTCGGCCTCGGTGGAAAGACGCACGAGATGATCGGTGACGCGCACCTCGACGCCACCATTGCCGCCGACCACGACATCGTAGCCGGCCTCGACGCAGACGACGCCGATATCCTTGATCGTCGCCTCCGCGCAGTTGCGCGGGCAACCGGACACCGCGAGCTTGACCTTGTGCGGGGTCCACGAGCCCCAGCACATCTTCTCGATCTTGACCCCGAGCCCGGTCGAGTCCTGGGTACCGAAGCGGCACCATTCGCTGCCGACGCAGGTCTTCACCGTCCGCAGCCCCTTCGCATAAGCGTGGCCTGAGACAAGACCGGCCTTGTTAAGGTCCCCCCAGACGTCCGGCAGCTGCTCCTTCTTGACCCCCAAGAGATCGATGCGCTGACCGCCGGTGACCTTGACCGTCGGGATCGCGTACTTCTCGGCGACATCGGCGATCGCGCGCAACTCGCGCGGGTTGGTCAGGCCGCCCCACATGCGCGGGACGACCGAGAACGTGCCGTCCTTCTGGATGTTGGCGTGGACCCGCTCGTTGACGAAGCGCGATTGCGCATCGTCGCGGTAAGTCTCCGGCCAGGCGCAGAGCAGAAAGTAGTTGAGCGCCGGGCGGCATTTCTGGCAACCGTCAGGTGTCCTCCAGCCGAGCGCCTCGCGCACCGCGGCGATCGTCCTCAATTCCCGCTCGCGGATCGCGTGGCGCACCGCATCGTGACCGTGATCGGTGCATTTGCACATCGCCGGGTCAGCGCGATGCGCGACCGCGCCGCCGAGGTGGGCGAGGATCGCCTCGACCTTGGCGGTGCACGAGCCGCACGATGCCGACGCCTTGGTATGGGCGCGCACCGCATCGAGCGTGGTCAGCCCCTTGGCCCGGATCGCCTCGCAGATACGTCCCTTGGAGACCCCATTGCAGTCGCAGACCTGCTCGGCATCGGGCATCGCGGCGATATCGATCTTGGACACCGGGGCGCCGGCTCGCTCGGCAAAGGCGCGGCCGAAAACGAGCTGATCGCGAAACGCCGACACGTCGGTCTTTTCGCGCATCAGCTGGACATACCAGGGTCCGTCGACGACGTGGCCGTAAAGGACGCTGCCGACGACCCGGTCGTCGCGCAGGATTACCTTCTTGTATATGCCGCGCCTGGCGTCGTGCAGCGTGATCTCTTCATCGGCTTCGTCGGCCGCGGCGAGCGCGCCGGCGGAAAACACGTCGACGCCGGTGATCTTGAGGCTGGTGAAGATCGGCGGCGGGACATAGACCGCCTCATCGTTGCCGGCGAGGCGCGCGCCGCACACCTTGGCCTGCTCCCAGATCGGTGCGACGAGGCCGAAGACCTGACCGTTATGCTCGATACATTCGCCGACCGCATAGATGTTCGGATCGCTCGTGCGCATGTCGTCGCCGACCAGGAGGCCGCGATTGACGTCGAGCCCGGCGGCGCGCGCCAAATCGATATTGGGGCGGATGCCGATCGCCAATACGACGAGGTCGGCCTCAATCTGCCGCCCATCGGCCAGCAGCACGCCCTCGGCCTTGTCGTTGCCGAGAATCTCCTCGGTTTGTCCATCGGTGAAGAAGGCGATGCCGCGCGAGTCGAGGTCGCGTTGCAACAGTTCACCCGCGGTCGCGTCGAGTTGGCGCTCCATCAGGGTCGACATCAGATGGACGACCGCGACCGACATGCCGCGCCGCTTCAGGCCCCAGGCAGCTTCGAGGCCGAGCAATCCGCCGCCGATGACGACCGCCCGCCGGTGCCGCTCGGAGGCGGCGATCATCGCATCGACATCGGCGATGTCGCGAAACGCGTGGACGCCGGTGAGCTGCAAGCCGGGGATCGGCGGCGCCAGCGGCTTGGACCCGGTGCCGAGCAGCAGCCTGTCGTAGGAGATGTCGCCCACTCCGGCGAGCGAAACGGTTCTCGCGACGCGATCGATTGCGGTTACCGGGTTTCCCGTCAGCAGGGTGACGCCATTCTCGTCGTACCAGCCGCGCGGGTTGATAACGACCTCGTCGACCGTCTTTTCGCCCGCCAGCACCGAGGACAGCATGATGCGGTTGTAGTTCGGGTGTGGCTCGGCGCCGATGACGGTGATGTCGTAGCGCTCGGGAGAGCGAGTTAGCAGCTCCTCGACCGTCCGCATCGCCGCCATCCCGTTGCCGACGACGACGAGCCGCTCCTTGCCGTTGCGAGCAGGGGTCATGCCGCGTCTCAGACGCGCGCCTGAGCGAGGCTGGTCGGCGCCATTTGCGACAAGAAGCTACGGCGCAGGTAGTACCACCAGGTCAGCGCGATGCAGCTGACGTAGAAGGTGAGAAACACCGCGAGCGCGAGATGCGGCCCGCCGGTGACGGCGATCGAGGCGCCGAAGCCGCGCGGGATCAGATAGCCACCGCAGGCGCCGATCGCGCCGATGAAGCCCAGAGCCGAGGCGCCCTCGAGAACGGCCGATTTCAGTGCCGCCGCCTTTGCCTCCGCGCTTGAGCCCGCCTCGCGCAGCTTCTCCTCGCGGAAGATCGACGGGATCATCCGGTAGGTCGAGCCGTTGCCGATCCCGGTGGCGACGAAAAGGATCAGGAACATCGTCAGGAAACCGGCGAAACTCTTGATGTCGACGTAGTACATGACGCCCATGGTCGCGACGCCCATCGCGACGAAATTCCAGAACGTCACCTTGGCGCCGCCGATCTTGTCGGCGAGAAGTCCACCGATCGGGCGCGAGATCGATCCCACCAGCGGGCCGAGGAAGGCGACGCTCACCGTGATTGCCGGGAACTGCGTCTTGATCAGCAGCGGAAACGCCGCAGAATAGCCAATGAACGAGCCGAAGGTTCCGATATAGATCCACGACATCACCCAGGTATGCTTACGCTTGGTGATGACCAGCTGGTCCCGGAAGCTCGACTTCGCCGAGGTCAGATTATTCATGTAGCGGTAGGCACAGAACACCGCGACCGCCAGCGGCAGCAGCCACATCAGCCCGGCGTTCTGGATATAGACGCCACCGGCTCCCGGCGTCGCCTGGTAAAGGTTGATGATCCCAAACCCCATAAGGATCGGCACCAGGAGTTGGACCGTGCTGACGCCGATATTGCCGCCAGCCGCGTTGATGCCGAGCGCCCAGCCCTTGATCCGGTCCGGATAGAAGAACGAGATGTTGGCCATGCTCGAGGCAAAATTGCCGCCGCCGAGACCGGCGGTCGCCGCCACCAGCAGCATCAACCCGAACGGCGTATCCGGTTGGGTCGCGAAATAGGCGAGCGCGAGCGTCGGGATGAACAGCACCGCGGCGCTGAACATCGTCCAGTTGCGGCCACCGAAGGTCGTCACCGCGAAGGTGTAGGGAAACCGGATCAGCGAGCCGATCAGCCCCGGCAAAGCGACGAGCTGAAAGAGCTGGTCGGTCGAGTAGTGAAAGCCCGCCGCGGGTAGCTTGGTGACGACGATGCTCCACATCAGCCAGATCGAGAAGCCGAGATGTTCGGCCAGGATCGAGAAGACTAGATTGCGCCGGGCGATAGCCTTGCCCTTGCTTTCCCAGAATTTCTCGTCCTCGGGGTTCCAGTCCGATATCCAGCTTGAATCGCGCGTGCTCATTGGCGGTTACCCTTTCCTGTCGGCTGGCGAGACTGCGGCAGCGGGCGCGGCGGGACGAAGGACGCCCGACAGCGAAAACTCCTACGCATCACAGCTGGGCCCGATGGTCGCGGTGGACCGGCTTTGGCCCACGATCTTGCTTGGGGCGGCGGGACCGCCCGCGGTGGATGCCCCGCCCTTGGAGCTAATCCATCTCCCGCTATCGCGTCGCACTCGTGTTAGCGCGGGAGCAAGCGTCCAGTCGCAAGCTCCATGCCAAAGAATATTGGGCGAAAAATCAGGGCTGTTTCAACAATACTTAGAAAGCATTGCCTAGGTTTCGGGCAGACGCTAGATTTTTGTGCAGTGCAAAAGATTTAGGCAAATCTATCAGATAGTAAGTTTCACTTATTATGGGTCGAAAACTGCGCCGTCGATGAAACTATCGGACCCCATGAGGATCGGCGCCGGTAATGCCGGCAGCATCCAATCCGCCGAGTGATAGCCTTCGGTTTTGGTCGATGCCGCCGGCACCGGAAGCCCTAGGGAGCTGGCGGCTTGCGCGAATAGGTCTGGCCGGAAGATCGCCGTCGCCGCGTCGAGATCAGCATTTTCGCCGAGATAACCCCAGCGCTGCATTTGAGCCAGGAACCATTGAGCGTGCGACCGCCAAGGAAAATTTGCCGCATTGGCGAAGAATACCGAAACGTCGGCGCTCGAGCCCTCGCTGCCGTGCGTCTGCGCGCCGGGAAGCGATGTCGAGATGATTTGCGCCGGAAGCCGAAGATAGTTTTCTTGCGCGAGGATCGTCGCCACAGACGGCACGTTCCGCGGGTCGTCGCAATAGGCGGCCGCCCGCAAAACCGCGCGCAGCATTGCCTGGAGCTGTCCAGGATCCTCATCGGCAATTCGCCGCCGTATCGCGAAAACCTTCTCCGTGCCGTGGTTCCAGATCGCGTGGGAGGTCGCGACAGTAAAGCCTGAGTTGGATCGCGCGGCGACTTCGCCCCACGGAGCGCCGGCGCAAAACCCATCTATCTTGCCAGAGGCCAGCGCATCGGCGGTTTCGGCTGGCGGGACCACCGTGAACGCGATATCGCGGTCGGGGTCGATCCCACCAGCCGACAGCCAGTACCGCAGCAGCAAATTGTGAGTTGAAAACGTATGCACGACGCCGAGGACGGGTTTCTCGCTTCGCCCGCGGATCGCCGCCGCAAAGCGGCGCGCGGAATCGAGTGCCGAGACGGCGCCATCCGCCAAGACCGTGCCGGCCCACCGCTCGCTTAAGGTCACCGTGTTGCCGTTGAGGCTCAGCGCGGCGGGCACGACGATCGCCTCGGGCCCGCCGCTGCCCCTCAGCCCGAGCTGCATTGCCAGCGCCAGCGGCGGCAGCATCATCGCGCCGTCGAGTAGGCCGTAGGAGAGCTTGTCGGCAATATTCGCCCAGGAAGGCTCGACCGAGAGCGACGCCTCGATGTTCTCCGCGGCGAAATAGCCGAGCTCACGCGCCACGATCAGCGGCGCGGCGTCGGTCAGCCGCAGCAACCCCAGACGAAATGCGGTTTGGCTCGTCACTTCGTCGTCCTCCCCTCGCTGGCAAGTAGCTCGGCGGCGATGTCTCCCATACGCCGACTCTCGTTCATCGCCCGCCGCCGCAGCCAGCGATAGGCTT
>DATNJF010000426.1:0-30123 GCA_035604035.1 Allostellaceae bacterium | reverse complement strand
TGGCGCTGTCGAATTCCGGAAACAGCGCCGAGCTTGCCGACATCCTCGCCTATTCGCGCCGTTTTGGGATTCCGCTGATCGCGGTGACCGGCGATCCGCGCTCGACCCTCGCCGAGGCGGCCGACGTGGTGCTTTCGCTTCCGGCCGCCGCCGAGGCCTGCTCGATGGGGCTGACCCCGACCACCTCGACGACGATGATGCTGGCTCTGGGCGACGCGCTGGCGGTGGCGCTGTTGGAGCGCAAGGGCTTTTCGACCGCCGATTTTCAGCTGTTCCACCCCGGCGGCTCGATCGGCCGCAAGCTGCTCCGGGTCGGCGATATCATGCACGCTCGCGACGAGGTGCCGCTTGCCGCGCCGCGGATGCGGATGTCCGAGGCGATCCTGGTGATGACCGCCAAGAGCTTTGGCTGCGTCGGCGCCATCGATGACGACGGCAGGCTGATCGGCGTCATCACCGATGGCGATCTGCGACGGCACATGGGCGATGCGCTGTTGGACCGCACCGTCGCCGAAATCATGCATCCCGACCCGAAGACGACCACGGCGGCGGCTCTTGCGGCCGAGGCGCTCGGGGTGATGAACCGTTTTGCCATCACCGCGCTGTTTGTCGTCGATGAAGGACGGCGCCCGACAGGCTTTCTGCACATGCACGATTGCCTACGCGCCGGGGTGGCATGAACGGCAGCGGTTGGCCGCCCCGGGCGATCGGTTTCGGAGCGCGTCCGCCGCGCGGCGTACTGACACTGCGGCCAATCACGGAGTGGCTGAGCAACCTGCCCGGCAATCGCCATAGCCGGCGCGTGGCGATGATGCGGCTGGCGCTGCCGGCAGTCGGCATCTTTCTCCTGCTGCTCGTTGCGGTCTGGCCGCGTGTGGCGCCGCTCTTCGATCGGCTCCGGTTCGCGGCGATCGACCTGCGTGAGGCGGGGGAGCTGCGCATGATGAACCCGCGCTACGCCGGTACCGACCGGTCTGGCCACCCGTTCATCATCACCGCGGCGCTCGGCCGCCAGGTGCCGGGACGTGACGACGTGATGGCTCTCGACCAGCCGAGGGCCGATTTGAAAAGCCACAACGGGGCGAATGTCGTCGTCACCGCCGACAGCGGCGTCTACCAGTCGAACACCCAGTTTCTCGACCTGCTCGGCCACGTGACGTTGACCCACGAGAACGGAACCCAGATCATCACCGCATCGGCCCGCCTCGATGCGGTGAACAACGCCGCCGAGGGCCACGAACCAGTCGAGGGCCACGGCCCATCGGGCGATCTCAAGGCCGAGGGGTTTCAGATCATCGATAAAGGCGACATCGTCATCTTCACCGGCAATTCGGATCTATTGCTGCGCGGTAGCACGTCAGGGGTGGATGCGGCGCCGCCGCCCGCCAGCGTGCCACCACCGATTGCGCAAGCCGCGACGCTGATCGAGGCCAAAGTCGCGCCGCTACCACCGCCGGCGCCGGCCCACGCCGTCGCACGATCGGCGGCTCACCCCGCGCCCCACCCTGCGCTGAGCCATGCTGCAAAAGCGCCCGCTCCCCCAAAGCCGGCGCCAAAAAAGCCGAGCTGAATGTCGAGCCTGGTTCTGAAAAGCTTGGCGAAGCTGGCCGCGGTAGTGGTGGTGTCGCTTGAGCTGGGTCTGGCGCCGCCAGCCCTGGCTCAGCTCGGCACCACCGATAGCGGGACGCCGATCAACGTCCAGTCCGATTCCGGCATCGAGTGGCAACAGGACAAACAGATCTACATCGCTCGCGGCAATGCGGTGGCGACGCGCGGACCTGCCTCGATCAAGGCCGATACGCTGATAGCGCATTACCGCCAGATCAAGACCCCCAATCCCAATGCCGCCAATACCGAAGGAAATACCGAGATTTATCGAATCGAAGCCGAAGGGAATGTCGTCGTCACTCGCGATAACCGCACGGTCGTTGGTGACCGCGCCGACTACGATGTCGATCAGGGGGTCGGCATCATGCGGGGCAAGTCGCTGAAACTGACCACGGCTAGCGATACCGTAACCGCGCGCGATGCGCTTGAGTGGTACGACACCAAGCAGATCGCGGTGGCACGCGGCGATGCGGTTGCGGTGCACAACGGACGCACCGTCAAGGCTGATATCTTAACAGCGTATATGATCAAAAATGCGCCGCCGGGCCAGCCTCCAGCGCCAGGCAACCCGCCATCTGCACCCGCTAAACCGCCCGCCTCACCGGCTGTCGCCGGCAAGCCGCCGGACAAGCCGGGTGCCACGCCGGCCGCTGGGAGCGAAGATTCCAAGATCGATCGGATGGATGCTCAGGGCCATGTCGTCGTTATCGGCGCGGAAGATATCGGACGCGGCGATTACGCGGTCTATAATGCAACGACTGGGATTTGCACGCTGCTTGGCAATGTCGTCATCACCCGCGGCAAGGACGTCATCACCGGGCAATATGCTGTCATGGACATGAACCGGAATATCAGCCGCATTCTGCCCGCCTCGACGCTGCCCGGCAGCACTCGTCAGCGCGTGCAGGGTGTTTTCGTGAAGCAAGATACGGATCAGGGCCCGCCCGGGCAGCCCAAGCCTCCGTCGCCGCCGGCCTCGCCAGCCAAGCCTGGCGAACCGGCGCCGGCTAAGAAGCCGTGATGGGCAGCGGCGACGAGCCCGAATTCCCGATCCCGGAATGGATCACTCCCGGGATGGTGGCGCCTGTAGCCCGGCCTCGTCTCGTTGCCGACGATCAGGGCCTGGTCGGCCGCGGGCTAGGGAAGAGCTTCAAGCGCCGCTCGGTGCTGCGCGACGTCCACGTCTCGGTGCAGCGTGGCGAGGTTGTCGGGCTGCTCGGCCCCAATGGCGCCGGCAAGACCACGTGTTTCTACATCATCACCGGGCTGATCGCGGCCGATACCGGCACGGTCAGCCTCGACGGCGAAGACATCACCGAACTGCCGATGTACCGGCGCGCTCGCCTGGGCGTCGGCTACTTGCCCCAGGAGGCGTCGATTTTTCGCGGCCTCACGGTCGAGCAGAATATCCGCGCAGTGCTCGAGATGGCGGAGGCCGAACCCGATGTGCGCGAAGCGATGCTCGACTCGCTGCTGGCCGAATTCTCAATCAGCCATTTGCGGCGCGCGCCGGCGATGGCGTTGTCGGGCGGCGAGCGGCGGCGCTGCGAGATTGCCCGGGCACTGGCGACCCAGCCGCATTTCATCCTGCTGGACGAGCCGCTGGCCGGAATCGACCCGATCGCGGTCAACGACATCCGCGACTTAGTGGCGCACCTCAAAGACCGCGGCATCGGGGTTTTGATCACCGATCACAATGTCCGAGAGGCGTTTCAGATCGTCGATCGGGCATATATCTTGCATGAGGGCCGCGTGCTGATGGAGGGCGCGCCCGACGATATCGTCGCCGACGCCGATGTGAGACGCGTTTACCTGGGCGAAAGATTCAGCCTATAAGCCGCTCCGAACGGAGCGATTTGTGAACAGAATCGGTTTTTCGCAGCGGCTGGAGCTTCGCCAGACCCAGGCGCTGGTGATGACGCCGCAATTGCAGCAGGCGATCAAGATGCTGCAGCTGTCGAACCTTGAGCTCGCCGACTACGTCGATGCCGAGATCGAGCAGAACCCGCTGCTTGAGCGCGGCGAAGCCGAGGGCGAGGACGGCGCGCATCCGGGCGAGGCGAACGGGACCGATCCCAACGGTTCCACCGAAGCCGCCCCGCCAGCCGCGACCGATTTTCCGGATGGCTCCGAGCAATGGGACGCTTCTGCCGGCACCGAAGGCGACGGCAAGGCCGATTTCGGCGGCGATGCGCAGCCTTGGCGCACCCGCAACGGCGCCGTCGACATCGACGATCTTCCCGGGCTCGACCAGGCCGCGGCGCGCCCGCGCACCTTGCGCGAACATCTCCTCGAGCAGATCGGCGCCGACCTGCCGAATCAGGCAGACCGGGTGATCGCTGTCTATTTGCTCGATCAGATCGACGAGGCCGGCTACCTGCGCGGTGATATCGCTGAGGCGGCGGCCCGGCTCGGTTGTTCGCCAAAGCGGATCGAGCCGGTCATCGCCCGGCTCCAGGAGCTGGACCCTCCGGGGATTTTCGCCCGCGACCTGTCAGAATGTTTGGCGCTGCAGCTGCGCGACCGCAACCGCCTCGACCCCGCGATGCAGACGCTGCTCGACAATCTTCCGCTGCTGGCCGCGCGGAACACCCCGGCGCTGTTGCGCCTGTGCCAGGTCGATGCTGATGACTTCGCCGAGATGGTCGGCGAGATCAAGTCATTGGACCCGCGTCCGGGCCTTGCCTTCGATCCGCCGCAGGCGCAGCCAATCGTCCCCGATATCCTGATGCGCGTCGAGCCGGACGGCGGCTGGATTATCGAGCTGAACACCGACACCCTGCCGCGCGTCCTCATCAACAACCGCTATTACGCGCGGATTAGCAGCGCCGCGCGCAGCAGGGGCGAGCGTGAGTACATCGCCGACCGGATGCAGGCGGCCAACTGGCTGGTCAAGTCGCTGCACCAGCGCGCCACGACAATTCTTAAAGTGGCGAGCGAAATCGTCGAGCAGCAGGATGGATTTTTTCGTCATGGGGTACAATCGCTGCGCCCGCTGATCCTGCGCGACATCGCCGACGCGATCGGCATGCACGAGAGCACGGTCAGCCGGGTGACCAGCAACAAGTACATCGCCACGCCGCGCGGCCTCTTCGAGCTCAAATACTTCTTCACCTCGTCGATCGCCGCCTCGCGTGGCGGCGAGGCGCATTCGGCCGAGGCGGTTCGGTTCCGCATCCGCCACATGATTGACCGGGAACCGGCCGACATCACGCTTTCGGACGAGAGGATCGTCGAATTGCTGCAGGCCGACGGAGTCGATATTGCCCGCCGCACGGTCGCCAAGTATCGTGAGGCAATGCGCATCCCCTCGTCGGTTCAGCGCCGGCGCGAAAAGCAGATGACGCTGTGAGCCGGGCGGAGTCGCCCCTTGGATGCTGAGCAGGTAAAGCTCGAAATCGCCGATCTGGTGACGCCGCGCAGCGTCATCGCCCAATTGCGTGCGCCGACCAAGCGGCAGGTGCTGCAGGAGTTGGCGCGGCGGGCCGGAACAATGGTCGGTGTCGCCGACCGGCGGATCTACGATGCGTTGACCGAGCGGGAGCGACTCGGCACCACCGGGATTGGCAACGGGGTCGCGATCCCGCATTGCCGGCTCGGGGAGCTCACTCGGCTTTACGGTCTCTTCGCGCGTCTCGAACGGTCGATCCCCTACGAGGCGATCGACGACGAGCCGGTCGACCTGTTGTTTTTGCTGTTGGCGCCGGCCGATGCCGGGGCCGAACATTTGAAGGCGTTGGCCCTCGTCTCACGGTTGCTGCGCGACCGCGCGATGTGCGAAAAATTGCGCGGCGCCAACAGCGCCGACGCGCTCTATGCCCTCCTGACCGGAGGTTCGGCGGGCTAGCGGAAGCGGTCAGTGGACGCTGACCGGCTCCATCTCGTTCTGGCGCACCACCGCGAAGGCGAGATCGCGATTGGCGATCAAGGCCATCTGCGTCCCGTCGGCGGCGTGGACCGCGCAGCTGGCCGTACCGTCCACGACCACCGGCTTCACATAGGCGATGTCCTGCATGCCGAGCATCGCCAGGTCGTTCGTGGTCATCTGCCGCATTTGTTCGTTCGTTTGCATCTCTACCTCCCCCTGCCCGGCCTTGAGCCGGTCAGGTGGTTAAGTCCCGATCGGGGACATGCGAAATCTGCGCCAATCCTGAGCGAGCTAGCCATCCTACTTAGATGAGCGCACCAGCGCGGGGGCGGTTCGTTTGAGTTCCACGGGGCTCTCCTTAGCGGCGCCATCCTTGATCTCGATCGTCCGCACCCGCGTCTCGGGCTGCGGTCGAGTCAGATCGATATGCAGGAGCCCGTTGTCAAGCCAAGCCGCGCGCACCTCGATGCCCTCGGCGAGGACAAACGAGCGCTGGAATTGGCGGGCGGCGATCCCGCGATGGAGATAGATGCGGCTCTCGTCGTCCGACTGCTTGCCGCGCACGACGAGCTGGTTGTCCTCGATGGTCAGCGACAGATCGCTCATCGCGAAGCCGGCGACCGCCAGCGTGATGCGCAGCGCGTTATCGCTCACTTGCTCGATATTGTAGGGCGGATACCCGTCGCTCGAGACCTTGCTGACCCGGTCGAGCGCCCGCTCGAAATGGTCGAACCCCAAAAGAAGCGGGGAGTTGAACAGCGACAATCGTGCCACGGCGGCTTCTCCTCACTGAGCGAGACACCACGCCGGACCCGATTGCGGCATCCGACGTTGGTTTATTTGGGCATGCGGGTCGCGCCAATCAAGCGAGCACCACTGTTCCCCCTTTCCCCATCCTGGTGCAAAGCGGCTCGACACCCCATATGCTGCGCGCAACAAGCCGCTCGCGCTGGATACGCTTATGATGAAACGTTCGACGAAATGGCGCCTGATGGCGGCGCTGCTGTTCGGCCTGACACTCGCTTTGGCCCCAACCATGGCCGATGCGCGAGCCGGCGCCAGCATCAGCGGCTTCTCAAGCATGGGCACCCGCGGGTTGCGCAGCTTCGACAATAACGGCGCCGCGCCGCTGAGCCGCTCGATGACCAATCCGGCGCCCTCGCCGGGCCTCGCGAGCCCTTATCCAGGGGGCGGCAGCTTCTTTTCGCGCCATCCGTTCCTGACCGGAATGTTCGGCGGGTTCCTCGGCTCAATGCTGTTCGGCGGCGGTTTCTTCGGCCACATGTTCGGCGGACTGTTCACACTGCTGATCATCGGCTTCCTGATTTTCTTCGTCCTGCGGTTGCTCAGCGGCGGCGTCAGGGGGATGGGCGGCGGTGTGCCGCGCTCGTTGGGCGCAGCAGCGGCCCCGACGCCGCAGCGCTACCGCGGCAGCGACATCATTGTCAGCGATGCCGATCTCAACGCCTTCCAGTCGCTGCACGCGGCGATCCAGGAGGCTTGGGGCCAGGGCGATCTCGGCCAGCTGCGGCAGCTGTTGACGCCGGAGATGCTGACTTATTTCTCCGAGGAGCTGACCAAGAACTCAAGCCAGGGCGTGCAGAACCTGGTCTCCAACGTCAGCCTGGTGAAGGCCGACCTGACCGAAAGTTGGGAAGAGGGCGACATGCAATACGCCACCGCCCATATGCGGTGGACCGCGCTCGACTACACGGTGCGGATCGGCGCGCCCCCATCGAGTCCCGGGGCGCTGGTCAGCGGCGACCCACGCATCCCGACCGAGGCTGAGGAGGTGTGGACCTTCGTCCGCGGCCGCGGCGGGCATTGGCTGTTGTCGGCGATCCAGCAGGTCTGATCAGGGCCAAGCGACCTCAGGCGGGGTCTTACGGCCAGGCCGCCTCCGGCGGAATCTTAGGGCCAGGCCGCCTCTGGCGGCAGGGACATCAGGATCGCATCGACATTGCCGCCGGTTTTGAGACCGAACTTCGTGCCGCGGTCGTAGAGCAGGTTGAACTCGACATAGCGGCCGCGGCGGACGAGCTGGTGCCGCCGCTGCTCCGCCGTCCAGGGCTGACGCATCCGGGCGCGGACGATCGCGGGATAGGCGGCGGCGAACGCCTCGCCGACCGCACGGGTGAAGGCGAAATCACGCGTGAAATCAGCGCTGTCGAGATAGTCGAAGAAGATACCGCCGGCGCCGCGCGGCTCGTCGCGGTGCGGTAGGTAGAAATACTCGTCGCACCACTTTTTGTATTTGGTGTAAGCGTCGGCTTCATAGGCGTCGCAGGCGCCGCGCAGCGCGGCGTGAAACTCGGCGGCGGCTTTCTCGTCCGGATAGATCGGCGTCAGATCGGCGCCGCCGCCGAACCACGCTTTGCTCGTCACGATGTGGCGCGTGTTCATGTGGGCCGCCGGGACCAGCGGCGAGCACGGATGCGACACGAGCGAGATGCCCGCCGCCCAGAAGCGCGGGTCCTCGGCGGCGCCGGGGATTTCGCCGCGGAATTCCGGGGCGAACTCGCCGTGGACGGTTGAGACGTTGACCCCGACCTTCTCGAAGACTCGGCCCTTCATCACCGCCATCGTGCCGCCACCGCCGCCCGGTCGCTGCCAAGCGCTTCGAACGAATCGTGCCGCCGGCGAGCCGGCGAAGTCATCTTCGATCGCCTCGAACGCGGCGCAGATGCGGTCGCGCAGTTCCGCGAACCACTGCGCGGTCTGCGCGCGCCGGGCGGTATCGTTGTCAGCTTCCTTGGCCACCGTCACCTCACGGGGAGCCCACCGGGGAGTCGACCCACCTGGCGCAGCGCCTCGAACAGCGCGATCGCCCCGGCGAGCGCGACGTTGAGCGATCGTGCCTCGCTCTGCAAGGGGATGACGACCCGCGCATCCGCCGCCGCGTGCACCGCCTCGGGTACGCCGGCGCTTTCGCGGCCGAGGAGGATCGTGTCGGTCGCGGTGAATTCGAAGCGGTGGAGCGGCATCGCACCGGCTGTGGTCATCAGGATCAGCCGCGATTCGGGGTCGCGCGCGGCGCGGAATTGGGTCCAAGAGGAATGGCGGACGACGGCAACGAGATCGGCGTAATCGAGGCCGGCGCGCTTGAGCCGGCGATCGTCGAGGAGAAACCCGGTCGGCTCGATCAGATCGACGCCGACGCCGAAACAGGCGGCGAGCCGCAGCAGCGCTCCGGTGTTCTGCGGGATGTCGGGCTCATAAAGAGCAAGGCGCAAAACGAAATTCCTCAGGCCAGCCGACGCACATCGCCCGCGCGATTATGGGGGTGGACATTTTGCCGCTTTTCCGGCGGATTTATGCGTCGGTCTGTCGCATAGTTCGTCTTCTTCAACGGTGTAGCTTGCCAGCCACTTAGGCGGCCAGAAGAACCGCGGCCGATAAAGTGGGGTGTTCGGATGTCGGATGTGGCGCAATCGCAGGTTTCCCACGGCCATGACGATGAAACGCGTCGCGATTTCCTGACCTTGACCGCGACGGCGCTGGGCGTCGTCGGTGCCGCCTGCGCGATCTGGCCCTTCATCGACAGCCTCAACCCGGCTAAGGATACGCTGGCGTTGTCGACCACCGATGTCGATCTGTCGCCGATCCAAGTGGGCCAGCGCCTCACCGTCGCCTGGCGCGGCAAGCCGGTCTTCATCGACCGCCGCACCCCCGAGGAAATCAAGGCCGCCCAGGATGTCGACATCTCGACCTTGCGCGACCCGCAAACCGACGCGCAGCGCGTGCAAAAGCCCGAATGGCTGATCGTCGTCGGCGTCTGCACGCATCTCGGTTGCATTCCGTTGGGGCAGAAGCCGAATGACGACCGCGGTGCGTATGGCGGCTGGTTCTGCCCGTGCCACGGCTCGGTCTACGACACCTCCGGCCGGCGCCGCGATGGGCCGGCGCCGCTGAACCTGGAAGTGCCGGCCTACAAATTCACCTCCGATACCGCGATCACGATCGGTTAGGAAGACACCATGCCAGTCACCGGAACCGGCCGGATCAGCCGGATCGTCCGCTGGATCGACTATCGCCTGCCGTTCGTCGCGACGCTCGAGCACGAGCTCAACGAATATCCGACGCCGCGCAACCTGAACTACTGGTGGAATTTCGGCTCGCTCGCCGGGATCATGCTGGTGATCATGATCGTCAGCGGCATCGTGCTGGCGATGCATTACACGCCGGAATCGACGATGGCGTTCGACTCGGTCGAACGCATCATGCGCGATGTCAACTATGGATGGCTGTTGCGCTACATCCATATGAACGGCGCGTCGATGTTCTTTGTCATCGTCTACATCCACATCTTCCGAGGTCTTTACTACGGTTCCTACAAGTACCCGCGCGAGCTCTTATGGATGCTCGGCGTCGTCATCCTCCTCTTGATGATGGCGACTGCCTTCATGGGCTATGTGCTGGTCTGGGGGCAGATGAGCTATTGGGGCGCGACTGTCATCACCAACCTGTTCTCGGCGATCCCGATCTTTGGA
Organism: Allostellaceae bacterium; assembly: GCA_035604035.1. Classification (GTDB taxonomy): domain Bacteria; phylum Pseudomonadota; class Alphaproteobacteria; order ATCC43930; family CGMCC-115725; genus DATARH01. The sequence goes on along the minus strand of DATNJF010000426.1, from coordinate 20,157 downwards.
CAGAAGATCGTGACCCTGCTGTGGGGCGGGTTCACCGTCGCCAACCCGACGCTCAATCGCTTCTTCTCGCTGCACTATCTGTTGCCGTTCGTCATCGTCGCGGTAGTCGGGCTGCACCTCATCGCGCTGCACCAGCACGGCTCGAACAACCCGCTCGGCATCGACCACAAGGGGCCGCAGGATTCGATCCCGTTCCACCCCTACTACACGATCAAGGACCTGTTCGGACTGACGGTGTTCCTGCTGATTTTCTCGGTTGTGGTGTTCTTCTATCCGAATTTTCTCGGCGATCCGCAGAACTACATCCCGGCCAACCCGCTGCAGACCCCGCCCGACATCGTCCCCGAATGGTACTTCCTGCCGTTCTACGCAATCCTGCGCTCGATGACCTTCAATGCACTGGGCATCCCCAGCAAGCTGGTCGGCGTTTTGTTGATGTTCTCGTCGATCCTACTGCTGTTCGTGTTGCCTTGGCTCGACACCTCGCGGGTGCGCAGCGCCACGTTCCGGCCGATCTACAAGAAGATCTTCTGGCTGCTGGTGATCGACGTGGTGGCGCTCGGCATCGTCGGCGCTCACCCACCGGCCGGCCCCATCGTGATCGTCGGGCAGATCGCGACGTTCTATTACTTCTTCCACTTCCTGATCCTGATCCCGCTGATCGGCAAGATCGAGCGGCCGCGGCCGTTACCCACCAGCATCGGCGCAGCGGTGCTCGGACCTGGCGCGGCCGAAGCAGCGGGAGGCGAGTGACATGGTGAATCGCTTTCTTGCGCTGATGGCTGCCGGCGCGCTGGCGCTGATTCCGGGCCTTGCCGGACCGGCGCGCGCCGACCAGTGCACCGAAGAGGTGCCGCTGCCGCATCAGCAATGGTCGTTCGAGGGACCGCTCGGGACCTACGACGAGGCGACGCTGCAGCGCGGCTTCCAGGTCTATAAGGAAGTCTGCTCGACCTGCCACGAGCTGAAGCATCTGGCCTATCGCGACCTCACCGAGATCGGTTACAGCGACGACCAGGTCAAAGGTTTTGCCGCGCAATTCCAAGTCACCGACGGGCCCAACGACCAGGGCCAGATGTTCCAACGCCCGGCGCGCCCGTCCGATTCCTTCGTGGCCCCGTTCCCCAACGACCAGGCGGCGCGGGTGGCGAATAACGGTGCGTTGCCCCCCGACATGTCGCTGCTGGTCAAGGCGCGCGACGGCGGACCCGATTACGTCTACGGCATCGCCACCGGGTTCAAGGACGCGCCGGCGAGCTGTAAGCTTGGCGCTAACATGTACTGGAATGAGCATTTCCCTGGGCATCAGATCGCGATGCCGCCGCCGCTGACGGCGGACGGCCAGGTGACCTATGCCGACGGCACCAAGGCGACGATCAATCAGATGGCCGCCGACGTCACCACCTTCCTCGCCTGGGCCTCGGAACCGAACCTCAACGAGCGGCACCGGATGGGGGCAAAGGTGATTTTGTTCCTGCTTGTCCTTGCCGGGCTCTTCTACGCGGCGAAGCGGCGGATCTGGGCGAAGATTCACTGATCCGCGTCTGCTAGTATCCCGGCAGGGCGAGTTCTGCCGGGGGCGGTCATGGCGGCGCCGGTTATCGGCATTATCGGCGGCAGCGGGCTTTACGAGATCGACGGGCTCGTTGACGTCGCGTGGCGGCGGGTGGAAAGCCCGTTCGGCGAGACTTCCGACGAATTCTGCTTCGGCCGTCTCGGCGGACAGGAGGTCGTGTTCCTGCCGCGGCACGGGCGCGGCCACAAGCTGCCGCCGTCGGACATCAATTTCCATGCCAATATCGATGCGCTCAAGCGTTGCGGCGTCACCGACATCGTCTCTTTGTCGGCGGTCGGCAGCCTGCGCGAGGATTTGGCGCCCGGCGATTTCGTGCTGGTCGATCAGTTCATCGACCGCACCTTCGCCCGCGACAAAAGCTTCTTCGGGCGCGGCTGCGTCGCCCATGTGTCGATGGCGCATCCGGTCTGCGGTAGGGTCGGCGATGCGCTGGCCAAGGCCGGCGGCGACGCCGGGATAACGGTGAAGCGCGGCGGCACCTATCTGGTGATGGAGGGGCCGCAATTCTCGACGCGGGCGGAGAGCGAAGTCTACCGCTCCTGGAGCTGCGACGTTATTGGCATGACCAACATGCCGGAGGCGAAGCTCGCCCGCGAGGCGGAGATTTGCTACGCGACGGTGGCGATGGTGACCGATTACGATTGCTGGCACCCCGGCCACGACGCGGTCACGGTCGATATGATCGTCAAGGTGCTGGCCGCCAACGCCGAGCGGGCGAAAGCGCTGGTGAAGAGCGTGGTCCCGCTGTTGGCTGGCCACGAGGGTCCCTGCCGGCAGGGCTGCCATCACGCGCTCGATCATGCGCTGATCACCGCGCCAACCGCGCGCGACCCGGCGGTGCTGGCTCGGCTCGACGCGGTCGCCGGCCGGGTGTTGAAGGCCTGATCCGATGAACGTCAACGGCCGCGCGATGCGGACGATCTGGCTCGCCGAGGACGACCGCACGGTCGAGATCATCGACCAGCGCCTGTTGCCGCACGAGCTGGTCGTCGCGCGCCTCGCGACGCTCGACAACGCGGCTGGCGCGATCCGCGACATGGCGGTGCGCGGTGCGCCGCTGATCGGCGCGACGGCGGCTTACGGGGTCGCGCTCGCCGTGGCCGCCGATCCCTCCGATGAGGGTATCGAGCGCGCGATCGAGGTGCTCGGCAAAACGCGGCCGACCGCGGTCAATCTACATTGGGCGCTGGAGGCGATGCGCCGCGCGCTGATGCCGCTGCCGCCGCGCCGCCGCCACGACGCCGCGCTCGCCCGCGCCGGCGAGATCGCCGAGGAGGATGTCGCGATCAACCGGGCGATCGGCGAGCACGGGCTTCCGCCCATCGCGGAAGCGGCGCGCCGCAAGAACGGCGGCCGGGTCGAAATCCTGACGCATTGCAATGCCGGGTGGCTGGCGACGGTCGATTGGGGCACCGCGCTGGCGCCGATTTACCGGGCGCATGACGGCGGCATTCCGGTGCATGTCTGGGTCGACGAGACCCGGCCGCGCAACCAGGGCGCTAGTCTCACCGCCTGGGAGCTGTTGCAGCACGGCGTGCCGCATACGGTCATCGCCGATAATGCCGGTGGACATTTGATGCGGCGAGGCCAAGTCGACCTCTGCATCACCGGCACCGACCGTACCACCGCGACCGGCGATGTCGCCAACAAGATCGGCACCTATCTCAAGGCGCTGGCGGCGCGCGACAACAATTTGCCGTTCTATGTCGCGCTGCCGTCGCCGACGATCGACTGGACCCTCGACGATGGCGACCGCATCCCGATCGAGGAGCGTAACCAGCGCGAGGTCACCCATATCGCCGGGTGGACCGAGGCTGGCGAGCGGGTCGAGGTCCGGCTGACCCCCGAGGGCAGCCCGGCGGCGAATTACGCCTTCGACGTCACCCCGGCGCGGCTCGTCACTGGCCTTATCACCGAGCGCGGCGTGTGTGCGGCCTCTCGCGAGGGCCTGCTGAGCCTCTTCCCCGAAAGGCGGGCGAGAGCCAGCGCCTGACTATTGCGGCGCGCCGCGCTTGGCGTCGGTAGCCTCATCGACGCTGGCGAAATAGAGCGACGGGTCGGCGGCACGCACGCGCGCCTCGGGGAGGCCCAGCTCGCGGCGGACGATGTTGGTGCCTTCGACGAGGCTGACGCATTTGTAATAGGCGATCCGGCGCGACAGGCCCTCGCGGCCAAAGCCGCAATCGGTAGTGATCACGAGGCGCTCGGGCGGGATGTGTTCCAGCGCCTTGCGGATCAGCGCCGCGACGTGCTCGGGCGGCTCGACCATGGTGTTGCAGTGGTTGACGACGCCGATGCCGATCTTCTTGTCGGTCTTGTACTTGCTGAAGAGGGCGAGATCCTTGCCGTCGCTGCTGCAGGCCTCGATGGTCAGCACATCGCAATCGAGCTGGAGCAGGTGCGGCAACGCGCGCTCATAGCTCGGCACCTCCCAATAGACACGCTGCTGGTTCGGGTTGCCCCAGCAGGTGTGCACCCAAATTTCGGCGTCGACCCCGACCAGTTGGCGGTTGAACGCCTCGGTCTGGAATTCGAGGTCCTTCTCGGTGGTGTCGGGCCGCGTGGTCATGCCGTGATGGCGCGGCTCCTCGACCTGGATCACCGGGCAGCCGGCCGCCGCCAGCTCACGGAATTCGGCGTTCATGATGTCGCAGAGGTCGAGGACCAGGGCCTTGTCGTCGCGGTAATGCTCGTCCCACAGCATGCTGGCGATGCCCGGGGCGCAGATCGCGCCGAACTTGACCGGCTTTTCGGTGAGGCGCTGGGCAATCTGCCAGATGGCGCTGTATTCGAGCGGGCCACGGGTCAGCTTGTCGGCGACGATCGCCGGCTGGTAGGCCTCCTGCACCTCCCAGAGGATGTGGCCGGGCTTGAGGCCATGGCGGCCCATCCAGCCGCGCGAGGTCGAGCGATGGCCCTTGATGCCGCCCAATCGCTCGATCGGATAGAAGAACCACGATTTGCCACCGACATTGAAGTCGAACCGGCTATCGCCGTCGGTGACGATGTCGAGGCCGGCGGCCTCTTGCGCATTGATGATGGCTGCGACGGCGTCGAGGTACTGCTCGCGGAACATCGAGTCGCCCATCGCCGCCTTGAACGAGCGGCCGTCGAGGTTCTGGTCGTACCACAGGGGACGCGGATAGGAGCCGGTGATCGCGGTCGGCATGACCATGCCGCTTGTGGTTTTGAGCATCGGGACGTCTCCTCCGGCGGCGCCGGCGAAGGCCGGCCACCCCCTGTTATCTGCGCTTTTAACAGATGGTCCGCCATCTGTTATCCGTCTGTTATGCGGAGAGCGCCACCTCCTGTTATTACCGGCGTATCCTCCTGTTACTCCTGATCGTGGCGGCCAATTATCAAGCAGGTCCGCGCCTTTGCCTGAAGCCGACGATCATTTTGCTTATCACACGATTTTGGCGATTTTCCGGTCGACAAATCGGATAGACGACTTCTTTGCCGTATCAGCCTGGGTTTTCGATTTCGACCTAGAACAGCGATACCTCAAATGGCTGTTTTTGCCCCTAAGCCGACCTTGCTTATGGGATGTGGAATTGCCGAGTAGCGCGGGGAACCTGTCGTTCCGATCTGCCCGGCCTGGGATGCTCGTGCTTTCAAAGCGGACCTCACACCGGCGACAGGGAGGCGACTGGCGGTTAATGCGCCTCGCCCAACGCGAGTCTCAGGCCCGATATGAATAGGTCGCGGTCCGCGGTGTTTCGCAGGTAGCTGAGGTTCGGTACCACGACAGACGTAATGGCCCGCAACGGCGCGATCGCCTCTCGGGCATCGTCGAGCCGACCCATATGCGCGTAGCAAGCGGCAAGATAGCGATACGAGGGCGAGTAGCTTGGATCCTGCTGGATCAGGAGGAGCAGCTTTGGCACCGCCTCGTCGAACCGCCGGCTGAAGAGAAGCGCACCACTCATCGTGATCAGCGACGCGCCGACGCGGGCGCGCGGGCTGAGACGCAGCGCGACCTCGATATGCTCGATCGCTGCGTCGGGTTGGCCGGCCCATAGCCTGAGGACGCCGCTGGTATGCCAGCCGCGCGCATAGTTCGGGTTGAGCGCCAGGGCGCGATCGACCAGCGCCATCATCGCGCCGATGTCTTCACCGAAATACGCCAGAGCATGTGCGGACTCTGCCAGGATGACCGGATCGTCACCGGCTACCTCCAGGGCTCGCCTCGCGAAATTGGCGCCCTTAAGACGGTCTGCCTCCCGATCTTCGCTGCGACCATCAAAAAGCAGCCGCTGACAGCAGAACGCGGCCCACGACAGTGCGGTCCCGTACTGCGGATCGATTGCGATCGCCTGCTCGACAAGACGCAGCGCCTCGGGTGCCTGCCGTGCCGACGACCAAACCATCGCGTACGAGCGTAGATAGAGGTCGTAGGCGGTCAGATCGGCGATCGGGCGGCCGGCCGTGCGCGCTGTCTCCGCGGCCTGCAGCGCCGGTTCGATAACGCCGGCGACGCTCGACGCCACCTTGTCCTGTAGCTCGAACACCTCCTCCATGGCCCCGTCGAAGTGATCGGCCCACAGATGCGCACCGGTGACCGCGTCAATCAGCTGCCCGGTGATGCGAACGCGATTGCCGCCTCTGCGCACCGAGCCTTCGAGCACGTAGCGCACGCTAAGTTCGCGGCCGACCTGCTTCACGTCGGGTGACTGGCCCTTGTAGGAGAAGCTCGAATTACGGGCGATGACGAAGAGCCAACGAATTCGCGACAGCGCGGTGATGATCTCCTCGACCATGCCGTCGACGAAGTATTCCTGCCCCGGGTCGCCGCTCATGTTCTGGAACGGCAGCACCGCAATCGATGGCTTGTCGGGGAGCGGCAGCGGGAGGGCACCGGGCTGCGCGGTTTCGGCGATGCCCGCCGACGCGCCGGTCGCAGGCTGCTCGGTCCCGCGCGCCACTTGAGCCGTCAGCAAATAGCCGCGCCGCGGCAGCGTGCGCAGCAATTGTTGCGCGTCATCGCCGAGAACGCGGCGGATATCCCTCACACACTGGGCGATGCTGCCGTCACTGACAAAGACGTCAGGCCAGACCGCGTGCATGATCTCGTCGCGGTCGATAAGGCGCCCAGGGTTTTCGACAAAATGACGCAGGAGTGCGAAAGATTTGGGCCGAAGGGCGCGCTCCACACCGTCCGCCAGCAACGCGCCGCGCTCAAGGTTCAGAACAAAGCGGTCGAACTTGTAAGCCGCAGATGCTTCGGTTCCCATCCAAGCAGCCTACGGCAAATTTCAGAAAAATTTCAGCCAGATTTCAGCCGGGTGTCAAGACAGGGCGCCCAGGATGCGGTTTACTTGCCAACGCCGATACGACAGCTAAGCCGGATCGTGAAAAGGGAGAACGGGGATGACGGAATGCCAAGCAGTGGCAGCGAAAGCCCGCCCCACGATTTCCGCCCCGCCGAAGCTTAGTTTAACTTGGCGTCTTGATTCCGCGACTGGGAAGCCCGTAGCGCGCTGGACTATCGAGCAGCCAAGCTTGGAGTTGCGAGCGGCCGCGTAGGGGCCCCGAGCACGGGGACCGGTCCAATGAGCCTCGCATCGGACATTAACCCCCGAGTCCGTTTTTGCTACCCGGCGGCAACGCTTTACTTGCGTGAGCTCGTCTCCGGCCTGGTCGAGTGGGTCAGCCTACCGCTGCTTCTTGTCATAACCATCGCTGGTTTCGTTTTGTATTCCGGGGCGGTGGGCGCGACGGTTGGAAATCTAACGGTTTTTTACGGGTATCCTGGTTGCGGGCGCGGTCTCTGGGATCAGCGGGCTGGCCTTTCCGCTGATTGCCGGTCCGATTTTCCTGCTGCTGTACCCTGCGCCTGAAGCGGTTGCGCTGACCGCGATGTGCTCACTTACTGGTCAGCTCTTCAGCATCGCCCTGCTGCGGCGGGTGATCGGCTATGAGTTTCGCATTCCTTTGATCGGCGCCGGCTTGTTGGGAGCGCCGCTCGGGAGCGCACTACTCTGTAGCTTCAATCCGCACTGCGCCCGTGTCGTTCTGGGCGCCCTTATCGTGATTTCGGGGTCGTGGCGCATGCTTCGGGCAAACACACGGACTGCGGGGACGCGGTCACTGCTCGCCGAGGTTCTGGTCGGCCTGACTGGAGGTCTGACCGGCGGTCTGGTCGGGGCTTCATCTGTGGTGCCCGCGATTTGGTGTGCGGCGTGTGGGTTTGACAAATCGCGCCAGCGTGCGGTCACCCAGCCCTACATTCTGGCCATGCAGGCGGCCTCCCTGGTCTCTTTGTGGGCCTGGGGAGCACTCGATCGCGATATCCTGGTCCAGTACGCCAATTTTGTTCTGCCCGTTCTAGTCGGGGTGGGGCTTGGGGTGACCGGTTTTCGTGGCCTATCGTCAAGCGCTGCGACAAGGGTGGTGTTGGGGGTGGTGACGGCCTCGGGTTGCGCGCTCCTTTTTTTCTAACTGCGCTGGTATTGATGCTGGTGGCGCCCGCGGCGGGCGGACAATGAATGCCCGATTAGGCTCAAACCCTCGGGTTCCATCGCGATCCCGCGAAGGTTCGTTATCGGCGCGTATCAGACCTTGCAGGCCCCGCCTGTTGGAGCCAGATGCCCCATAACGGAGGCGTTCTTCAATCGAATGTTAGCACCGTGCGGGCGACCTCGCCGGCCTTCATCGCGCGGAAGGCTTCGTTGATGTCGGAAAGGCGGCCGGTCTTGGTCACCATCGCGTCGAGGTCGAGCCGGCCCTGTTTGTAGAATTCGAGGTAGTGCGGGATGTCGATGCGGAAGCGGTTCGACCCCATGCGCGAGGTTTGCACCTTGCATTCGGGGCGGATCGCCATCCACGGAAACTCGATCGTCGCGTCGGGCGGTAGCACGCCGACGATGGTCGCGGTGCCGCGGATCGCCAGGCTCTCGATCGCCTGGCGGCAGAGCTTGGCGTTGCCGACCGCCTCGAAGGCGTGATCGACGCCGGCGCCGCCGGTCAACTCACGTACCGCCTTGACCGGGTCGGTATCGCTCGAATTGATGAAATGCGTCGCGCCGACGCGCATCGCCATCTGGCGCTTCTGGCCGAACTGGTCGATGGCGATGATCTGACGCGCCCCGCCGATCCGCGCGCCCTGGACGATCGACAGGCCAACCCCGCCGCAGCCATAGACCGCGACACTCTGCCCGGCCTCGAGCCCGGCGCTGCGCAGCGCCGCGCCCACCCCGGTCAAGACGCCGCAGCCGACCAGCGCCGCCTTGTCGAGCGGGATGTCGGGGTCGATGCGCACGATCGAATTCTCGTGCAGCAGCATCTTCTCGGCATAGGACGAGATATTGATGAACTGGCGTACCGGCTGGCCGCTCATGGACAGGCGCGGAGTCTCGCCCTCCTTGCGGGCGACGATGCTGTTGCTGCACAAATTCGGATGGCCCGAAAGGCATTGCGGACAGGTGCCGCAGAACCCGGAGAGGCAGGCGACGACATGGTCACCGACGCGCACGGTTGTCACCTCGCTACCGACCGCCTCGACCACCCCGGCGCCCTCGTGGCCCAAGACGATCGGCCGGTCGAGCGGCCAGCGCCCGACCCCGTCGACGACATGGAGGTCGCTGTGGCAGACGCCGGTCGCGACCGTGCGCACCAGCACCTCGCGCGCCATCGGCGCGTCGAGATCGATGGTCTCGATGGTCAAAGGCTCGTGCGGCTTCCTGAAGATCGCGGCCTCGATCTGCATGGCTTCTCCTCGCGGCAACTGGGCCCATGCTACACTTCCCGCCGCCGACAGGGGAGGGTGTCACATGCCGAGCGCGCTTGAGGAAAAGGACGCGATCCGAGAGGTTCTGGCGCAGTATTGTTTTGCGCTCGACGACGGACGGTTCGCCGACATGGCGGCGTGCTTCAGCGAGGACGGCACCTGGCACACCGCGTTCGGCAAGGCAACCGGGCGCAAGGCGATCGCCGAGTTCGCGGCCGGGTTGCGCGCGCATCGGCCGGGGGTGCAGCCGCGCGCGATCCATCACGTCACCAATGTGGTGATCGCGCTCGACGGCGACAGCGCCAAGGTGCGCTCGAATTGGACGACGGTTCAGAACTCGCCGGAAGGGCCAAAGATCGGTTCCGGCGGGGCCTATGACGACGAGATGGTCAAGCAGGGCGGGCGCTGGTACCTCCGCTACCGCACGATCGACCGCTATATCCGGCCGGACGAGTAGGAACCTTATGGGACCTTGGATCGAGACTTATCGCGGCGCGGTGTCGCCGTGGGAATGCGACGTCACCGAGCATTTCACCGTCGCCTACTATTTCGACCGCATCGCGATGGCCGAGGCTGCGCTCGCCGCGGAGCTGGGGCTTAGCGACGCGCTGCGCGCCGGCGGTTTTGCCCGGCGGTACGACGTCCGCTATGCGCGCGAGCTGCGCGCCGGCAGCACCTTTCATGTCGAAAGCGCGGCGCTGGGCGGCGAGGGCGCGGTGCGGCTCGGGCACCGGTTTATCGACTCGGTCACCGGCGAAGCGATCACCTGGTTCGATGTGCATTGGGATGGGGTGACGGCGGCGCTGCCGGCCGAGCGCATCGGCGCCTGGGACGGGCCGGAATTCGAGACCCGCGCCGACCCCAAGGACCTGACGCGTCTCATACCGACCTCCGCCGGCAGGGTGCAGCCGGGCGATCTCGACGAATTCGGCCGCATGGGCATTCGCGGCTTCATTCACAAATTCACCGACGCGTCGATGCAGATCGGCGCCGCGATCGGCCTCACCGCCGACTATATCAAGACCGGCCGCCGCGGGTTTTCAACCTTCGAGTTTCGCCTGCGCCTCAGCAGGTCGCTTGGCCTTGGCGACGGTTACAGGACGCGTACCGGCATCGCCCATCTCGGCAATTCATCGCTGCGTTTCCTGCACGTGATGAGCGACGGCGAGGGGCGAGAGGTTGCGCGGCTCGGCCAGTTCGGCGTCACGCTCGATCTCGACGCGCGCCGCCCGGCGGCGCTGGCGCCCGAGATGCGCGAGCGGGCCGAGCCTCTGGTGTTGCCGACGGGATAGCGGAGCCTACGCCTCGACCCGCACCGGGCTGGTGGCGGTGCCGGCGGCGCCGTACGCCTCCTCCTGCGAGATGTCGCGGTTGGTGTAATCGGGCAGCATGGCCGTTGCCGTCACGCTGACGACCGCACACACCGCGATGTAGATCGCCACCGAATAGCCCGATCCGGTGCTGGCGAGCAGCGCGGTGGCGATCAGCGGTGCGGGCCCGCCGGCAATGACCGATGCCAAATGAAAGCCAAGCGAGGAACCGCTGTAGCGAAGGCGGGGGCTGAAGCATTCGGCGATCAGCGCGGCCTGCGGTCCGTACATCATGTCGTGCGGGATGAACGACAGCACGATCGCGACGAAGATCCATCCGGGAACAGCCGTGTTCAGCATCGTAAAGTAGATGAAGCCCCAGATTCCCATCGTCACCGCGCCGATCAAGTACATCCGCTTGCGGCCGATGCGATCGGAGAGGTAACCGGCGAGCGGGATCGTCACCGCGGACAGTCCGGTGCCGACCAGCAGCCCGGTCAGCAGCAGATCGCGCGAGCTGTGCAGCACGGTCGTCCCATAGGTGAAGATGAAGGCGGCAAAAATGTAGAACGGCCCTTGCTCCGCCATTCGCGCGAACGCCGTCAGGACGATCTCCTTCGGCTGCTTGCGGAACACCTCGATCACCGGCGCGCGCGCTACCTGCTCTTGCTCGAGGATGCGCTGGAACACCGGGGTTTCGAGGATGCCGAGCCGGATATAGAGACCGATGCCGACCATGACGATGCTCAGCCAGAACGGCACGCGCCAACCCCAAACGAGAAATTGATCGCCCGAAATCCCGCTGAAGGTCAGCACGGCGATGTTGGCGACGAACAGGCCCGCGGGCCCGCCCCATTGCGGCCACGAGGTTATGAAGCCGCGATGCTTGTTGGTCTTGGCCCATTCCATCGCGATCAAGGTCGCGCCGCCCCATTCGCCGCCGATGCCGATCCCCTGGACAAAGCGCACGATTGTCAGGATCACCGCGCCCCAGATGCCGATCGAGTCATAGCCCGGGACGAAGCCGACGGCGAAGGTCGAGAGCCCGGTCAGCAGCAAGGTCGCGATCAGCGTCACTTTGCGTCCGATCCGGTCGCCGTAATGGCCGAAGATCGCCGCGCCAACCGGGCGGGCGACAAAGCCGACGGCGTAGATGCCGAACGCTTGCAATGTCCCAACCAGGGGGTCGGAGCCGGGGAAATAAAGTTTGGCGAAAACGAGCGGCGCGACCAGCACGTAAAGGAGGAAATCATACGCCTCGATTACCGTTCCGACCGTTCCCGCCACTACGGCGCGGCGCAATTGTGCGCCGTGCTCGCTATCGGACAGGTTCTGGGTACGGATTCCGGGTGTCGCCATGGCTCTGCCTCCCTGCAAGCGTGCCTTGTAGGGCGGCCGGAGCCGCCACCGGCACCGTTCGATCAATTGATGTTATCAGCCGCGAGCGGCCGCGAAAAGTCGCGTTAAGTCAGCATCCCGACGACCGCTCCCGACATGCAGCCGGCCATCGAACCGGAGAGGATCGAGCGCAGGCCCAACGCGACGATCTCGGTGCGGCGCTCGGGGACCATCGCGCCCATGCCGCCGATGAGGATGCCGAGGCTGCCGAAATTAGCGAAGCCGCACAGCGCGTACATCATGATGAGCCGCGAATGGTCGCTGAGATCACCCGCGGGCAGCTTGGCGAGATCGACATAGGCGATGAACTCGTTGAGCACGATTTTGGTGCCCATCAGCTGCGCGGCGGTGGCGATCTCGCCGGCGGGGATGCCGATCAGCCACATCACCGGCCGAAACGCGTAAGCGACGAGGTGCTGCAAGGTGATCGGTTCGCCGCCAAGGTTCGGCAGCAGGCCGAGCACAGCGTTCAACAGGCTGACCAGCGCCACCAGAACCACCAGCATGGCGATGATGTTGGCGAGAAAGACGATGCCATCGCGAGTGCCCTTGGCGACCGCGTCCATCGTGCTGACCGGCGGATCGGCAAGCGTCAGCTGCGCGGTCGGCGACGGGTCGGGATGGAACGGCACCATCAGCGCCGCCAAGGCCAGCGCCGCCGGCGTGCTGATGATCGCGGCGACGAGGATGTGGCCGAGCGCATCGGGGATCACCGGCCCGAGGATCGCCGCGTAGAGCACCATCACCGTGCCGGCGATCCCGGCCATGCCACAGCTCATCAATGCGAACAATTCGCCGCGTTCGAGCCGCAAAAGATACGGCCGGATCAAGAGCGGCGCCTCGATATGGCCGACAAAGATGTGCACCGCGGCACCGAGGCCCAAGGGTCCGCCGATCCCGACAGAACGCCGCAACACCCAGGCGAAGGCCTGGACGATCCGCTGCAACACGCCCCAATAGAACAGCACTGTCGCCAGCGCACTGATCACCAGCACCAGCGGCAGCGCGCGAAAGGCGAAGATAAAGCTGGCGCCGGGATGGGTCTCGGCAAAGGGCAGGGCGCCGCCGCCGAGATAACCGAAGACAAATCCGGTGCCGGCATCGGTGGCGCTCTGCAATGCCTGGACGCCGTCATTGAGCAGGAGGAACGCCTTTGCCGCGGGCGGAAATTTGAGCAGCAGCACCGCGACCGCGGCCTGCAGCAGCACACCGGCGACAACGACGCGGACCGGCACGCGAAACCGGTCCTCGCTGATCGCCCAGGCGGTCAACAGCAGAACCGCCATCCCCAATAGCCCCCGCATCGCTCCTCCGCCGACTGGCCGACATCACTTCATGTCATCGCCCACGCCCGGGCGCAATCATCGGTAGCATTGCGGCGTAGCGAGCGACCGCTTTGTTCCCTAAGCTGGAGCGAAACGGGGAGATACGGCGATGGATAACGGCATCGCGGGGATCGACCATGTCATCGTCGGGGTCGAGAACCTCGAGCGCGCCCGGCTCGGCTGGATGCGGCTCGGCTTTACCTTGACCCCGCGCGGCCGCCATGTCGGCCAGGGCACCGCCAATTACTGCATCATGTTCCGGCGCGACTACATCGAGCTCTTGGGCTTTGTCGAGCGCGACGAGTACGCCCACCGGCTCGAAGCGTTCCTCGCCCAGCGCGAAGGGCCGATGTCGGTGGCGTTCGCCCCGGTACGCAATGCCGGCTCGACCCGTGAGACGCTCTTGGGGCTCGGGCTTCATCCGGGCGAGCCGCGCGCGCTGGGCCGCGCCCTCGAACTGCCGGAAGGCGCGGTGGTGCCGCGCTTTACGCTCTTGACCTTGCCGCCGGAGGAAACCCCGGCGCTCGATTGCTTTGTCTGCGGCCATCTGACACCCGAGCTGGTGCGCCGGCCGAGTTGGGTGTCACATTCAAACGGCGCGTCCGGGATCAAGAGCGTCTCCCTGCTGGTCGATAACCCGGCGGCGTTGGAAGCAGCCTATGTACGCCTCGCCGGCCGCGAACAGGTGAACAGGGGCGCGGGCGAGCTCGCCGTCAAGATCGGCAGGCACCGGCTGACCTTCACCACCGCCCACCGGTTCCGGGCGAAGCATCCGGGGGTCGCCGTTTCCGGCGACTTTCCGACGCCTGGCATCGTCGCGCTCGAGCTCGCGGTGAGGAGCCGCAAGCGTATCGCTTCCTATCTTCAGAAGGAGGGGGTGGTCTTCGACGAACTGCCCGACGGCCGCCTCGCCGTCGCACCGGGCGAGGCTAACGGCACGATCATCCTCTTCGCCGACGCCTGACTAGCCCGGCAGGCGCTCGGCGACGATGTTCCAGTGCCAGGAACCCGGTTTCTTCTGTTGAGTCTGGGTGAGACGAAGCAGCTCGAACCCTGCGAACAACGACACCAGCAGCGCGGCGTCACAGTAGAAATGCGGATGATTGCGTTCCTCGGCGCCGTCGATGACGAAGGTGTCGGGCGCGATGCGGCGGCCGACTCCATAATTGCTGTTGCGGGTGGGCAGCATCGTGCCCTGATAGAGCCCGCCCGGCTTCAGCACGCGCCAAATCTCGGCGATCCGGGCACCGGCGTCGCCGAGCGTGCCGTGATAGATGACGTTCCACGACAGGACGAAGTCGAACACGCCGTCGGCATAGGGCAGCGCGTCGGCGTTGCCATGCCTGAAGCCGAGCGTGAGACCGCGGGCCGCCGCAGTGTCGCGTAGCACATCGAGTCCGGTCTCGCTGCCGTCGAAGGCCTCGACCGCGAACCCGCTCTTGGCAAGCAGCAGTGCATGCCGGCCGACGCCGCAGCCGAGATCGAGAGCCGTCTTCGTCCCCCGAGCCTTCAGCTCGGGCAGCAGCGCCAAGACCTCGGGATGCGGGTCGAGCCAGTCGGCGCGGCCCTCATCGGTCGCCCATCTCTTGTCCCAGGCGTCGATCGCGGTTCCAGTCTGCATCGCCGTCGCCTCCGTCACAGGTTGAAGCGGAAGTGCATGATGTCGCCATCGGCGACGATGTAATCCGCACCTTCGAGCCGCATCTTACCGGCATCCTTGGCGCCCTGCTCGCCGCCGCAGGCTACGTATTCGACGTAGGAAATCGTCTCGGCGCGGATAAAACCCTTCTCGAAATCCGTGTGAATCACCCCTGCAGCCTGCGGCGCCTTGAAGCCGTTGGGCACGGTCCAGGCGCGCGCCTCCTTGGGTCCCACGGTCAGGAACGTCACCAGGTCCAAGAGCCGGTACCCGGCCTTGATGACCCGAACGAGGCCGGGCTCGTTGAGCCCGAGAGCGGCCAAGTAGTCGCGGCGCTCAGTGTCGTCGCCGAGCTGCATCAGCTCGGCCTCGATCGCTGCGGAGATCACCACCATCTGCGCGCCCTGTGTTGCCGCATATTCGGCGACACACCGGCTTTCCGCGTTGCCCGTGGCGGCATCGGCCTCACCGACATTGGCGATGTAGAGCACAGGCTTGGCGCTCAGGAGCTGGAGCGGGCGCAACTCAGTTTGTGGAATACCCGCGGCGCGCGCCGGCTTTCCGTCACGCAGACCGGTCAGTAGCGGCTCGCCGATCTGCAGCAGGTCTTTCGCTTCTCTATCCCCGCCACGCGCGCGTTTTTCGGCGGCGGCGACGCGACGCTCAAGGCTATCGAGATCGGCGAGCATCAACTCGGTCTCAACCACCTCGGCGTCACGCACCGGGTCGACCGAGCCTTCGACATGGACGACGTTGTCGTCGCCAAAGCAGCGCAGCACGTGCGCAATTGCGTCGACCTCGCGGATGTGGCCCAAGAACTGGTTGCCGAGCCCCTGGCCTTGCGAGGCGCCGCGCACGAGGCCAGCGATATCGACGAACTCCAGCTGGGTGTGGACGATCTTCGCCGACTTGCCGAGCCTGGCACAGATTTCAAGCCGCTCGTCGGGCACCGCGACGCGGCCGACATTGGGCTCGATGGTGCAGAACGGATAGTTCGCCGCTTCCGCCGACTGGGTCGCGGTCAGCGCATTGAACAGGGTCGATTTGCCGACATTCGGCAGCCCGACAATGCCGCAGGAAAATCCCATCTAGGGGATGGCCTCATCGTCGTCCGCCACCGGCTCGGGCGGGGTAAAGCGCCGCGCCACCTCGCTCATGAACGCCGGCGCGTCTCCACCGAGCAACAAGGGGATTGTCTCGGCGACCGCGTCGAGCAGCGGCCCGACCCATTCCTTGATCTCTTCGGCGGGGAAATTCTGCAGCACATAGGGTTGCACCAGCTCCTTGACGCCCGGGTGGCCAACGCCGATCCGCATCCGCCAGTAGTCGGAACCGAGCAGCGCATCGATCGAGCGCAGCCCGTTATGCCCGGCGCTGCCGCCGCCCTTCTTGACTCGCAGCTTGCCAGGCCGCAGGTCGATCTCATCGTGAATGACGACGATTTCGCCGGGTGGGATTTTGTAAAAACTCGCCGCGGCCAGCACTGCTTCTCCAGAGTCGTTCATAAAGGTTTGCGGCTTTAGGAGAAGACGTTTCTCGCCGGCGATCGAGCCTTCCGACAATTCGCCCTTGAAGCGGTCGCGGAACGCGGGGAAACCATGCCGCCGCGCGATCGCATCGACCGCGACGAAGCCAACATTGTGCCGGTTCTTGGCAAAGCGCAGCCCCGGATTGCCGAGGCCGACGACCAGGCGCATTTGCGAGGCAGTCTGCCTCAGGCTTCCTCGGCCGGGGTCGCCGGGGCGGCCGCAGGTGCGCCAGGAGCACCGGCCGGCGCCTCGGCGCCTTCCTCGCCCTCTTCGAGCGGCGGAGCCGCAGCTGCCGCGGCTGCTGCTGCCGCGGCAGCGATCGCCTCTTCGCGCACCGCCGAAGAGGCGGCGATGGTGGCGACCGTCGAGTCGCGCGAGGCCAACACCGGGCGCACGCCTTCCGGCATCGTCAGCGCCTCGATATGGATACTGTCGCCGATCTCCATGCCGTTGAGGTCGACGATAAGCCGGTCGGGGATGGCGTCGACCGAGCAGGCGATGTCAATGGTATGACGGATGATGTTGAGGATGCCGCCACGGCGCAGCCCGGGCGCGCTGTCCTGGTTGATGAAGCCGACCGGTACGCTGACGGTGACTTGGGCGCCGGCGCCGACGCGCATGAAATCGACATGTAGCGCCGTGTCGCTGATCGGGTGATGCTGGACCTCGCGGGCCAGGGTGCGATGCACCGTCCCGCCGACAGCGACGTCGACGATCGTCGCGAAAAACCCGGCGTGGTTGACCGCGCGCGCCAGCGCGCGCGGTTCGAGGGTGATCTGCACCGGCGCCTCGCCGCCGCCGTAGATGATGCCGGGAACGCGGCCACTGCGTCGCGCCGCCCGCGCCGCGCCCTTGCCGGCGCGCTCGCGCGGCTCGGCGGTGAGGCTGATGATCTCGGGCATTTCTTCTTACTCCGATCCTTCATTGAAAAACGGGCGGCGGGCCGCCCGTTCTCGCGTTGGCGCGAATATAATCTCAGTTGAACAGACTCGAAACCGATCTTTCTTCGCTGATCCGCAGGATCGCCTCGGCCATGAGCGGCGCGATCGTCAGCTGCCTGATATTGCGCGACAGCCGCACCGCCTCGGTGGCGACGATGCTGTCGGTCAGGACCAGCTTCTCGATCGGCGAGGCCGCCACCCGAGCCACCGCTCCGCCCGACAACACACCATGCGTGACATAGGCATCGACGGCTTTGGCGCCGGTGTCGATCAACGCCTGCGCCGCGTTGCACAGCGTCCCGGCGCTGTCGACGATATCGTCGACGAGGATGCAGTGCCGCCCGGCGACGTCGCCGATGATGTTCATCACCTCGGAGTGGCCGGCGCGCTCGCGCCTCTTGTCGATGATCGCCAGATCAGCATCGACCCGTCGGGCGATGTCGCGCGCGCGCAGGACCCCGCCGACATCGGGCGAGACGATCACCAGCTCCTGCTTTGGGTGGTTCTCGCGGATTTCCTTAGTCAGCACCGGCGACCCGTACAGATTGTCGACCGGGATGTCGAAAAACCCCTGAATTTGCGGGGCATGAAGGTCGAGGGTTAAGACCCGGTCGGCGCCGGCGGCGGTAATCAAATTGGCGACCAGCTTGGCTGAAATCGGCGACCGCGACGACGTTTTGCGGTCCTGCCGGGCATAGCCGTAATAGGGAATGACCGCGGTGATCCGGCGCGCCGAGGCGCGCTTCAGCGCGTCGAGCGTGACGAGAAGCTCCATCAGATGGTCGTTTGCCGGGTAGGAGGTCGGCTGGATCACGAAAACATCCTCGCCGCGGACGTTTTCCTGGATTTCGACGAAGACCTCCATATCCGAGAAGCGGCGCACGCTCGCTTGCGTCAGCGGCTGCTTGAGATAGGTTGAGATCGCCTCGGCGAGCGGCCGATTGGCGTTGCAGGTCAGGATTTTCATTGGCGCCGGTCATCGGCGTTGCCCTGGGCCGGGTCCCACGGCTTCACGCTCATCGAATTGTAATAAACCGGCCGCGGCGAAGCAATCGATAGGGCTTGCGAGCAACTGAGGCAATTGCCGAAAAACGCGGCGCTCCGGCAATTGAATGCTGCCGTGAGAGCATGGAAAGGCGCGCATTCTGTCGTGGCACGTTTCTTGTACCAGATCGCCGCAGGTCCAGGCCGTCGTTGCGACGGTCGATCCGGGCCGGGATCGCCGGATCGCCACCGGACCTCATTCCCGGACCAACGCTCGGTCATTGCAGCATCGCATTTGGCCCGTCGTCTCTCAGACTCAGGTGCTCAACGTTCCATACTTTCAGAAGTCGCGCGGCCGCGATGGTCATAGCCTCGTCAGCAACGGGTTCACAAAAAATCAGCTCGATGTCGTGCCACACTCCAGCCTTTGAGCGGCATTTGGCTCGGAACGCATCGGCGATGTCCGCCGCCGCGTCAGTTGCAGCTTTTCGCCCGGGTTCGCTATCCGCGTCGTGAAGTAGATAGATGCCCAATTCGTAAACGTCTTCGGGGCCCATCCGGGTACGGTCTTCCCCTTTGTCGAGATCAAAGTAAATGGCCGACACTGGAGCACCCAGTCGTTTCAGAATCCTGCCTAAACGATCGTGAAGACCGGAGTCCCCCAGGCGACGGTCGAACTCGTCGGGAAAAGCTGAGCGACGATACCGTGCGGCCAACCAGCGCTGAAGGATTTCGCGTTCACGGGGAGTGAGTGCCACACCGTCCGTCGGCTGGTACCCGGCGAGTCGCTCTTTCTCAATCGACCGCTTTTGGGTTGCCGATAACTCGAGCTTTAGCGCTGTCGCGCCTCCGCTGAGGTCGACATGCAACCGCCGTGCTGCTTTTCCAAAAGTGAAATTGCCGTCCAACTTTGGGATGGGGCGGCCAACGATTATCTCTACAGTGGGCTCATTTGCTGGTGCTTGGGCGATATCACAGTCGTGGGATATGACGACAGCAACTTCCCCAGCATCGGCGGTTAGTCCAAGCGCCTTTGCAGCGTCATCTGGGACAACGTGCCCCTGACGCCAGGGAGTGTTGCGATCCCATGCCATGATTTAGCAATCAAACGCTCTCATCCAGGATTGGTGAGCCGTAATCATCGGAGCCGCCCTTAGCCGGTTTCCGGCCAGCAAGGCGCGCAGCCAAACGCGCTCGCTGCTCGACCTCCCGCCCAACCCGTGCGACGAGCACCCTGGCCGCCGTCTCAGCAGATCCCCCCTCTCTCGCAATATCGAACAGCGTTTTGTTCTCGGTAATCGGCCGTCGCAGAAGCTGCGCTGAGCCCGTTACATCCTTGGCGTCAAACACGTCGGCGGCCAATGCGAGATCAGCGAGCCGAGCAGCGTTCCCGGCAGTAACGGTTTTGCCATTCTGCCAATCGTAGATTGCCTGGCGCGAGACCCCGAGCGCCCAGGCCAGGTCGCTTATTGATGGCCTGAGAACTGTCCGTATGTGACCCAGATCATCGATCGGCGTACGATGGCGCTTAATAACGTCGACGATGGGAATAACGTCGAGAACGGGCGCCGGCGCGAATCCGCCATAGGCATATCCCTTGTCGCTTCGGGCCTTGTAGTAGTCCGCGGTTTCTAATCCACCGGTTCCGACTCGCATCGCAGAGACGAGCACCACAACGGCGGTTGCTAAGCTGGGCGCGGGCCGCCGGGTTGGATATGGAAGGGCG
>DATNJF010000425.1:0-5480 GCA_035604035.1 Allostellaceae bacterium | reverse complement strand
ATTGTGTCTGCTGCACCGCGAGCAGCGGCCTGATGCGCTGTGCGATCGGGCCGAACCGATCCGGATCGCGATCATTGAAACGGATCAACTCGTCGTCCATCCACAAGCTGTGCGCGAGATGGACATAGTGGATGTGCTCTTCGGCCAAGAGCCGATCGACAGGGTTGGTGGCCCGTTCGGCGGCGAGGCTGTGCGAAGCATTGCCTCCGTGGGTGCGGTACTGCACGAGCGGGTCGGCGATGAAGCGGGCGCCCTTAGCCAGATAGGCATAGAACGGCATGATGATGTCGCTGGCTTCGAGAGAGTCTGGAGCCCAGCCGAACTCATCAAAAAGCGCACGTTCGAAGCCAATGACGGCGCCAAAGCAGGCCGTGTTTACGCCGTCGCACGCCAACGTGTCGAAGCTCTCGTCGATGATGGCGCCGGGAGGGCTGTAGAACCGATGCAAGGGTCTCGAATCGGCGTCGATATAGGTGGCGTTGACGGTGATGAGGGAGACGTTTTCCCGCAGCCACACCTCCACCATGCGTTCGATCAGGGTTGGCGCGAAGATATCGTCCGCGGCGAGCCTGATGATGAAGCTGCCCTTCGCCTCTGCGATGGCGCGGATTGTGTTGCCGCTGAAACCAAGATTGCGCGGGTTGACGATGACCCGGATGTCGGTTCGCCCGGGATGCAGAGCAAGCTCGGCGGCGATCGCGCGCGGCGTCGCATCGGGCGATGCATCGTCGACAACGATGATCTCGAGCGGCTGATAGGTTTGCGCCAAGAGACTGCGCAATGCTTCGGCGACGAAGCGCTCGTGGCGGTAGGCGAGCAGCAAAGCGGTGACTAGGGGCGGGGAGATCAAGGTCGAGGCGCTATAATGTTGGTTCGGCAAGGATCAGCTTATAGATGCCGGGCAGGTTGCGGTGGCGTTCGGCGTAATCCATGCCGTAGCCGACGACAAAAACATCCGGCACTTCGAATCCGCGGTAGCGAATCTCGACCGGCTGCGCTCCGGCTACGCGCTTGTGAAGTAGGGTGCAGATATCGAGGCTCGCCGGCCCAAGGTCGCGAAGCTCGCCCAGGATCGCGTTGATCGTAAGCCCGGTATCGACGATGTCCTCGACGAGGATCACGTGATGGCCGCGGACGTCGAGGCCGCTCTTGTCACGGATCAGCACCGTGCCGGATGACCGGGTCGAATCGCGGTAGGAGGAGGCGCTGATAAAGTCGATGACGAACGGGATGGTGATCCGCCGCATCAGATCGGCGGCGAAGACTGTGGCGCCCTTCAACACGACGACGAGCGTCAGTGGGGCGCCGCGATGGTCTTTTTCGATTTGCCGGGCGAGCTCGCCTACTCGCTGGTGGATTTGTTCCGCCGAGATCAGCGGCTCGAGGCGTTCGCTCAATCGCGGCGGTAGGGGTAGCAGCGGGCGCGCTCGAGGGTCATCCCATATTGCTCGGCGAGCGCGCGGATCGCATCGCCTTCCTCGGGGTAGGGGTCGGCATTGCCGGGCCCAACGATAATCGGGCGAAAGCTGCGGTCGTCCCTGCCGCCCGGCGGCAGCATCGCGGTGGCGAGCGGGTTGCCCTCGCCGTCGCGCAGGGTCAGGAACAGCGGCATCTCGCGCTGGATATGCGCCTTCAGCCCAATCTCCTGCTCGAAAGAGACCTTGGAGATCGGCTGGAAGCTGGCCGACGCCTTTTCCTGTTCCTTGCGAAAGTATTTCTCGACGGCGTGCCGCATCGTCTCCGACTCGGCAGCCGCCTCGGCTTCGGTCTCGATCCGGAACCAGGTCTTGCCGTTAGGCGCATCGCAAACGTACCGCATGCTTCCTCCACAATCGCTTCCAAGAGGAACCGGGATCGCGATTGGCGCGAGCGAGAACAAAGAGAAAATCCGGAGTCCGGTGCCGAGTCAACACCTAGGACGGCACAACTCGAAGGGATATCGCCGCCGCGCGAGAGCGCCTCTCATTTTACGTCGCAAATTGCAAAGGCCAACGGCTGCCGAAACAAGCGGTTAGCTATAAAAGTGGCGGATTTCCACGGGTCTCCGCAGTGATGGTAAACGCGCTCGGTCGCGGCACGATGAGTGAAACAGCAGAGGGGCAACCAATGCACGGAGCTTATGATGCTGTTTTTCTCGCACTCGATGTCGATCCCGCCCTTCGCCGGCCTCAACGATGCGGTCGTTGCCCAGGTGCCCCGCGGCCGCTTCGCGTTTCTGATGACGCCGTTCCTCGACGTCGATGACCGTCCCTTCTTAAAGGCGCGGGCGAATCGGGCCGAGAAAACCGCGCAGCTTGCCGCTATGGACGTCGCGTCCGCCGGACGCTAGAGGGACCGTCGCGTCGGCGGCGGAGGCGAAGCCGCCTTGGCCGCCGGTGCCTCGGTCCATTCGCGCCACAGCGCGATCAGCGCGGCCATCGTTGCCGGGCCGAGGAACAAGCCGATAAAGCCGAGTGTCTCGAGGCCGCCGAGCAATCCGAGCAACACCCACAGAAACGGCAGCCGTGCCGATCCGCCGATCAAAACCGGTCGGACGAAATGGTCAGCGATAAAGACGACGATGCTGCCGGCGGCGAAGATGACGATGGCTGCCAGTGTCTTGCCCACCGAGAGCATGTACAGCGATGCAATCGTGTAGATGATCGGCGCGCCGAACGGGATCACCGCCAGCACGCCCGTCACCGCCCCGACCGAGGCGGGGTAGGGCAGACCGACCGCCAGGTAGACGATCCCTAACAACACGCCTTCGGCGAGCCCGACGAGGACCAGCCCGACCACGGTCCCATGCACGGCCGCGATCATGTGTGCGCCGATCTGCTCCCCGCGTACTCCGATGACGCGGTCGCTGAGGTTGCGCAATTGCTTCGCGAGCGTGCTGCCGTCGCGGAACAGGAAGAACAGCGCCAAGAGCGTGAACAGGAAGGTGACGAAGCGGCGAATGACTTCGCCGCTGTGTTCGCGCGCCGCGTCCGCGGCGAATCGGTTGACCCGCCCGAATAGGTCTTGCGCCGTGGTCGGGTCCGCCAGGTTCGAATTCCACCAGTCGGCGATCGATGAGCCGACGATCGGTAGGTCGGCGATCACACTTGGTACTTCGATGCCGTGATGCCGCGCGGCTGCGATCATCGGAAAGATCAGGCGTGTCTCATGCGCGATGGCGATGCCCAGCAGGATTAGCGGCGCCGCGAAAACCACCGCGACCACGAATGTCACCAGCAGGGGAACCGCGATCCGGCCGACCCGGCCGGGAAACAGGCGCTGTACCCGGCAGTATGGCGGCCACAAGGCGATCGACAACACGACCGCCCAGGCGAGGGCAGGAAGGAAGTCGTGCAAAATCCACAACCCGGCGAGCACAAATCCTTCCGCCAGCACCATCCGCACCCGTAATTGCGATGTCGACTGCGGTGCCGGGGCGGGATCGGAAACCATGGCCGTTAATGTCCTTCGAGCGTCTGCGGGTTAGTCTAACGAAGCAGCCCGTCGACCGCATCCGTCAGGGCGACATATCGCCGCGCGCCGGCCCAACCTTGTCGTCGAGCGCGAGGGGCTCGCCCGGTCTTGCCCGGAATCGATGCCGGGAATAGGCTTGTCCCTATCGGTCTCGCTCAATCGTCGGGCGGGCCAGCCAAACGTTCCGGCGGGCTGCCGTCGGCGGTCAATGATGGAGGGCAGACAATGGGATACAGCCTTGAAGAAATGTCGAGTGAAATGCACCGAATCATCGCGGCCGACTCGGGCCCCGAGGGCCGCAAGAAGGTCTGCGCGCTGGTACAGAAGGCATGCGCGGACCAGGAGTTCGTTGCCAAGCACCTGCCAACCGACGGACCCGAGCGCAAGATTCTCTATGAGGATCCCGAGTTCGGATTCTG
Organism: Allostellaceae bacterium; assembly: GCA_035604035.1. Classification (GTDB taxonomy): domain Bacteria; phylum Pseudomonadota; class Alphaproteobacteria; order ATCC43930; family CGMCC-115725; genus DATARH01. Next base: position 1,608 of record DATNJF010000425.1, on the reverse strand, counting down.
CATTCTTGCGCATGTGTATCACGGCGCCAAAGAGAGCGCGCCGCATGATCACGGCCCGACCTGGGCGATCTACGGCCAGGCAGTCGGCGAGACGGTGATGAGCGATTGGGACAAGCTGGCGCCGGCAAGCGAGAGCGAGCCCGGCAAGGTTCGCCTGCGCGGCGAATACACGCTGACCCCGGGTATGGCCTATGTCTACAACGAGGGCGATCTCCATTCGCCGCGACGGGCCGGCTCGACGCGCCTGATTCGCATCGAGGGGCGCGACGTTACCAAGATTCGTCGCTTCGCTTACGAGCGTGTAGCGTAGCTCACAGCAACTGCGCGCGCGGTGGAGACGCCGCTTCAGCCCTCGTTAGGCATGGCATAACCGGGCTTGCCATAGCGGCAGGCCCGGTGTCACGTCGCGCATGGATCGGCCGATGGGCTAATTAAGCGGAGGCCCAGACGTACGAAACCGAAGGCACCCCGTGAGGGATGCCTTCGATCCGTTGGTTGCGAATGGGCGGCGAGCGGATCGCCGCCGATCCGACTTAGCCTTCGACCACCGTCACGCGACGGTTGCGCGGCTCACGCACGCCGTCGGGCGTCGGCACCGCAAGATCGTTCTCGCCACGGCCCGCGACGGCCATCGCGGCCCACGGCACGCCCATGCGGGCGAGGATGTGACGGACGTTCATCGCGCGGCGGACCGACAGACGCTGGTTATAGCGCGCTGACCCGGAGGTATCGGTGTAGCCGGTGATCTGGACGGTGACGATGCCACCGCCCTTGAATGTATCGGCGGCCGCCTTCAGGATCGCTATACCTTGCGGGCCGACCCATGACCGGTTCCACGCAAAGTAAACGGTGAAGACCTTGGCCATCGGTGGCGGTGGCGGCGGCGGCGGCGCTGGCGCCGGCACCGGCGCGCATGCAGCCATGATCAGGAGCGAACAGAGGGCCAGGGCACGCTTCATCGGGTTCCTCCGACAGTTGAGAACACACAGCATATAATAAATCCTTTGATTATACTACTGGAAAGCGTGATTGGTTCAACTAGCCCTTCAATCCACTCGACCGACACGCTTACCCGACCACGCGCCGCATCGCCTTGAGCCGATCGCGCGCTGGTAGAACACCTTATAAGGCATTTGTTCGGGCGATGCGAGCAAACCAATCGTAAGAAGCCTTTGGCAGGCGCGTCAGAGTGGCGCGGTCGACTGCAGCGAGGCCGAATTTTGCGGCGTAACCGTGCGCCCACTCGAAATTATCCATGATCGTCCAGACGAAGTAGCCGCCGAGATTTGCACCCTGTGCGATCGCGTGGTGAGCGGCGGCGATATGCGCGCGCAGGTAGCCGATCCGCTCCGCGTCGTCGATATGGCCGGCGGCATCCGGCTTATCGGGAAAATAGGCGCCGTTCTCGGTGATGTAGACGCGGGGATTGCCGTAATGATCGCGCAGCTCGGTGAGCACCTCGACGAGACCGCTGGGGTCGACGGGCCATCCCATCGCGGTTAGCGGCATGTTCGGCGGATTCGTCCCCCAATTGGTGCCGATAAGTCCGCTCGGATCGGCCCGCTGATACATTGGCGAATAATAATTGACGCCAAGAAAATCGACCTT
>DATNJF010000424.1:0-4792 GCA_035604035.1 Allostellaceae bacterium | reverse complement strand
GACACGATCCGGCACTTCTCGAACCGGCTCGGCAGCGAGGCGATCCGCGTCGGCCAGGCGCTTGGCTACACCTTCGACGAGGTGAGCCATATGGACCCGGAGATGATCGCCCGCTCCGGCGAGGGCGATGTCGAGGCGCAGCGGGTCATCGACGAGCACCGTCTCGAAGAGGCCAACAAGCCCGGCGGCGGCGAGCACCGCCCGTCGATGGGCCAGGACATGGTCAAGGGACGCCGCACCGAGATCCAGTTCCTCAACGGCTTTGTCGTGCAGAAGGGCAAGGAGGTCGGCATCGACGCGCCGACCAACGCAATCCTGACCGACATCGTGACGCGGGTGGAGCGCGGCGAGTTGAAGCCCGATCCGAAGCACATCACGGATTTGCGGCTGAACTGAGCGGCGATGGGGAGGAGCCCCCAAGCGGAGCAACCGGTGGCCGTCGCGGGCTTGGCGAAGATCGCCTCGGACGCGATGAGAAAGGACCGCCAGACAGGGAGGGTTACGATGAGGTGGTTCTGGTTTGGGCTGGCAATCCTGCTGACCCCCGGCTTCGTCTCAACTGCACATGCGTCTCAATACAATGCCGGAGCGACGGCGCTCTGGAACGATGGCAGCGGGCGAGCGCACGTCGCTATCGGCTACTCGGCTGGCACCACAGGGCAAGCGGCGGTCAACGGCGCCATCGCGCAATGCCAAAAAAAGGGCGGTCAGAGCTGCCGCGTATTGGGGCCTTTTGATTCCGGTTGTTTCTACCTCACCGTCGGCAACAGGACCGGCGGGACGACGTGGGGGTCAGGCGCGACGCAGCAGGAAGCCATGCAGAAATGCCAAGAGGGCGGATACGTTTGCGATCCGCCGATTGGCGGCTGTGTCGGCCCGTGAGGGCGTCCGCTCGAACACCCCTGGGATGACGGCCGGGGGCGTAACCATGCTCGCTGTCGTCAACACGCCGGGCGGGCCGGCGCCGGTCGCGATCCGCGAGGTGCCGGAGCCCAAACCGGCGGCGAATGAAGCGCTCGTTGCGGTGCATGCGTTCTCGCTGAACCGCGGCGAGACGCGCCTCTTCCAGGTACGACCCGACGGTTGGCGGCCCGGGCAGGACATCGCAGGCATCGTCGTGCGCCAGGCGGCGGACAGTAATGGTCCGCCAGCCGGCGCGCGGGTCGTCTGTCTCACCGACTGGGAGGGCTGGGCCGAACGTGCCGCGGTGCCGAGCCACCGCATCGCGGCACTGCCGGACAACGTCTCGTTCGCCGTGGCGGCCTCGCTGCCGGTGGCCGGACTGACCGCGCTGCGCACCTTGCGCCACGGCGCGCCGCTGCTCGGCAAGCGGGTGCTGATCACCGGCGCCGCTGGCGGGGTCGGCAACCTGGCGGTGCAGCTGGCGGCGCGCTCGGGCGCGCGGGTGACGGCGGTGGTCGGCAATCCTGAACGCGCCAGGGTGTTGGACGGGCTTGGCGCCGCCGAGATCGTCACCAGTATCGACCAGGCGCAAGGTCGCTTCGAGCTGATCCTCGAAGCCGCCGGCGGCGCGTCGCTCACCGCGGCACTTGCGCGGATCGAGGCCAAGGGCGTCGTCGTCATCTACGGCAATTCGTCGGGTGAATCGACGCCGCTCAATTTCCGCGACTTCGCCGAGCATCAGAACGCGCGGCTGCAGGGGTTTCACTATTTCACCTCGGAGCCGGAGGAGAAATTCGGCCCCGATCTCGCTCTGCTTGTCTCACTGGTCGCCGACGGGTCGCTGAAGCCGCGCATCGTCGAACACGATTGGCACGCGATCCCGGCGGTCGGCGCGCTTCTGCTGGCACGCGGCGTTGCCGGCAAGGCCGTCTTTCGCATCCCCCAGAGCTGAACGGAGCTGAACATGACCATCAAAGTGGGCGACAAAATCCCGAGCGTGACCCTGCGCCATTTGACCGCCGAAGGCGTGCAGGCAGTGTCGTCGGACGATTACTTCAAGGGCAAGAAGGTGGCAGTCTTCGGCCTCCCTGGCGCCTATACGCGCACCTGCTCGTCGCGACATCTGCCCGGCTATGTGGCGAATTCAGCGGCGCTGAAGGCGAAGGGCATCGACGAGATCGCCTGCGTCTCGGTCAACGACGCGTTTGTGATGAACGCGTGGGGCAAGGAGCACAATGCCGGCGGCAAGGTGACGATGCTCGGCGACGGGTCGTGCGAGCTGACCCAGGCGCTCGGCCTCACGGTCGACCGCACCGAGGCCGGTATGGGCATCCGCTCGCAACGCTACTCGATGGTGGTCGAGGACGGCGTGGTCAAGGAGCTCAACGTCGAGCCGTCGGGCGAATATGGCGCCTCCAGCGCCGAGGCGATGCTGGAGCGGCGCTAGGTAACGGAAAGACCCTTTTCCGCCGGGGGAAGGGGGCTTTGAGGATCAGCTTCGCAACGGCCCTTGGCCGGGCTTGACCCGGCCAGGGCACATTGAAAAACTCAAGGGAAACCGCCATTTTCTGAGGTTTCTGCCCTTCACGCCCCCACCGGGGGTAACCGAAGGGGTAACAAAATGGCGGCAAGGATGCCCTACGTCTACATGGATACCAACAAGGGACGGCCCTTCTATCTGCGCCGATTCCCCTCCGATGTCACAGAGATAACCGGAGAGTTCTTCAAGCACACGTGGCCCACAAGCGTCAGCCGGCCAGAAGCCGATCGGTTGAGCGTCGAGCAAGCAATCCTGTTCGACGCCCAGGTCGCGGCAGCACGCGATCGTGCCGCATCGCCCGAGTGGCATATCAAGCAACGGCTACGAGTGCTCGTCCACAAGATGCTCGCCAAGCCAGAGGCTACGGCGATGGTCGGTCGCTTCGGCCTCGGCACCGAGAAGGCCATCCGATTTCTTGACCGAATGCCAGACGAGGCACAGCCAGTCCGCGAAATGGTGGATGTGACCCCGAGGCACGATCCGATCTCCCTCGATCGGGCGCTTGCTGACTGGAAAAAGCGGCACGGGCCTTGGCGCGATGCCGACGCTGAGAAAAAAGCCACCAAGGCGAAAACCACCGCGGCTGAGTTGCTGTTCGCGAGTGCCGGCACTTCCGACATGGCGGAAATCACGACCGAAATGCTCCAGGCTTGGAAAGACGACCTGGAGGGTCGTCAAGCCCACGACCTCGTTGCGCACATCAAAGGTCTATACACGGCGCTCGCGGCTAATAACCGGCCAACTACGGGCAACCCCGCGGACAAGATCGAGACGCCGCGCAAGCCCGACCATAAGCCGCGTGCGGAATTCTCCGATCAGCGCGCGACACTCATCCTCACATCGGCTCTTGCCTCGGATGACCCACTCATCAAGTGGGGGCCGATGATCATGGCGTTCACCGGCACGATCATCTCCGAATTCGTCTACGCGCCTACCAGCGAATTCAAGCTCATCGACGGCGTGTGGGTATGGCACTTGGGCGAGAACCGCGTCCTAAAAACTGGCAACCGCCCGCGCGTCATCCCGCTGCATGAGGGGCTGATCAGACCGGACTTTCTGGGTTACGTGCGTTCGCGTGGTGATGGCTTGCTGTTCGACATCGACAACACACGGGCCAGCGCCGCGTTGATGGCGCACCTTCGCGGTGACGAGCTTTGTATCGAGGGTGCCGATCAGTGCAATTACAGTTGGAGGCACCGGTTCATCAGCACGCTCGTCGCCAAAAGAGTGGAACCGTCGTTGCGGCGTTATCTTGAAGGCCACGGCGCAGTGGGGGTCGATGAGTTGCATTATATCCACCATCACCTACCCGAGATGATCGAGGCGATCCGTGGGCTGAAGGACCCGACAGCGTAGCCAGAAGCACGCCGATCAAACGCAGCTAAGACTCATTCCTCTCTACGGTGGCGTCGATGACGCGACCGAAAGTCTCAGCATCGAGGTTACGCGCGATCCACATAGGACCTGTACCAAGATCGTCGATCCGCGCGACAGACACGACATAACCGCGCGGCCATTTCGTCGGATCGTCCAAGACGAACATTCCGTCCAGCGGTATCGGGTCGAGAACCTTTCCGGAATCGGCGTTGACCGGTTGGGATTGTTTTTTCCGATTATCGGATTCGATCGGGCGCGCGTCCAGGATACCCAAAGCGGTCATTTCGGCGATGACCTCGTTGACCTCGGCTAGAGCCTCCGGATCGGGTTCAGTGCGATTATCGGATTCGACCCTAGCGGAGGAGATCACTGAGGGCGAACGCGGCGACGCCGAGGCATGTGAGCCAGCTTTGAGCCGATCGACCTTGTTGACGATGGGCGAAGCGGCCTTCTTGGCGGCGGCAGTCTTCTTCTGATCGGCGATCTCGCGGAGCCTGACAACCGCCGGGTCCTCGGGGTTAGAGGCCGCCCGCGCGCGGATACGCATCTCAATCTCAACGATCCGGCCAGCCGCGGCGATGTCCGCCATATTGCCGAGGGCGCGCGCCACAACGATACGATCGGCGTCTGGGATTTCCTCGCCGCGCTCGTTATGGGTGGGGCATCCGAAAGCGAACCAAAGGGCGATAGCGGCGTATTCGGAGCGGCGCTCATCGGAGATGTGGTTGCCGTGCTTATCGCGGGTAATCAAATCGATCAATCTCGTCCGCAGCGTATCTCCCTTGGCATCGCGCTCGCGGGCGTAGCGATCGAATTCCGCAATATCGTCGGGTCCGTTGCCGTCAAGCTCTAAGAGCCTGACTGAAAAGGAATTGAGTGATCTCAATAGGTTGTGATTCCATCGCAGTTGCGACACCAACGGTGGGGTTCACAATGGCCTGGACCGAGATCACTCGCCGACACTATCGGCGC
>DATNJF010000423.1:0-11602 GCA_035604035.1 Allostellaceae bacterium | reverse complement strand
CCCCCGCCGATCCCGCCCGACATCGGCATAGGCACGCCGCCCGAATAGTTCGGCTTCCATCCCGTGCTGCGCATGGGCAGACAAATTCGTTTCGATGCGCTCGCACAGCGCGCTCTCGAAGAGGCCCTCCGTCAATGCCCCTCATCGTCACCGGCCGAGCCGACACCGGCAGCCTCACCATCGTCGGCACCATCAAGCTACCGGATGGTACGCGGCGGCGCATTCGAGCGCGTGCTCAGTCTGACCGCGTCGACCTCGCGGCCGAAGAGGCCGCGACTCTCGAAGCAAGACTCCTGCGCGACGCATGGCACGGGGAGCGTCGTGGCGCTCGCGGTTTCGCCGAAGCGGTCGAATCCTACCTGAAGGCTGAACCACGCCACCCGGAGAACATCCGGCGCCTCGGCCGCATCATCCGCGCCCTCGGCGACGTGCCGATCTCAGCGGTCGACCAGGAGGCGGTCGATCGTGTGCGCGACCGGGTGCTGCGCCCAAACCCGTCGCCGTCGACGGTACGCGCAATGGTCATCACCCCGCTTCGCGCCGTGCTCAACCACGCGCACCGCCGCGGCTGGTGCGACAAGCCTAATTTCGAGATCCCGCGCGTGCGTCAGGCTGCGACTCTCTACCTGTTACCCGGCGAGGCGCAACGGCTCGTCTCCGCCTCGGCGCCGCATTTACGCTCGCTGTTGATCTTCCTCTTCGGCACCGGTGCTCGGCTCGGCGAGGCGCTTGCCCTCGACTGGCGCGACGTCGACCTGCAGGGCGCCCGCGCGCTCTTTCAGCCCTATAACACCAAGAGCGGCCGCCGCCGCATTGCCCGCCTGCCGCCGACCGCGATCGCCGCACTGGGTAGCCTGCCACATCGCGAGGGGCGCGTGTTCCGCTGGCACACCAAGCCGACGGCTGACGGCAAGGTAAAACGCACGATCGCCTACACGAAGCCGAAAAGCGGCGGCGGTCAGATCAAGACCGCGTGGGGCGCGGCGGTCCGCAGAGCCGGGCTCGACCCCGCGCTCACCCCGCACGATGCGCGGCACAGTTGGGCTAGTTGGCATTACGCGCTCCACCGTGATCTCCTCGCCCTCAAGGTCGAGGGCGCTTGGTCGACGATCGCGCTAGTCGAGCGCTATGCCCACCTGATGCCGCACGGGCACGAGGACGCGATCCGCGCCTTCTGGGGCTATCCGCGGGCGGAGCAGGGCAGGGAGGTCAGTGCCTGAACGAGACACGCTTCGGACACGAGACATCAAGATCCACGCGCAAGGCCTTGTTGCAATTGGCGGATGCTGGTCTTCACCGACAAACCGTCTAAGCTTGTGGTCGCAGGTTCGAATCCTGCCGGGGTCGCCACCCTCCAACTCCTCCTGTGGGAGCGTTTATGAGCGTGCAAATGATCGGGCAAGCGGTGCGGCGCGAAGAGGACCCGCGCCTACTCAAGGGCAAAGGCCGCTACGTCGATGACATCAAGGCTCCGAACGAAGCGCGTGGCTATGTCCTTCGTTCGCCACACGCGCATGCGCGTATCCGGTCCATCGATGCTGGCCAGGCGTCGGCGGCGCCTGGGCTGCTGGCGATCCTCGTCGGCGATGATCTCAGACGGCGCGGGCTCGGCACCTTGCGACCGCTGGTGCCGCGCAAGCGCCGCGACGGCTCGCGCGCCTTCGTTTGCCCCCAGCCGATCTTGGCGCAGGAGTTCGTCCGCTACGTTGGCGATCCGGTCGCCTTCGTCGTCGCCGAAACCCTTAATCAGGCGAGGGACGCCGCTGAACTAATCCGATTACCAGCCATTGCCGTCGGTGACGACCGCCGAGGCCGCGCTGGAAGTGGGTGCGCCGGCGGTTTGGCAGGACAATCCCGGCAACGAGGCATTTTTTCACGAGGCCGGCAGCAAAGCCGCGGTCGACGCAGCCTTCGCGAGGGCCGACCATATCGTCCGCCACAAGATGGTCATCAACCGTATTACCGCCAACAGCATGGAGCCGCGCGGCTGCCTCGCCCAATACGATGCGGAGGACAGCCGCTACACGATTCGCTGCACGATACAGTCGGTGCACGGCACTCGAGCGGCGCTCGCCGAGCAGATCTTCAAGGTGCCGCATCATCAGGTGCGCGTGGTCTGCGACAACATGGGCGGCGGCTTCGGCATGAAGGGCGGCTGCTATCCCGAATATGCGCTCTCGCTGTGGGGTGCCGAGGTCACTGGCAGGCCGGTGCGGTGGATTGCCGAGCGCAGTGAAGGCTTGATGAGCGACGAGCAGAGCCGCGGCAGCGTCATCGAAAGCGAGATGGCGCTCGACAGGCGAGGCAAATTCCTCGGCCTGCGTGCCCGCTGGGTGGCGGCAATCGGCGCCTATTACTCGACCGATCGGCCGACGATCCCATTGACGGTCGCGCTCGGTTGTCTGGTCAACACCTACTTAATTCCGGCTGTCCATGTCGAGGTGGCCGCCGTGCTGACCAATACGATGACCATCGCCCCCTATCGCGGCGGCGGACGTCCCGAGCCGATCTACGTCACCGAGTCGGTGATCGAGAAGGCCGCCCGTCAGCTCGGCATCGAACCCGCCGAATTGCGCCGCCGCAACACGATTCCCGGCAGCGCAATGCCGTACCAGACGCCGATGCAGCAGATCTACGACAGCGGCGACTTCATCAAAAACCTCGACGATTGCCTGACGTTGGGAGGCTACCGCGACGTCGCAGAGCGCGCGGCCGCGGCGCGGGCGCGTGGCAAGCTGCTCGGCATTGGCGTCGCCACGGCTGTCGCGGCCACCGGCGGGCGCGATTACGAACACGCCGAAATCCGTTTCGACGCATCGGGTGGTGTCGTGCTGTTGACCGGCAGCATGGATCACGGCCAGGGGCACGCCACGACCTTCAAGCAGGTCCTGTCGGAAAAGCTCGGTATCGACGCCGATCTGATCCGCTACCGTTACGGCGACAGTGATCTGGTGACGATGGGCATCGGCACCTTCGGCTCGCGTTCGGCCCAGCTTGCCGGCTCGGCGATCTTGGGCGCGGCCGACAAGCTGATCGACAAGGGCCGCCGCATCGCCGCGCACATGATGGAAGCAGCATCGAACGACATCGTTTTCGAAGCCGGCAAATTCGTCATCGCCGGCACGGACCGCTCGGTCAGCGTCGCCGAGGTGGCCAAGCATTCCTTCCACTCAGCGATGCTGCCGAATGACATCGAGACCGGGTTTAGCGAACGCTCGAATTTCGGGCCGGCAGGGTCGGCGACCTTTCCCAGCGGCGCCCATCTTTGCGAGGTGGAGATCGACGCCGAAACCGGCGCGGTGGTGCTGACCCGCTACACCGCAGTCGACGATTGCGGCCGGGTGCTGAACCCGCTGCTGTGCGAGGGGCAAATCCACGGCGGGATCGTCCAGGGTATCGGCCAGGTTCTGATGGAAAACATCGTCTACGACGCTGAGAGCGGGCAGCTGCTCAGCGGCTCGTTTCAGGATTACTGCATGCCGCGCGCCGATGATTTCTGTCACTTCGAGCTTGGCAAGAACGAGAGCCCGACCGATCGGAACCCGCTCGGGGTCAAGGGGGTCGGCGAGGCCGGAACTCTCGGGGCGATCCCGGCGGTGATGAACGCGGTCAACGATGCGCTGGCGCGGATCGGCGCCCCTGCGGTTGAGATGCCTGCGACCGCGGAGAAGGTATGGCGCGCGGTCCGGATGGCTGCGGGCAGCGGAGCCGCGTGACCGACAACCGCCGCAATTTTGTCCTGCAATCGTTACCATCGGCGATATCCTGAGCCAGGCTTGCCGCGGCAAGTCCGGCTCGGTGGCGCGACACGATTTCCCGCAAAGGGGTGACTAAATGGACGACTACATCGACCCGAGCATCCTAGAGCCCGAGGAGCGGTATGCCATCGGGCAGCCGGTGCCGCGCACCGAGGACCCGGTGCTGGTCAGCGGCAAAGGCCGCTATTCCGACGATATAAATCTCCCCGGCCAGGCCTATGCCGTGATGGTGCGTAGCCCTTACGCGCACGGGGTCATCCGCCATATCGATGCGGAGGCGGCGCAGACGATGCCGGGGGTGCTGGCGGTTTACACCGCAGCCGATCTGGCGGTAGGCGGGATCGGACCACTGCCGGCGCGGCAGGTCATGAAGAACCGCGATGGCACCCCGATGCTGATGCCGGTCCGCACCGCCCTTGCCACCGGCAAGGTGCGCTATGTCGGCGATCCGGTCGCCGCGGTCGTCGCCGAGACCGTCGCCGCCGCCAGGGATGCGGCCGAGGCGGTGGCGCTGGAGATCGACCCGCTGCCGGCGGTGACCGAGGCGGGCGAGGCGGCAGCGCCCTCTGCGCCGCAACTCTATGACGATGTGCCGAACAATGTCGGGCTCGATTTCCATTACGGCGACAGCGACAAGGTGGCCGCCGCCTTTGCCGCCGCTGCCCATGTCACCCGCCTCGATCTGCGCAGCAACCGCATCGTCGTCAATGCGATGGAGCCGCGCGCAGCGCTCGCCCAATACGACCCCGACCGAGAGCACTGGACACTCAACGTCGGCTGCCAGGGTGTATTCGCGTTCCGCAACTACATCGCCGATGTGCTCGGCGTCGGGCGCGACAAGGTGCGGATCCTGACCGACCGAGTTGGCGGCTCGTTTGGCATGAAACAGGCAACCTATGCCGAGTATTACTGCATCCTGCATGCGGCGCGCGAACTCGGCCGCCCGGTCAAATGGACCGACGATCGCTCCGGCAGCTTCGTCTCCGACAGCCACGGCCGCGACCACGAGATGACCGCAGAGCTGGCGCTTGATGCCGAAGGAAATTTTCTGGCGGTGCGGCTCAATGGCTTCGGCAATCTCGGCGCCGCCTACGGGGCGCCTGGGCCCGTCAGCAACAACGCGGTGCGCAACACACTCGGCGTCTACAAGACGCCGCTGATCGAAGTCACTGCGAAGGCCGTGTTCACCAACACCACCCCGGTCGGTGCCTATCGCGGCGCCGGTCGGCCCGAGGCTAATTATTACATGGAGCGGCTGGTCGATACCGCCGCCGCCGAGATGGGCATCGATAAAGTCCAGCTACGCCGCCGCAACCACATCCCGCCGACGGCGATGCCGTATAAGAGCCCCAACGGCCATACCTACGACAGCGGTGACTTCACCGCATTGCTCGACAAGGCGCTGGCATTGGCGGACTGGGACGGGTTTGCGGCCCGCAAGGAAAAGAGCCGCAAGCGCGGCCCGCTGCGCGGCCGCGGCATCGGCGACTACCTCGAGCTGACCGGCGCAACTGGGCGGGAGATGGGTGGCATCCGCTTCGAACCCAACGGCGATGTGACAATCGTCACCGGCACGCTCGATTACGGCCAGGGGCACGCCTCGCCGTTCGCTCAGGTTCTGTCGATGAAGCTTGGCATCCCGTTTGGCCGCATCCGCCTGCTGCAAGGCGACAGCGACCAGCTGATCGCCGGCGGCGGCACCGGCGGCTCCAAATCGATGATCACCAGCGGCACCGCCATCGTCGAAGCCAGCGACAAGGTGATAGAGAACGGCAAGCACATCGCGGCCCATGTGCTCGAAGCGGCAGCAGCCGACATCGAATTCCGCGGCGGCCGTTTCGTGATCGCCGGCACCGACCGCTCAATCGGCATTATGGAACTGGCCGGCAGGCTCCACGGCGGCCTGGAACTGCCGCCGGAGCTGCCGCAAAGCCTCGATGTGGCGCATATCAGCAATGGCCCGCCCTCGGCCTTCCCCAACGGCTGCCACATCGCCGAAGTCGAGGTCGATCCCGATACCGGCGTGGTCGATGTCGTGCGCTACAGCTTCGTCAACGATTTTGGTGTGGTCATCAACCCGCTGCTGGTCGACGGCCAGGCGCATGGCGGCATCGTCCAGGGGATCGGGCAAGCACTGCGCGAGCGCACTGTCTATGACGAGCACGGGCAGCTGCTGACCGGTTCATATATGGACTACGCGATGCCTCGTGCCGACGATGCTCCCGCGTTCGTCAATGCCAGCCATCCGGTCCCGGCTACGACCAACCCGCTCGGCGCCAAGGGTTGCGGCGAGGCGGGGTGCGCTGGCGCTCTGCCGTCGGTGATGAACGCGCTCGTCGATGCGCTGTCGGAATTCGGCATTCGCCACATCGACATGCCAGCAACACCGGAGCGGGTTTGGCAGGCGATCAACGCCGCCCGCATGGGCTAACGCGAGATCGCCCACCCCGGCATAGGGTAGTGTTCCTCGGAGGGAATGCTTACGGAGGGTGAGACCATGCCCTGCTCGCTGTACGTTTGCCTGCAAGACGACGACAAGATCGCGGCTTTCGCCGCGGAAGCCGACAGCGGGCGGCTGACGCCGCAGCCCGAGGTGCCGGTGGCAGGTGGGCCGTCGGTGATGGCGATCAGCCCCAACCGGCAGATGCTCTATGTAGGGACGCGGGGCAAGCCGGCGATCTCAAGCTTCCGGATCGACCAAAGCACCGGGGGATTGGTGCCACAGGGCAGGGTCGAGACGGCCCAGGCGCCGACGTTTCTCGCGACAGATCGCACCGGCAAGTTTCTGCTATCCGCCTATTACCAAGGCGCCTATGTCGCGGTTCACCCTCTCGGAGCAGACGGCTCGGTAGGCGCGCCGCAACTCGACCGGCATGACACGGCCAATGGCGCCCACGCGATAGCCACCGATCCCTCCAACCGGTTTGCCTTCGTACCGCATATCGCTCGACTCAACGACAACGTGCTGGAGCCGCCCAAAGATAACCCCGGCCCCAATTTCATCGCGCAGTTCCGGTTTGACCCACAGACCGGCCGCCTGACCGCCAACTCGCCATTCCGGGTGGAACAGGCGGAACGCATCGGCCCGCGCCACTATTGCTTCCATCCCACTCTGGACCTGGCCTATTTTTCCAACGAGCAGGGCTGTGGGGTCACCGCCTATCGGCTCGATCGTGCGGCAGGCACCTTGTCCGCGGCGCAGACGATCTCCTCCTTGCCGGACGGTGTCACGGTACGAAACACCTGCTCCCAGATTCACCTCACACCCTCAGGACGGTTCCTTTATGTCGGCAACCGCGGCCACAACAGCATCACCGGGTTCGCCGTCGATGCCGCCGGTCATTTAACTTCCGCCGGAAACGCCTCGACTGAGGCGGTGCCGAGCGCGTTTGGTCTCGATCCGGAGGGCCGCTTCTTGTTCGCCGCGGGCACGGCGTCCGGCCGGCTGGCGTCGTATCGCATAAACGCCGAAACCGGAACGCTGACGCCACTTACGACGCAGGCTGTGGGCACCCGGCCCGCCGCGGTCCTGGCTGTTCGTCTCGGCGGATAGTTGGGCGGCAGTCCGGCGAGAATTGGCCTTTCTACCATCCAGGCACCCCTCTTGCCTGTCACCCGAGGCGCTAAGCCACTCGATCGCCCTGTTTGATCTGCACCGCGCGATTGTCGACCGCGGGGAGCATTTGAGCGGGGTCGCGGGTGACGACGACGTCGATGACTGTCGGGCGGTCGGTTTCTTCCATGCCCTGCCGAAATGCTGAAGACAGCGCCTCGGGGTCTTCGACGCGAATGCCACCGCAGCCCATCGCGCGGGCGATCGCGGCGTAGTCCATCTCGGCGAGGTCGGCCGACTGATAGCGGCCGCCCATCATCGCGTGCTGCAACGCCTTGACGTAGCCGGAGGCGGCGTTGTTGATGACAATCACCGTCAGGCCGCAGCCGGTACGCCGCGCGGTCTCGAGCTCGCCGAGCATCATGTTGAACCCGCCGTCGCCGCTGATCGCGACGACGGGCCGCTCGGGCGCGGCGAGCGCGGCGCCCATCCCGCCCGGGAGCCCATAGCCGATCGAGGCGAAGCCGCGGTCCGGAATGAAATGCCGTCCCGGCGCCTTGGTATCGTAGAGCAGCCCGGTCCAATGCCCGGCGAACCCGCCATCGGCGACGAGAATCGCGTCCTCGGGCAAGGTGCGGTTCAGCTCGCGGCATAGGCGTGCCATGTGCACCGGCCGGTCGCGCGAGTTGAGCCGCGGCGCGGCATCAGCCTCCCAGGCCTGCATGCGCGGGGCGATCTCGGCGACGTAATTAGCGCGCGCGGCGCGAGCCGCCTTGCCGTTGTCGGATAGGGCTGTGGCGAGGTCCTCGAGCCCGGCGCGCGCATCGCCCCAGAGCGCGATCTCGGCTGGGATGCAGCGGCCGATTTCCTCGGCGACGATCTCCAGATGAATGACCGGGATGTGCGCCGGCGGCAGCGCGAAGCGTTTGGTGGCGATCTCGCCCAGCTTGCAGCCGACCACGATCAGGCAATCCGACGCCTCGATCAGGTCGTTGGCGATGCGCGAATACCGGCCGAAAAGGCCGACATTGAGCGGGTTGGCGCAGGCGATGCCGCCCTTGCCGCTCATCGTATGCGCGACCGGGATCGACTGCGCCTCGGCAAAACGGGTCAGCGCGTCCCAGGCTTCGGACAGGTGGATACCGCCGCCGGTCAGCAGTAGCGGCCGTTTTGCTTTGGCGATCTGCCGTGCGGCGCGCTCGATGTCGTCGCTGGCCGGACGGATGCGGCGCGCCGGCGCCTTCAGCGTCGCCTCGTCGACGACAAAATCCTCGGGCGCGAAATCGTGGACGCCGTGGGCCACGTCCTCGGGCACGTCGAGCAGCACCGGCCCCGGTCGTCCCGAAGTTGCGATGGCGAAGGCGCGGCGCACCAGTTCGGGGATGCGGCTGGTCATCTCGACCCGGATCAGCTCCTTGACCGCCGGTTTGAGAATTTCGACCTGGCGGCTTTCCTGGGTCATGTTCTTCCACGAATGCGCGCGGTTGGTGTCGCCGGTTATCGCGACGATCGGGATGCCGCCGTTCAGCGACTCGACGAGCCCGGTGACGAGGTTGGTCGCGCCGGGGCCGAGCGTCGCGTCGCAAATGCCGGGACGGTTGGTGACGCGGGCATAGGCGTCGGCGGCAAAGGCGCCGCAGCGCTCGTCGTTGATCAGGTGATGGTTGAGCCCAACCAGGCCGATCGCGTCGTAGAATGGCAAGAGCTGGAACCCGCCCATGCCGAACATCGGCCCAGCGCCCGACAAATGCAGCATCTCTGCGAGGGCGCGGCCGCCGGTCATCGTGCCCGACGGGCGGTTCTGCAACGTAACGGCCATCAGTGTCTCCTCTCAGGCGAGCGCTTTTCGCAGTCGGGCGACAAAATCGCGGGCGCTGAGGCCGGCGTGGAGGCCGAGCGCCGCAGCGCGGGCGTTGACCCGGCTGATGACACCGTCCTCATAAGTCGAGCGCGCGTCGCCGATGCGAGCGCTGGCCGCGGATACGGTGGCGGCGGGAATGCCACGGGCGTCGAGCGCTGGCAGCCGCGACACGCCGGCCTCGTCGATGCCGATGCCGGCGTCGTTGTAGAGCGCGCCTTTGACATCGTATTTAAGCGCCGTCTCCGGCTTGCCGCCGAGCAGCCCGCCATGTGAGCCGGTGATGACGATGGCGTCCCTGTGCTCGGGCAGGACGAGCGAGGCGGAGTCGAGCGCCCAGACCTGTGGCGTTTCAGAGATGAGCAGGAACGCCGCTTCGATCGCTTCCGGTGGGGAGCGATCCGACGGCCGCGCTTGTTGCAGCAGCGCGGCCGCCTCGGCACACGGTAAGCCGCGCCGCACCCCGAGCGCTGCCGCCAACCCGTTCGCATGAGTGATGATACCGCGCTCCAGCATGTCGGCGCCGTCGCCGATCCGCGCCGTGTCATGACCGACGGTCGCGGCCGCGATGCCGAATTCTTCCAGGTAATCGAGGCCACCGATCCCCGCGCGGTCGCGGCCGACCCCGGCGTCGTTGAAGATCGTCGCAGTGGCATGGAGCTTCGCCGCGAGATAGGCAGCGTAGACGCCGCCATGTGAGGCATTGATCACGACGGCGCCAGCGGCTTCGGGTCCGACGCGGGTGATGCTGTCGGCGATGACGATCGGAGCGGGCATGCTCACGCCGCCGCGGCAGACCTCCGCCCTTGGAGTACCTCGCGGATGCCGGCGATGATGCGATTGCGGTCCGGGAAGACATGGTTTTCGAGGACCGGGCTGTAGGGTATTGGCACCTGCAAGGCGCAGACCCGCTTCACCGGGGCCTTCAAGCGGGTAAATGTCGCGGCGTCCTCGGTGACAACCGCGGCGACCTCCGCCGAGAAACCGGCGGTCGGTCCCGCCTCGTCGGCGATGACCAGCCTACCCGTTTTCTGCACCGAGTTGCGGATCGTTGCCGTATCCAGCGGTACCAGAGAGCGCGGATCGACGATTTCGACTGAGATCCCCTCCTTGGCGAGCTCGTCGGCTGCGGCGAGCGCCTCGTGCACCAGCCAGGCGAGGGCGACGACCGTTACGTCGCTGCCCTCGCGTTTGACGTCGGCCTTGCCGAGCGGGATCGTGTAGTCCTCTTCCGGGACCGGCCCCTTGGTCGCCAGAAGCCGGTTCGACTCGAACGAGATGACCGGGTTGTTGTCGCGGATCGCCGTCTTCAAAAGACCCTTCATGTCGTAGGGGGTCGACGGCACGAACATCTTCAGCCCGGCGACGTTCATGAACATCGAATAGGGCGACTGCGAGTGCTGCGCCGCGATGCGACCGCCGCCGCCCACCCCGGCGCGAAACAGGATCGGGAAATTCACCTGGCCGCCGAACATGTAATGGATCTTCGCGGCCTGATTGACGATCTGGTCCATCGCGACAAAGCAGAATGTCACCTGCCGCCAGTCGGCGATCGGACGAAAGCCGGAGCCGGCCGCGCCGATCGCCATGCCGGTAAAGGCGGCCTCGGTGATCGGCGTCGCCCTGACCCGCTGCGGGCCGAATTCGTTGAGCAGCGGCGGCAGCGCGTCGGTCGACATATAGAACACCGTGGGATCGCGCCGCATCTCCTCGGCGATCGCTTCGAGGGCGGCCTCGTTGTACGTCAGCTCTCGCATGGTTCGATCCTCACCTCAGGCCGCAAACACGTCGTCGGTTGCTTGTTCCGGCAGGGGGAAGGGGCTCGCCTCGGCGAAGGCGACGGCGGCCTCGATAGCCCCCATGATCTCGCCCTCTATCGACTGCAGCCCGGCATCATCGAGCTCACCCTGCTCCCTGAGCCGCCGCTCGATCAGCGCGATCGGATCCTTCGCTTTCCACGCTTCGATCTCCGCTATGTCGCGGGGATCGGGCTGCCCGCGGCGCTCGGTATGGCCGCGCCATCGGTAGGTCTTGCACTCGATCAAGGTCGGGCCGCCGCCCGAGCGTGCCCGCTCGACGGCGGTGTTCGCGGCCTGATAGATCGCGAAGACGTCATTGCCGTCGACCACGACGCCCGGAATGCCGTAGCCGGCCGCGCGCCCCGCCACATCGCTCAGCGCATGCGTTGCCGCGGCCGCAGTTTGCGCCGCGTACATATTGTTCTCGCACACGTAGAGCATCGGCAGCTTCCAAGTCGCCGCGATGTTGAGGCATTCGTGGAATGGCCCCGCGTTCGAGGCGCCATCCCCAAAAAACGACACCGCGACACCGCCCTTGCCTTCCATCTGCGCCGCAAGGCCTGCGCCGGTGACGATCGCGATCCCGCCGGCGACGATTCCATTGGCCCCGAGCATGCCGATACCGAAATCGGCG
>DATNJF010000422.1:0-17241 GCA_035604035.1 Allostellaceae bacterium | reverse complement strand
TCCTTGAAAACGGCCTCCAGGTAGGACGCTATGTCCTCGGGGGTGCCAAGGTAATCCTCAGTTCTCCAGGAGATCGTCTTGGTCTTGGTCATCAAATCTTATCCTAGAGCGAGCGCGCGAGCCGTAGCGCAATGTCGATATCGCGATCCTGGGTGCTCTTATCGCCGCCCGCGAGCAACACGACCGCCTGCGCTCCGCGACCAACAAAGTAAACTCGGTATCCCGGACCGTAATCGATCCGCATCTCCGACACGCCTTCTCCGACCGGTCGGACATCACCCGGATTGCCAAGCGACAATCGATCTATCCGCACCAGTATTCGAGCTTTCGCGGCGCGATCGCGCAATTTGACGAACCAAGCCGCGAAGGTCTCGGTTTGCCGAATTTCTACCATTCAAGAATGTCTCTTTAAGAGGACAAATGTCAACCGCGTCAAACGGTCGGCCACAGCGCTCAGGATGGCCTTCGCAGAATCTCGCGGATGTCGGGCAGGTGCTCGCTGCCCCAAAAGAGTTCGCCGTCGATGACAAAGGTCGGCGTGCCGAAAACGCCGGCCGCCTCGGCTTCGGTCCGGATGCGATCGACCTCGGCCGGGCCTTCCGTGGCCGCGTAGGGTGCAAAGCCGGCGGTGTCGGCGCCGGCTTCCGCCAGCACACCCGTCACCACAGCGATGTCCTCGATATCGAGCTCGCGCTTCCAGAACCGCTCGAAGACGCGGTCGTGATAGCCGCGGAACACCGCGTCGCCCTGGCGCTTCGCCCATAGCAGCCCGCACGCGCCAAGCACCGTGTCCCAGATTTTGACCGTGCCGCGGATGGTGAGCCCGCGCTTCCGCGCCTGGCGCCGGCAATCCATGTAGCTGTATTTGACCCGGCGCCACTGATGCGCGCTGCGCTGCTCTTCGACGACATTGCCGGCCGCGTCGAGCTTCGCCGAGCCGAGAAAATCTGGGATGTTCAGCACATAGGGCAACACGTCGAGCCGCACGCCGAAATCGCGCGCCAGTGCATAGGCCGGGTCCTTCGCCAGGTAGGCATAGGGGCTCTTGTAGTCGGTGTAGAGGGTGACGGTGCGGGGTTCGATCACTCGACTTATCCTGGGTTTGATCGAAATCTTCGCGTCGAGCGCGCGACAGTTCCGAGTGCGTGGGAAATTAGTTTCGGGTCGCCATCTTCGAAAACGGCCTCAAGGTACGTCGCGATATCTTGAGCGGTTTCGAGATGATCCTCGGTCCTCCACGGGAAGGTGTTGGCTTGATCCACAGGTCCTCCTAGAGCCGAGACTGGGGCTAACGCGCTGAAGCGGATTCGGGTGTGAAAGGGCTACTGCCAAGGTAAACTGATTCTCGGACAAATAAGCCCTCCAGTCGGAATTTTGTTGTGTGCAATCTCATTCAGCTTGCCGGGCCAGCGGCAACCGTCATTGCTGCAGGTGTCGCGGTATACGTCACTTGGCGGCTGGGGCAGGGCCAGATAATGATCGCAAAGCGCCAAGCCGACATAGCCGATGAACAGGCCAAATTTGCTTCGGTTCGACTTCAACATGACCTGTTCGATCGTAGATTTGCGGTCTTTGAAGCAACGCAAAAGCTGCTGATTGAGGTACTCGAAACGAGCAACGTGTCAGATGCGAGCTATTCGGCGTTCGCGCGTGATACCGGCAAATCGGTCTTTCTTTTCGACAAAGCGCTAGATGACTATCTCGGCGAAATTAGAGGCAAGGCGGTCGCGCTCCACATAACCGTATGTAAGCTTGCCGATGAGACGCTACCGATTGGCGAAGAGCGGACCAGGCTCGCCGCAGAGCGCGCCGATCTATCCAACTGGTTTGTTGACCAATTCAACGTCCTTATTGAGAAATTCAAGCCTACGCTTGCGCTCGACAAGCGCTAGGCGGTTAGGGAGTTTCGGATGGGCGACTGGCTGTACGATCATTGGTATCAGGTTAGTGTCCTCGTGGCGCTCGCACTCATTGCGATTAACACGGCGAGAAGCGCTGCTTACGCTGCAGCACCCGCCCACTTTCTGCGTGACCTAAAACGCGACGTTGAAGAGCTTAAATCAGAAGTGAGACGGTGGCATGGCGATTGGGACGACCGTGAGCTTAGGCGCGAACTCTCACAATCGTAGTCACCCGATCACCTTCTCCGCCCGCAACGCCGCGAGCGTCGCCTTGTCGTAGCCGAGGATACCGGAGAGCACCGCGTCGGTGTGTTCGCCCGGCACCGGCACGTGGCCGACGCGGCCTGGGGTCTTCGACATCTTGATCGTCGCGCCGGGAACGAAGACCTCGCCGGCGACCGCGTCGGGCATCTTCACCAGCATCTCGCGCTCCCACAGATGCGGGTCGACCGCGACCTGCGGGATGGTCTTGACCGGCGCCACCGGGATTTCCGCCTCGAGCAGCGTTTTGACGATGTGGTCGACGGTGTTCTCCGCGCACCATTTCGCCACCGCCTGCTTGCGCGCGTCGCCTTGGCCGACCCGGCTGGTAAAGCCGGCGGCCGAAGCGTCCTTGTCGCCGGTGGCGATCTGGATCAGCCGGGTCGCCATCGCCTGGCCCGACGCCGAGATCACCACGTGACCGTCCTTGGCCTTATACGGTGGCCTGCCGCCTTCGCCACCTTCCTCGCCGGTCAGCAAATAATAGGCGGTGGGGATTTCGACCATCGTCAGCGCCGAATCCATCAGGCAGCAATCGACCAGCTGGCCGTCGCCGGTCTTGTCGCGGTGATGCAGCGCCGCCAGCGTCCCGATCGTCGCGTGCAGCGAGGTGTAGCGGTCGACCAGCGACGTCGCCGCCCCGAGCGGGGTGCCGACCGGCTTGCCGGTCAAGTCCATCAGCCCGCTCATCGCCTGGCCGAGCGGGTCGAAGGCCGGGCGCTCGCGGTAGGGTCCGTACTGGCCGAACCCGGACACCGAGGTCAGGATGATGTCGGGTTTGATCTTGCAGAGGTCTTCGTAGGCGAAACCCATCTGCGCCATCGTCCCGGGGCGGAAGTTCTCCAGCACCACGTCAGCGGTCTTGACCAGTTCGGCGAAGATTTCCTTGCCCTTCGCCGTGCGCAAATCCATGCACAGGCTCTTCTTGCCGCGGTTGTAGACGGTGAAATAGACGCTGACGCCCTTCACCACCGGCTCTGAGCGGCGGGTTTCCTCGCCGCCCAGCTTCTCGATCTTGATGACCTCGGCGCCGAGGTCGGACATGATCATGCCGCCGCGCGGGCCCGCCTGGTAACGCGCCAATTCCAAGACCCGGATGCCGTCAAGACTGCCAGCCATCTGCCTGCCCTCCCGCTTGGTCAGGTTTAATATTGCACCTAACCTTTGCCCTTGGCGAACCCCTCTAGCAGCTGCGCCCAGGGTGGGTTCTCGCCGACAAAAGTGAAGGTGCCGTGCTCCGCCATCTCGCGCGCGGCGCCCATGAAGGCGTTGAGGGCGAAGCGCGACCCGCTGCCGCCGATGCTGATCCGCTTCACGCCGATTTCGCCGAGCTGGGCGGCGGTGATCGACGGGTCGGCATGGGTCATCACCACATTGACCGGTTTCGACACGGATGCGACGACCGTGCGGATCGTGTCGAGGTCTTTGAGGCCCGGCGCGTAAAGCACGTCCGCGCCGGCCTGCTCGAAAGCTTGCAGCCGCCGGATCGTCTCGTCGAGGTCGGTGCTGCCATGGATCAGCTGCTCCGCCCGCGCGGTCAGCACAAACGGGATCGGCAGGCTCTTCGCCATCTCGACCGCGGCATAGACCCGCTCGACCGCGAGGTTGAACCCGTAAATCGGGTCCGCTCGGTCACCGGTGAAATCCTCGATCGAGCCGCCGGCCAGTCCAGCTTCGCTGGCGCGGCGGATCATCTCGGCCGCTTCTTCCGGCTCGTCGGCGCCGCAGTTTTCCAGGTCGCCGTTGGTCGGGAGATCGGTCGCTTCTGCGATCATCCGCGCGTTGGCGATGATCTCGTCGGCGCTGACCGTGCCGCGACCGTGAATGTTGGCAAGGCCGAGGCTGGTCGTCGCCAGCGCCTTGAAGCCGAGCGAGGCGAGCAGCCGGGCGGTGCCGGCGTCCCACGGGTTTGGGATGATGAAGGCGCCGGGGCGCCGGTGCAGCTCCTGGAAGATCGCCGCTTTCTCGGCTTGTGTGCGCATGCCCGCCTCCCTGGGCCGTCTCCCTGGCTTCGGTGGCCCAGGCTGATACTATCGCGGCGCAAGCGGGAGGGAAGGAGCGCCGGGCATGGAATACGATTTCATTATCAGCGAACGCCTCGACGGGGTCGGGTTCATCACCCTGAACCGCCCGGATAAATTGAACGCCCTAAGCTTCGACCTGGTGCGCGAGCTCGATGAGGCGCTGACCGGGTTCGAGGAAGACGACGCGACCCGGGCCGTCGTCATCACCGGCGCTGGAGAGCGTGCCTTCTCGGCCGGCGCCGATATCCACGAGATGGCCGATCTGTCTTCCGACGAGCTGGCGCAACGCCAGGCCCGGCGCGGCGAGATTTCCTGGCACATCGCCAATTATGCGAAACCGATCATCGGCGCGATCAACGGGCTCGCCTATGGCGGCGCGGCGTTGCTGTCGTCGAGCCTCGATATTCGGATCGGTTGCGAGAAGACGCAGTTTCGCTTCCTCGCGGCGAGCTACGGCCGGGTCAATTCGAGCTGGTCGCTGCCGCTCCTGGTCGGCTGGCCCAAGGCCAAGGAATTGCTGTTCACCGGCCGGGTTGTCGCCGCCGAGGAGGCGGAACGGATCGGTCTGCTCAACCTGATCGTCCCCTCGGCGAAGTTGCGCGAGACCGCGATCGAGATGGGTCAGATGATCGCCAAGAACGATCCGCGCATGGTGCAGGGCCTGAAACGCCTGCTGCACGAAGGCGCCGGCATGTCGCTGCACGAGCGCTACGAGTTTGAGGACGAGGCCCGCGCCACCTGGCTCCTCGCCGGCCATCCGCGCGACGGTTTCAAGGATTTCCTCGCTAGGAAGGGGAAACGCGCCTAGCGGAACCCTTCCGCCAGCGTCCGCCTGATCTGCCCGGCATCCATTCCGGCAAGGCCCATGCGGTCGAGGGTGCGGGCGTTCGCGGCGAAATCATTGCCGGCCAGCGTTTGCGCAAGCGTGATCACCGCGTCGATCGCCGGGGTCGGAACGCCAGCCGCCTCGCCGAGCGCGCGCATCGGGATCAACCCGACCGGCACATCCTCGGCGATGTATTTGTGGTCCCAGGATTTGGGTGTGCCGGTCGCCTGATAGGGGCCGTCGCTGTTGGAGGTCAGCAGCTGACAAGTCTCCGACAGGCTTGCGCCGCGCACCCCGTAGGTGCGCTCGAACCAGTCTTCCAATGTCGGCACCTCGGCGCCGAGCGTGGCGGCGACCGCAACCCGCTCGGCATTGATCGCCTGATAGAGCCGCGCGACCGCGGGAGTCACGCCCTCGGCGTAGAATTTATAGCCCTCACCGCGGTCGATTTTGCCGGCATTGGCGACGCAATTGGCGACGTGCAGCATCGCGTTGGCGTTCATGAACCCGGTCGAGGCGACGGTCGGCGCCGCGACCGCGTGCGGGAAGAGCGGCCCGAGCCGCGCGAAAACCGCACTGGTGCGATTGCCGGGAAACGCCGCGATCTGCAGGAACTTCTTGCTGACGATGGGCTTGATGTGGGTCGGCGACACCCGCCAGCAGGAATAGGGGTAATTGTCCATCTCGGCGATATCGACCGCGGCGCTGCAGCCGGCCTGGCCGAGGGCTAGCCGGAAGGCCAATGCGCCGCCGGTATTGCCCTGAATCAACAGGATGATCTGCCCGTCGCGCAGCAGCGGCGCCAAGCTCCGCGCCACGCCTTCCTGATAGATGCCCCCTGTGCACACCGCAATCACGTCGGCGCCGCCGAGCGCTTGGGCCGGGTCGGTTGTCACCCGCTCGATGGCGGAGAAGGCGGTCGTGCCGTCCGCCTCGACATCGAGCCCACCATGCGCGCGAATATCGGCGAGGCGGCTGTCGTCGCGGTCGGTCAGCCGCAACCTGGCGCCGAGCGCGCCGAGATGCGCTGCGAGATAGACCCCGCCGATCCCGGCGCCGACGATCGCGACCGTGGTCATCGAAGCCTCCTACTTCCGTGGCGCCAGACCCACTGTCCGCCGCGCGGCGGAC
Organism: Allostellaceae bacterium; assembly: GCA_035604035.1. Classification (GTDB taxonomy): domain Bacteria; phylum Pseudomonadota; class Alphaproteobacteria; order ATCC43930; family CGMCC-115725; genus DATARH01. Next base: position 11,098 of record DATNJF010000422.1, on the reverse strand, counting down.
ATCGCCGTGCCGATACCGCTGACATCGATCTCCGGCATCTCCAGGTCGATAAAGTCGAGCACCGCGTTGGCGAGCTGGTTGTAGTCCTTGAAGCTGCGCCGCAGCCAATGGCGCCAACCGGGCTGGCCGCCGCTCGCATGCAGCTCGAACGCCGACTCGCGCCCGTCGAGCGCCGACGACACGTGGTCCCAAGCCAGTTGCAACAGCGCCGAGCGCTGCCGCGCGGTGTAACCGCCGCCACCGAAGCTCTCCTCCAGCCCCTGCGCCAACTCGGGGATCGCCAGGTCGCTATCGCCCGGCGCCACCACCAGCGACGAACCCGGCACGATGCGCAGGATTTCGCTGATCCGCTGCCGCGCCTTGAAGAGGGCGATACCGCCGGCGGCGAGATGCGCGTGGTTCGGCACGCAGTACCCAGTCGGCGTGAACTCCGGATCGTATTCGGCGGCGGCGATGCAGGAGCGCACCGTCTGCACCTCGGCAATGACATCGACGAGGTATTCGATGGTCGCGTCGTGGTCCTTCAACCCCATCGCGTCGGTCAGCGCCAGCACCAGGCCGAGGGTGAACTCGGCCTTGGCCAGCCAGCCGTAGAGGTGGTGCCAGCGCAGCCAGCGCGGGATCGCCTCGGGCGCCGGGTCGACGGCGAAGACGCGCTCCCACGGGATCAGCAAATCGTCGAGCCACATCTGTCCGTCGAGCTCGTCGTAACGGCTGGAGAGCGGCGCCATGAACGCGCTCTGCTCGCGTACCGCCGGCTTGCGGCAGAGGGTCGTCACCCCCGCCGCGCCGACCGGCACGATAAAGCCGACCGGGTGGCCGTCGATCTGCAATCCGGTCAGGTGCCCGACATAGACCTCCTCGGCATAGGCGGGGCTGGTGTGCATGCCAAGCCGGCCGCGCACGACCATACCCTTGTCGGTCTCGCGCACGATCTTGACCGAGACCCGGTCGGCGGGGTTCGGCTGCAGCCGCTGGCCGATGATCGCCGCGCCGCCGCAGAAGGTGACGAAGCGCTGGTCGCGAACGATCCCCTGGCGATACGCCTCGGCATTGGCGATGTAATGCGGCGCCGCGTTGCGCGTCTCCGCGGCGACCAGCACCCCCATCGCGATCAGGTGACCGTAGAGCGGCGTATGGGTGATGTTGCCGGCGGAAAGGAAGATCGTCTTGGTGATCGCCTGGCCGAGGGCGCGCACTTCCTCCGCCGTCTTCGGTAGGACGAACGCCCACGGCGTGCCGCTGGGGCTGACCAGCGTGCCGGTCCATTCGGGGTCGGAGTGGCGGTCGTACCAGGCGACGTATTGCTCGACCATCGCGGCGGTCGCCGGATGCTTCGCCACATCCTCGATCTCGCCGCCGCCCATGATCACGATTTTGCGGCCATCGCGCAGCGCCGCGCGGTATTCGGCGCCGGTCCTCATTTTTTTTCTCCGCCTAGCGGTGGCGCATTGACCCGGCGCGGCGCCATCGGCCGTGCCGGGATGCCGCCGAGATCGATCTGCGGCATGTCGCAATCGAGCTGCTTCACTACTGCGTTCGCCAGCTCGTTGTAGTCGGAAAAGCTCTGGCGCAGCCGCCCGCGCCAGGACGGCATGCCGCCGCTGGCGTGCAGTTCGAACGCCGACTCGCGGCCGTCGAGCCCCGACGATACATGGTCCCAGGCGAGCTGCAGGATCGCCGCGCGCTGCTTCGCGGAGTAACCGCCACCGGCGAAGGCTTCCTCAAGCCCCGACGCGAGACCCGGCGCGGCGAGGTCTTTGTCCGACGGCGCCACTACCAACGACGAGCCCGGCACGATGCGCAGGATCTCGCTGACCAGCTGGCGCGTCTTGAACAGCGTGATCCCGCCCGCCATCACATGGCGATGGTTTGGCGCTGCGGAGCCGAGCAAAGTGGTCTCGGGGTCGTGCGTCGCGGCGATCTGGCAGGCGCGGATCGTCTGCACCGTCGCCATCAGATCGATCAGATATTCGACGGTAGCGTCGTTCTCCTTGAGGCCCATTGCGTCGGTGACGGCGAGCGCGATCCCGAGCGAGAACTCCGCCCGCGCGCCCCAGCCGTAGAGGTGATGCCACATCAGCCAGCGCGCCACCGGCTCGGGCGATTGGTCGACCAGGAACACCCTCTCCCACGGGATCAGCACCTCGTCGAGCCACAGCGTGCCGTCCAATTCGTCGAAGCGGTTGGAGAGCGGCGCCAGGAACGGGTTGGGATCGCGCGGCGCGATCTTGCGGCACAGCGTGGTGACGCCTTTGGCCGCGACCTCGACGACAAAGCTGACCGCGTGTCCGTCGAGCTGCACCCCGCATAGCGAGCCGACATAGATGTCCTCGGCATAACACGGGCTGGTATGCATCCCGATCCGCCCGGTGACGACGATGCCGGTGTCGGTCTCGCGCACGATCTTCAACGCCGCGCGCTCGGTCGGGTCGGGGCGCAACCGGTAGCCGATCATCGCCGAGCCTGAACTGAAAGTCAGGAACCGGCCGGTCTCGGCGATCAGCTTGCGGTAGGCCTCGGCGCGGGCGACATGCTCCGGCCCCGCCTTGTGCTCGGCGACCGCGTTTAGCACACCGAGCGCGATCAGATGCCCGTAGGCCGGGTCATGGGTGATGTTGCCGGCGGAAACGAATTCGGTCTTCGCGTAGGAACGGCCCATGCCGATGAGGTCGGCACTGCTGCGCGGCTCGGTGAAGGCCCAGGGCGTGCCATCCGCCTTCAACAGCGTATCCGCCCAGTCGGGATCGCGGTGGCGGTCGTGCCAGGCGACGTACTCCTCGACCATCGCCTTGGTCGCGGGATGCGTGGTCACATCGTCGATACGGCCTTCGCCCATCACATAGACCACGCGGCCATCGCGCAGCGCCTCGCGGTATTCGGCGCCGGTTCTCATGCGTTTGACCAGAGATGCGAGAATTGCGTGGCGACAATATCGCGATACTCAACATTCTCGTTGAGGATACCCAGATCGCGTGCGAAGCCAATCACGCCGGCGATCGATTGCTCGCCGATCGTCGCGTCGTAGTACGGCAGTTCGCGCGCGACGATCTGGGCGATCAGCTCGGTCTCGCGCGGCGGGAAGCGCTTGCCGCCGACAATCATGGCCTTCGTCACGTCGGCCTTAAGCTCGGCCTGCGCGTCGACCAGCGCGCGCAGTGCCGCTGCGGCGAAATCCGGGGATTTGTCGATCAGCCGCTCGGTCGTTGCCAGCGCACCGAAGGTGTAGTCGAAACAGCCCGGCGGCCCGTCGCCGCGGCGCACGTCGAGGACGATGTTGCCGGTGCCGCTCGTCACCGCGATCTCGGTCGCCATCCCATTGGCCCAGAACCCGTCGATCTTGCCGTTGGCGAGCGCTTGTGCGGCGGTGAGTCCAAAATTGGTCGTCGTGCCGGTGGCGCCCGGCACTGGGGCGATGGTGATCCCGTTCGTCGCTGGGTCGAGCCCGGCGGCGATCAGCAGCCGGCGCAGCCCCATCTCGACCCACGGTGCCGCGCCGATGCGCCTGCCCTTCAACGCCGCGAGGTCGCCGCGGGCGATGCCGAGTTCCTTGCGCATCACCAGGAACCAATACATGCCCTGCGCCAGCGCGCCCAACAGCTTGACCCCGCGCCACGCCGGGAACGCGGCGAGCGCGCCATGCGCCGCGCCGGCGACGAAATCCACCTCGCCATCGCGCAGCGCCTCATAGGCGCGATCGACCGGGAAGATCAGCTCCGCCTGCACGTCGAGCCCGTGCCGCGCGAAATGCCCAAGCTCGGCGGCCGCGAGCGCGGGAAAGTAGGAGTTCGAGATCAGATCGGGGATCGCCAGCCTCATTCGGCAGAGCCTATAGTCGCCGGAGCGCGAAGGGAACCGGGCGGATAGCGGATGGCGCTTCAATGACCCCGTTCGAGCTCATGGAGCCGGCAACGCTCGCCGAGGCGCTGGCGTTGCTCGACCCCGACGACCCCGACGTGCGGCCGATCGCCGGCGGCACCGCGCTAATGCTGATGATGAAATCGGGGCTTTACCGGCCGCAGCGCCTCGTCAGCCTGCGCGCTCTCGGGCCGGGCCTGACGAGCATCGCCGCGACCCCGGATGGCGGCCTCGAGATCGGCGCCATGGTGCGGCTGGCGGAGATTGAACGGTCGGACGCGGTGCGCCGCGCGGCGCCGGTGATCGCCGACACCTTGCTAACCCACTCCAATGTCCGGGTGCGCAATGTCGCGACAATCGGCGGCAATCTCGCCCATGGCGACCCGCATATGGATTTGCCGCCGGTGCTGATCGCGCTCGGCGCCTCGGTGCGCGCGGTGGGGCCGGGCGGTGAGCGCGACATCCCGGTTGAAGCGCTCCTCACCGGTTACATGGCGACGGTGCTAGGCAACAATGAGCTGATCACCGCGCTTGTCGTCCCGCCGCAAACCGGCCGTAAAGCCGCCTACGCCAAGGTCACCGCACGCTCGGCCGACGATTGGCCGGCTCTTGGTGTCGCGGTCTCGGTCGGGTCAGCGGACGTGCGCGTCGCGATCGGCGCCGCCACCGAAACCGCCCTGCGGCTACCCCAAACCGAAGCGCTGCTCGCCGGCCGACGGCTCGATGACAAGCTGCTGCGCGAGGCCGGCAGGTGTGCCGCCGCCGAGGCGCCGGTGGTCGGCGATCTACACGGCTCGGCGTCCTACAAGCGCGTGCTGGTCGAGGTTCACCTGCGCCGCGCGCTGCAAAAGGCGCTCGCCGCATGAGCGAGGCGAAGATCGCGACCGGCAGCCAGATCGGCCGCTCGCTGCCGCGGGTCGAGGCGCGCGCCAAGGTCACCGGCCGCGCCGAATACATCCATAATCTGCGCCTGCCCGGGATGCTGCATGCCAAGATCCACCGTAGCACCGTGCCGCACGCACGCATCAGGAGCATCGACACCAGCGCCGCCAAGGCGATGCCCGGCGTGCATTCGGTCGTGATCGGCGACGACATCCTCGCGGTCATCCCCGACCCGTATTTCGGCCCGGCGTTTCACGACCAGCCCATCCTGGCGCTCGGCAAGGTCCGTTTCGCCGGCGAGCCGGTCGCTGTCGTCCTTGCCGAGGACCCGAAGATCGCCGAGGCTGCCGCGCAAACAATATCAGTCGATTACGAGGAGCTTCCTGCGGTCTACGATGAGGTCGAGGCGATGACCTCGACCGCCTATGTGCATGACGAGCTGAAGCCGGCCGGCATGTTCGCCGATCTGAAGCACCTCGCCGGCAAGCGCGATACCAATGTCGCGCTCGACTACCATCTGCGCCTGGGCGACGTGGACAAGGCCTTCGCCGAGGCCGACCACGTGTTCGAGCACACATTCCGCACTCCGCAGCAGATGCACACGCCGTTGGAGCCGCATGTCGCTGTCGCCGACGCGACGGATGCGCAAGTCACCGTGCACAGCTCGACCCAGACCCCATCCACCGTCCGGGTCGAGATCGCCCGCCTCTTGGGCCTGCCGGAAAACCGCGTGCGGGTGCGCACCGCGTTCTTGGGTGGTGGCTTCGGCGCCAAGGTCTACGTCAAGCTGGAGGCGCTGGCGGTGGCGCTGTCGCTCATCGCGCGCCGCCCGGTCAAGGTCGCGCTGACGATGGAGGAGCAGTTCTTCACCATCTCGAAGCACGGCTCGACCTTCCGCATCAAGAGCGCGGTCAGCAAGGATGGCCGCCTCACCGCGCGATACTGCGAGGTCATCTACAATGGTGGTGCCTATGCCGATATCGGCCCGCGCGTCGCCCAGAAATCCGGGTTCTCGGCGGCCGGTCCCTACGACATCCCGAATGTCGCGATCGACTCCTATGAGACTTACACCAACCGGCCGACCGCCGGGGCATTGCGCGGCTTTGGCTGTCCACAGCTGGTCTGGGCCTATGAGAGCCACGCCGATTTGATTGCCCGCGCGCTCGGCCTGGATCCGGTCGAATTTCGCCGCAAGAACCTGTTGAAGGACGGGCTGCCGCAGGCGACCGGCACAGTGCTGCGCGACACCGCGACCGAAGCGGTGCTCGATCGCGTGGTGCAACGCATCGGCTGGGGTCAGCCCTTCGATCGCGGCAGCGGCACGATTCGGCGTGGGCGCGGGATCGCCATCGGCATGAAGGCCAGCATTTCGCCCACCACCTCGGTCGCCACCATCGCGGTCGCCGCCGACGGCGGCGCCACGCTCTATTGCGGCACGGTCGATATGGGGCAGGGTTCGACCACGGCGCTGGCGCAGATCGCCGCCCAGGCGCTCGGCATCGAGGCCGAGGCGGTGCGCGTCGTCGCCCCCGACACCGACATGACGCCCTACGACATGGGCACCTTGGGCTCGCGCTCGACGTTTCACATGGGGAACGCGGTGCGCCGCGCCGCCGAGGAGGTGGAGGCCAAGCTCGCCGCGATGGCCGCCGAGGCCGGGGTCCCGGCCGGCACCAACCTGCCGATCGCCGAAATCTTTCGCCGCAAATATGGGATGCAGGCCGGGACGGTGGTCGGTTCGGGCAGTTTCGTCCCGGATTACGTTTCGCCCGACCACGCAACCGGCCTCACCCCGAACGCGACACCCTACTGGATGACCGGCGGCAGCGGCGCCGAGGTCGAGGTCGATACCGAAACCGGACGTGTGCGTGTGCTGCGCCTCGTCAACGTCGCCGATGCCGGCACCCCGATCAACCCGCGCATCGTCGAGACGCAACTGACCGGTGCCGCGGTGATGCAGCTCGGCTTCACCATGAGCGAGGAGATGGTGTTTACCGACGGGCAACTGCGCAACCCGTCCTTTGCCGATTACAAAATCCCCGGCATCCGCGACATGCCCGGGCTGATGACCGGCGAGAGTGTCGCCGCGCGCCAGGAAAGCGGCCCCTACGGCGCCAAGGGCGTCGGCGAAACCGGCACCTTCGCGGTGTCGCCAGCGATCGCCAACGCGATCCACGACGCGGTATGCGTGCGCATCACCGAATTGCCGATCACCGCCGAGGCGGTCTATCGCGCGCTGCGCCATGCAGCCGGCGACCCGCTGCCAGAGGACTAAGGGAGCGGAATGATGAGCGCCGCGCCGCGCACCATCCGATTCACGCTCAACGGCGCCGCCGCCGAATGCATCGTGGCGCCGCACGAGACGCTGGTCGATGTGCTGCGCGACCGCTTCGCGCTCTATGGGCCGCGCGAAAGCTGCGGCCAGGGCTTGTGCGGCTGCTGCACCGTGCTGGTCGATGGCGCGGCGGTCTCGGGCTGTCTCTACCTCGCCGCCTTCGCCGACGGCGCCGAGATCGTCACCGTCGAGGGGCTCGCGGACGGCGACGCGCTGCACCCGGTGCAGGAAGCCTTTATCGAAGCCGGCGCTTTCCAATGCGGCTTTTGTACGCCGGGCTTTATCTTGATGACAACGCGGTTATTGGCAGCGGATCCGAATCCGAGCGACGAGCAGATCCGTCACTACCTCTCGGGCAATCTCTGCCGCTGCGGCACCTACCCGCAGATCATGGAAGCGGTGAAGCTGGCCGCGCGAAAGCTGCAGGGCTGAATCGGTAGGGCGGATGAGCGAAGCGTCATCCGCCACTTGCTGTGCAGTATCGGCGGAAGTCGCTGCGCTTTTCCGCCCTACGCTACTTGAAATTTCACTTCTTGAACGGGTGCCCCGCCAATCCCGGAACCTTCACCCGCATGGTGTAGACCGACGTATGCGCAGTGAAGAAGATCGTCTTCATGTCGGGTCCGCCGAAGGCGAGATTGGCCGGCACTTCCGGCGTCTTGAGGATGCCGATGCGAGTGCCGTCGGGCGCGAACACCCAGGTACCGCCGGGCCCGGTGCACCAAACGCGGCCCTCGACATCGACCTTCATCCCGTCGGGGACGCCGATCTTCTCATCCGACGACATGTCGGCGAAGATGCCGCGCCTCACCATGGTGCCGGCGCTGTCCATCTCGATGCGGTGGATGTAGGCCGCGTGTCGCGTGTTGGCGACATAGAGCACCCGCTCATCGGGCGAGAAGGCGAGCCCGTTCGGATATTCGAAATCGGCGACATGGGCGTTGGCGCCGTTCGGCATGACGCGGTAGACCGCCGAGGGGTCGAGCTCACGCTCGCCCAGAGGGATACGCAGCCCTGGATTGGTGAAATAGAGGCTGCCATCCGATTTGCAGCAGACATCATTCGGCCGTGACAGGCGCTTGCCTTCGAACTTGTCCATCAGCACCTCGTGCGAGGCGAACTTGCCGTCGGCCGGCCAGCGCGTCACCCGCCGGTTGCCGCCCTCGCAGAGCACCAGCCTTCCCTGCGGGTCGAAGGTCGTGCCATTTCCGTCACCGGTGTTCTCGCGCAGCAATTCGGCTGGGCTTCCGGGTTTGATGCGATAGAACTTCGACTCCCGCACATCGACGAAGTACCAGAACCCGTCTGGGTGATAGAGCGGTCCCTCGGTGAAGGTGAAGCCGGTGGCGAGGCGTTGCGCGTCGCCGTCGATGAGATCGTTGAGGCCGGGCATGGTTTCCTCCCGCTCTAGGCGTTGTAATGCGCGAATACCACCGGTGAGACAAAGGCCCAGCATTCGAGGAAGCTGGCCTTGTCGGGCTTGCGGCCAAGCGCCTCCATCGCGCCCAGCAGGCAAAACCAGTTGAGCACCTCATGCTGGCCCGACTCCTCGATCTGGTCGGTTTTGTAGGCGTGCCATTTGGCGTAGTCGCCAACTTCCAGCGCGTCGTAGAGCGCACGGTCCGCCGCCACGTCGGGCCACAACTGCCAGTTCTTTTCGGTGAGGAACGAGTGCGACCATGACGACGACGCCATCAGCGCGACGCGCCACGGGCTGTCGGCCATGATCCGCGCCGTCGCGGCGCCGACCTCCATGCAGCGATGCGGGTTGGGTGAGGGCGGGTCGAGGTTGCGGATCTCGTCCTTCATCGCCAGCGGCAGGCGCAAGCCCCGCGCGGCGTTGACCCGCCGCCCGTAGCAATTGACACTGAACTGCACCAGCGGATAGTCGAAGCCGCGCCGGTCGTCGTCCAACAGCAGCACCGTGTTCTCGAACGCGTGCCCCATCTTGTGATGCAGCGGCTTGTAGGCGTAGCCGACATCGATCCCGGCCTCGATCAACTTGTTCGCCAGGTATTTGCCAGCTTCCTTGTGGCCGCGCACGCGGAAACTCTTGTCCGCCGGCTCGTTCCACGGGTTGTCGGGCGAGCGGCGATGCGCCCACGGCTGGATGTCCTGGTCCTCATAGGCCAGCACGGCGAAGGGCGGGACGATGTCCTCCTTGAAATTCTCGTACTGGTCGTCGCCCCACATGATGATGAGGTCGGGGTTGAATCGGTCGAGCGCCTTTCGCGCCTCGGCGAAGTGCTGGCGATAGACCTCGCGGTAGCGCGCCGCGGTCGAGGCGCCCCAATCGTTGCCCAGTTCCTCGCGCAGCTTTTCCGGCCACGACGCCGGGTTTTTCATGTGCTCCGGCATGTCCGGATCGTCGAGCGAGGCCTTCATCATAAAGGTCCAGGCTTCGTTGGGCCGCAGCATCACCGGCCGGTGGGTGCAGCCGATCCCCAAGATTTCAGCCATTGGACGCCTCCGTGAAATCAGTGGCTATGCGGTATCTCGATATTGAGCAGCCGCGCGGCGTTGCGGCCGAGGATCGCGCGGCGCTCGTTGTCGTCGAGCACCTTGGTGCTCTCGATAAAGCCGATCGGATCGACCTCGCCCATATCGGCGGGGTAGTCGGTGCCCATCAGCACATGGTCGGCGCCGTATTCGTCGACCAGATATTCGAGCTGGTGGTGGGTGTAGACGATGGTGTCGAAATAGAGCCGCTTGAGGTACGTCGTCGGCATATGGCGCAGGCAGGTGCAGGTGTCGGGCCGGGCCGCGGCGGCATGGTCGATGCGCCCGGAATAGGCCGGTAGGTAGCCGCCACCATGCGACAGCACCAGCTTCAAATTCGGGCAATCCTGCAGCACCCCGCCGAAGATCAGATGATGCACCGCGACCGTGGTGTCGAGCGGGTTGCCGATGATGTTGGTGAAGTAATGGTCGCGGAAGCGGCTCGCCTCGGGAAAACCGGTCGGGTGCATGAACAGCACCAGGCCCAGCTCCTCGGCGCGCTGGAAGATCGGGCGGAAGCGCGGCTCGGAGAGGTCGGCCCCAGCCACGTTGGTGGCGATCTCGATGCCCCTGAGGCCCAGCGATTTGTGGAGCCGCTCAAGCTCGGCGACCGCCAACTCCGGCGCCTGGAACGGCACCGTGCCGAGCCCGACGAAGCGGTCGGGGTGCTTGCCGCAGATCTCGGCGATGTTGTCGTTGATGACTTTCGCGGTCTCGATGCCGAGATCGGCCGGCACGCTGTAAAACGTCTGCGCCGGCGAGGGGGTGATCGCCTGGATGTCGATCCCCATCAGATCCATGTCGGCAACACGCTTTTCGATCGAGGTGAACTGCACCCGCGTGCGCCGCGCCTGCTCGCGATTGGTCTCGCGGGTCAGCTCGTTGGCGAATTGATGGCGCGGCCGCCAGTCCATCGTTAGGCCGGCATCGGCGACCATCTTTTCGGCCTTTTCGGTCAGCAAGTGGCAGTGGATGTCGATGGTGAACCACTTGCCGCGGCCGTGCGCCGGCCCCGGAAACCGGCCCGGGATCGGACGCCCCTCCGGCAGGCATTTGAATAGCATCCGTCTACCCCCTCCCGCGATTCGATTATCCTAGCGGGTCGCAACGGCACGGGCTATCGCCACGGGCGGTGCTCACCTAAGCAGACGCGATCCACAATTTCAGAGCGCAGTGTTCTGCGATCAAAGAAAAATCGCCATCGGTGGTTAGCATTATCAGATCGTGGCGGAGGCACAGCTGAGCCAAAAGGGCATCGATCGTGCCCAACTGGATTCCTCGACGGCGGCATGTATTTCGGAGCTCCGCCGCGTCGATGTGGTCGCGCCGGTCGGGTACGAGCAGGGGCAGGGCGGCGAAACGATCGAGGATCTGCGCTCGATTCCGCGGTCCGGAAAACCCTTGCAGAAGCTCTTGCAGAACGAGGCCGGTGGTTAGCAGCTCCTCGCCGGCCTCGATGGCCCGCACCAACTCATGCACTTCCGCCGACGAAGGTGGCCCGTCGCGGCGCAACGCAAGCGACCA
>DATNJF010000421.1:0-4753 GCA_035604035.1 Allostellaceae bacterium | reverse complement strand
GATGATCTGGATGAGGTTCATCTGGAACCCGGCGACGCTGGTGAACTGCGCCTGGCGCTTCATGCTGGCCGGCAGCTGATTGCGCACCCGCTGCGGGATAGCGGGGAAGGTGTGGAAATGCAGCGGCAGCTGGACGTCGTTGACCGCCTTCCACAGCGGCTCCCAGCACGGGTGCCACATCGGGTCCATATCCCAGGAGCATGAGAGTTCGAGTCCGCGCAGGCCGAGCTTGGCGACGCGATACACTTCCTTCGCCGCCGCCTCGATATCGCCGTAGGGCAGGCAGGCAAGGCCGATCTGGCGGTCGGGGTAGTGGCTGCAAAAATCCTTCAGCCAATCGTTGTAGATGCGCAGCATCTCGTTGGCGGCCTCGTGGTCTTCGAGGCGCGAGGCGACGCCGAGGATGCCGAAGATGATCTCGGCATCGACGCCGTCCTTCTCCATCTCCTTGATCCGCAAATGCGGGTCGCCGGGGCGGCGCTCGCCGCGCTTGCCGGCCTCGTAAAGCCCGGTCTCGGCCATCTTGTCGACGCGGTAGTTCTGGCCGGGGACGAACGGCGCGCCGACCGAACCGACCGCGCCGGGAATGCCCATGAAGACGCCGGCCTTGGTCACCCAGCGCGGCCCGTCCTTGCCGTCCTCGACAAACGGCATGCGGTCCTTAAAGTCGCGCGGCGCCTGCGAGGTGAAGAGTTCCGGCGGCAGCCAGGGCAGATCGAGATGGCAATCGGCCGAAATGCGACGGTATTGCATGGGGCGCCTCCCGCTTCACATTGTCGCGAGCACTCTACGCCGATTATCCGGGCTGAGCACCCACATCGGCGCATGGGGACGGGCCGAGCTATGCGCGGGAGCGGCGTCCGCAATAAACCGGCTCGCTCGAATCTCGTCGGTCTGGGGGCCACCTAAAGAAGACCGGCATGTCCATGACATGCGGTTAAAACAAGACGGATCGGTCGCTCAGCCAGTTTTGTAACCGCGAGAAGGCGGTCGTGACCTATTTCGGGGTTTGTCGCCCGGCCGCAAACACCGCGGTCCGATAGCTTAGTTTAGGCCAAACCGGTGCGTGGACTTATCAGAATACCCACAGCATTATGAACCGAGAGGTTGTGGGGTCACGGGGGTATTCATAATTAACCGGATTCGGGGCGGCGCGGAATTCGCCGGCAGCCGCGCTGGTCTCTCGCGCGGCGCGACGAGTGCGAGCGCCATCGCCTTGCTACTGCTGTTGCCCGGCGTGGCATCCGCGCAAGCAGTGTCGCACCTGCCAGAGGGCGCACCAGTAGTGCAAGCGTCGAGCGAGGCCGAGCGGACTTGGTTCGCCACCACCTATGCCGATCGCAAGGCGGTCGGAAATCTTTGGGATATAGTCAGGCACGCCGACGACGTGACCTATGACCGGGACTATTTGGCTGGCGGTGCGATCTCCTATGTCGTGTCGCGCGATGTTCGCATTCCGATCCCGTTCACCGATCGGGTCGCGGCGCCCATTCTTGAGATCGAAGGCCAGCTCGATCGGCATTTCGGCCGCGGCACCCTCGGCTCCGGCCACCATGTCCAAGGATCCGCCGACACCGTCGAAGCCGTTGTAGCCGCGGTAATCCGCACTCGCGACTTCCCGCTTTTTTCAGGGATAAGCCTGAACCTAGCGCTGGGGGATGGCCCGTCTTATTCATTTCCAGATCCGCGCTGGGAATTCGGTCACCGCCGCTTTAACAATTACCTCACCGCCCAAGTCGAGCTGACGTCCACGGCAGTTCCCTGGCTTCATCTCGTACCGCAGATCCATCATCGCTCTGGCGCGGGCGGGCTTATAGCCCCGATAGCGGATGGCTCAAACTTCCTCGGGCTAGGCCTGCGCGTGGATTTGAATTAGGCGGGCTGCGACGCTCGCTGGACGGCGCGATCCGGTCGAGGAGGCGCCTCTGCCTCGGTTCTTCCGCTCGCTTTGCCGCGCTACCACAACGGTGTGCGCAGCCTAGAGGTGCAAATGAGGGATTTTACGCCGCCCGAGCGTCCTCCAGGATCATCGCGGCGCATTTTTCGCCGATCATGATCGAGGGCGCGTTGGTGTTGCCGCCGGGCACTTGCGGCATGATCGAGGCATCGGCGACGCGCAGATGCTCGATGCCGTGTACGCGCAGCCGCGGATCGACGACGGCATCAATTTCCTTCCCCATCCGGCAGGTGCCGACCGGGTGCAAATTGGAGACGCCGCGCAGACGGATTTCCTCCTTCATCTGCTCGTCGCTCTGGCAGGCTTCGCCGGGGATCACCTCCTCGACGATAAAGGGCTTCAGCGCCGGCTGCTCGGCGATCTTGCGCGAGAAGCGCGTGCCATAGATCAGCGCCTGGAAATCGTAGTCGCTGGCGAGGAAGTTGAAGCGGATCGCCGGCGCCGCCAGCGGGTCGGCGCTCTTGATCGTGACCGTGCCGCGGCCCTCGGGTCGCAGGTGCACCGGCGACAAGGTGAAGGCCGAGAACGGGTGCGGCTTGATGCCGGAACGCAGCCGCTCATAGGCGCTCCAACCGAACATGTTGATCTGCAAATCGGGCTGTTCGAGGCGCGGGTCACTCCTGACGAAGGCGCCGGCATAGATGCCCGCGTTCGACAGATGGCCGGAGCGGGTGAAGACGTACTGGATGCCCGAGGTGAGCTTCATCAGCGGGCTGGCGGCGAGGTCGTTGAGCGTCACCTTCTGCGAGCAGCGCCACACCAGATAGGTGTTGAAATGGTCGTGCAAATGCTTGCCGACGCCCTCCATGTCGCGCACGACGGGCACGCCGAATTCCTGCAACAACTCGCCGGGGCCGACTCCCGATAGCTGCAACAGTTGCGGCGAGCCGTAAACGCCGCCAGAGACGACGATCTCGCCCTTGGCATAGGCGGTCTGCTTGCCGGTGGGCGTCTGGTACTCAACCCCCACTGCCTTGTTGCCCTCGAAGAGGATGCGCGTCGCGTGCGCCACGGTGGCGATGGTGAGGTTGGCACGGCCCTTGGCGGGGCCGAGATAGGCGCGGGCCGAGCTCCAGCGCCGACGGTTGGTCGTGGTCGTCTGGTAATAGCCGACGCCTTCCTGGGTCGCGCCGTTGAAGTCATTGTTGGCCGGCACCCCGGCCTCGACCGCCGCCTTGACCATCGCGTCGCCCAATACCGAGCGCACCGGGTTCGACACGTGCAGCGGGCCGCCGGCGCCATGGAACTCGTTGGGGCCGCGCTCCTGGTCCTCGGCCTTCTTGAAGAACGGCAGCACGTCGTCATAGCCCCAACCCTCGCAGCCCTTCTGGCGCCAGCCGTCGTAATCGGTCGGCGTGCCGCGCATGTAGACCATGCCGTTGATCGAGCTGGTGCCGCCCAGCACCTTGCCGCGCGGCTGATAGAGGGTGCGGCCGTTCAGCTCCTTCTCCGGCTCGCTGTCGAACATCCAGTTCACCCGCGGGTCGGTATAGGTCTTGGTGTAGCCCAAGGGGATGTGGATCCACGGGTTGGTGTCCTTGGTCCCCGCTTCCAAGAGCAACACCCGGTATTTGCCGCTCTCCGAGAGCCGCCCGGCGACCGCGCACCCCGCCGAGCCGGCGCCGGTGACGATAAAGTCATAGGTGTCTTTGGCATCGGCCATGTTCATCCCCTCGAGCTGGCGGTCAGGAGACGATAGCCAAACCCCTTCCAGTCAGAAAGGCCCCGCTTCAAGAAGCCGGGCGCGCTGGCTTCCGTGCCGAGGCCAGCACATAGGCCTTGCAGGTCGCGCCGAAATACCACGCGACCGCCCGGGCCATCGCCGCGCGCAGCAGCGCGGTGTGGAATTTGAGCCGCCCGGCCTTATGCTGGGTCATCGGCCAACGGGCAAGGTTCTGGCGAAAGCGACCGAGGCAGACGGCGGTCGCGTCCTGCACATCGACTGCATCAAATCCGACCCGCTTCAACAGGAGGCCGTACGTCGCTACGTCGGGAACGAAATTGGCGCGCGGGACATGCGTCGGCGCGACCAGCGGCGTCGCCAGCTTGCGGTAGAGGATGTCGGAGAGCACCAGCGACCCGCCCGGCTTCAAGACGCGCAGCACCTCGCGCAGGAAGTCCTCGCGAGTGTCGAAGTGAAACGCCGCCTCGACGCAGATCACGGCGTCGAAACGATCGTCGGAAAAATCGAGCCTGGTGGCGTCCATCTGGAGAAATGTGCACTCGGGGACGAGCTTCTTCGCCTCGGCAATCTGGGCCTCGGAGATATTGATAGCTACAATCAGCTCGGCGGCGTAGCTGTCGATCAGCCGACGGGTCGAGGCGCCGACGCCGCAAGCGACATCGAGAATTCGTCCGCCCTTGACCGCGATCCTCCCGACCAGCTGGTCGACCAGCGCTTCGCAGGCCTCGCGCTGCGATCGCGCTCCCAAACCCCAATACCCAAAATTGAAGAAGCCGCTATTGTCGTAGTAGCCGCGCCGGTGCCGCACCAACGCGCTGTCATAGACGCGGATCATCCGCTCCAAGGGGCTCTCGCGGCCGCGAGCCTCGCCGCTTTGCATCAGCCTCGTTCTACGTCAGTGAATCACCGGGCGATCCGGCTCCGGGGTGAACAGATCGTAGATCGAGCCCAAATGCGAGCCGCTCGTGGAGACGGCGACATTCTGGTCGCGCGGGAGCAGATCGAGCGGCAGCCCATTTTTCGGCATGGTGACGACCGCGTACATCCGGTCGATGCGCGCGCCGGCGGGAACTCTCGGCCGGAAGCGGCTCAGCATCATCGCCAGCGCGAGC
>DATNJF010000420.1:0-4146 GCA_035604035.1 Allostellaceae bacterium | reverse complement strand
GGCCCGCGGGCTGGCATTGCGCACAGCACGAAGGGCTGCGTGATGGCTGCGTCGCCGCTGGCCAGCACTGTTGCCTTCCATCTCGGCCCGGTCGATATCACCGGGCCGGTCGTGACCACCTGGGCGATCATGGCGGTGCTTGCCCTAAGCTCTTGGCTGGTGACGCGCCGCCTCGCCCTGCGGCCAAACCGGCGGCAGGTCATCTTGGAGCTCGTTGTCACCGGCATCATGGATCAGATTGACGAAGTCATCCGCAAGAAACCGCGGCCGTTCCTGCCATTACTCGGCACGCTGTTCATTTTTCTCGTCACGGCCAATCTCTCTGGCGTCCTGCCGGGTGTCGAGGCGCCGACCGGGAAGTTGGAAACCCCGGCGGCGCTGGCGCTGATCGTCTTTATCGCCGTCCATTTCTACGGCGTACGCGCCCGCGGCTTTGTTGGCTACCTGGCGAGCTTCGCCAAACCTAAGCTGATCATGATGCCGCTCAACATCCTCTCCGAGATCACGCGCACCTTCTCGATGATGGTGCGTCTGTTCGGCAATGTCATGAGCGGTGCGTTCGTGATCGCGCTCATCGTGAGTCTTGCCGGCCTTTTCGTCCCGATCCCGCTGATGGCGCTCGAAATTCTGGTCGGGCTTGTGCAGGCCTACATCTTCACGGTTCTCGCCACCGTCTTCATTGGCGCCGCGGTCGACGCCGCCGAGCCAGGCTGAGGAGGTTCCATGGATATCATCAAGCTAATCAGCATCCTGGCCGCGGCCTTTGCCGTCTCGATCGGATCGATCGGCCCGGCGCTGGCGGAAGGCCGCTCGGTCGCCGCAGCGATGGACGCGATCGCCCGTCAGCCGGAAGCGGCGGGGACGATCTCGCGCACTCTGTTCGTTGGCCTCGCGATGATCGAGACGATGGCGATCTATTGCCTCGTCATCGCCCTGCTGCTGCTCTTCGCCAATCCTTACGCCGGGTGACCATGCATTTCGACTGGTCCACCTTCGCGCTGCAGACGGTCAATTTTGCGGTCCTCGTCTGGCTGTTGCACCGATTTCTCTACAAGCCGATGTTGCGCCTGATCGATGCGCGCCGCGCCGAAATCGACAAGCAATATGCCGATGCGAAGGTTGCCGATGCGCAGGCTGAGATCCGCCTCGCGGCGATAAAGGCCGAGCGCGAGAGCATTGCGGACGAGCGGGCGGCTGCGCTGAAGCAAGCGGCGACTCAAGCCGAAGAGCAGGCTGCGGGGCGGCGCGCCCAGGCGGAGCATGACGCCGCGGCCTTGCTTGCTGACGCGCGCAAATCCCTCGACGCCGAACGCGCCTTGGCCTTCGCGGAGGCGCGGCGGGCAGCGCTCGATCTCGGCGCGGATATCGCCGGCCGGCTGCTTGCCCAAGTACCGATGAAACTGCGGGCGGAGGCATGGATCGATCGCATCGAGCACTACCTTGCGGCCCTGCCGAAACCCGAAGCTGAAGCCCTCGCGCGGCAGGTTGGCGACGGCGTGCCCCTCAAGATCGTGACCGCATCGAGTCTGCCGCCTGAGGCTGCCAACCTGTGGCGATCAAGGCTGCGTCAGATCCTGAGTGACGACATCACCGTCGATTATGGCGTCGACCCGGGGCTCGTCGCCGGTGCCGAGCTGCATTTTCCGAACGCGATCCTGCGGTTCTCCTGGCAAAGCGCGCTTGATGCGATGCGCGCGGAGATCGAGTCCGATGGCAACGCTCGTTGACGAACTGCAGGCCTGGCTCGGCAAAAGCCGGCAACGCATTGCCGCCGCCGCGCTGGAACCTCGGCTCGACCAGATCGGCAGGGTCACCCAGGTCGGCGACGGGGTCGTCACCGTATACGGGCTTCCCGACACCCGGCTCGATGAGCTGTTAGTTTTTGAGGGCGGCGTGCGTGGCCTGGCGGTCGATCTCGGTGAGGAAGAGATCGGCTGCGTCCTGCTCGGCAGCGATACGGGGATCGCGGCTGGCAGCTTGGTCCATGGCACCGGCGAGGTGGCGCAGGCTCCCGTCGGGGCCGGTCTGCTCGGCCGCGTTGTCGATGCGCTTGGCAACCCCCTCGATGGCGGCAACGCTGTCGTGGCCGAGGGTTTTGCGCCGGTCGAGCAACCGGCGCCGGCGATCGTCGATCGCGCACTGGTCACGCGACCGCTCGCGACCGGACTTCTGGTCGTCGATGCGATGATCCCACTCGGCCGTGGTCAGCGTGAATTGATCATCGGCGACCGCGGCACCGGCAAGACCGCGATCGCCGTTGACACAATCATCAACCAGCGTTCGAGCGACGTGATCTGCGTCTATGCCTCGGTCGGCCAGAAGGCGTCGTCGGTGGCGCAGGTTATTGACGCAGTGCGCCGATACGGCGCGCCGGAGCGCTGTCTCTTCGTGATCGGCGAGGCCGATGCGGCGCCGGGGCTGCAATGGCTGACGCCCTACAGCGCCTGCACGATGGCGGAGCATTTCATGGCGCAGGGCCGTGACGTGCTGCTCGTGATCGACGACCTGACCAAGCACGCTGCAGCTTATCGCCAGATTTCGCTCCTGCTGCGCCGGCCACCAGGCCGAGAGGCCTATCCGGGCGACATCTTCTACATCCATTCGCGGCTGCTGGAGCGCGCCGCAAAGCTTGGGCCCGAGCAGGGCGGCGGGTCGCTGACGGCGCTGCCGATCGCCGAGACGCAGGCGGGCAATATCAGCGCCTACATTCCGACCAATCTCATTTCGATCACCGATGGGCAGATCTATCTCGACCCGCGGCTGTTCTACGAGGACCAGAAGCCCGCGGTCGATGTCGGCAAGAGCGTCTCGCGTGTCGGCGGCAAAACGCAAGCTCCGGTACTGAAGGCAGTCTCAGAAAGCCTGCGGCTCGATTACGCCCAGTTCTTGGAACTCGAGGTGTTCACCAGGTTCGGAACCATGGTCGACGAGCGCACGCGCAAGGTTATCGAGCACGGCCGGCGCATTCGAGCGGTATTGCGTCAGCCGCAATTCGCGCCGCTGTCGCTCGGCGAGCAGGTTGCGCTGCTTGTGGCCGCCTCGGAAGGTATTCTCGACGGAATCCCCGTCGACCGGGTGGACGGTTTTCGTGCCGGTCTGCACGACTGGCTGACGGAGCATTGCTCGGATGCCCTGACCCTGGACGATCAAGTCACGGACTTGGGGCCCGACCTGAAGCAGCGTCTTTTGACGGCTCTCGCAGGGTTGGCGCAATCGTTCGCGACGCCGCCGGCCGGCGATCAGCGGTGACCCGCCTGGCCGAGATCGAGTCGCATATCGGCAATATGGTCGAGTTGCGCGAGATCGTCAGTGCAATGCGCTCGCTCGCCAGTATGCGGGTGCAGGAGGCCCAGCACGTGCTGCCGGGAATCCGCAGCTATGCGGAAACGATGGCGACCGGGATCGGCACTGCTTTGTCGCTTATGCCGGAACCGCGCTTGACGTCCGGCGAGGCACAGGGTCGCCGGGCGCTGGTCCTGTGCACCGCCGAGCACGGGTTTATCGGCGCTTTCAACGAGCACATGCTCGATGCCGCGAAGGCTTCGATCGCCGCGGGCGATATGCTGTTCATTCTCGGCAGCCGCGGCGCCGCAGCTGCCGAGGAACGGGGCTGGACAACCGCCTGGACGCACCCGATGGCGACCAGGCCCCCAGGTGTGTCTGAGACGATCCGCGCTTTGACCGCCAGGCTCTACCGCGGCATCGAAGTCGGCGATGTCGCCCAGGTCGCCGTCATGTTCGCGCGCCACCGCCAGACTGGCGGCATGACAATTGAGCAGCGCCTCTTGCTCCCGGTCGACCCGGCTTCGCTCGTTCCGGCGGACGTGGCGCAAGCTCCTTTGCATAACCTTTCACCCGGAAATCTGCTGGAAAAGCTGATTTCCGATTATGTCTTCGCGCTGCTGACGGAAGCGGCGGTCGAGTCGCTCGCCAGCGAGAACGCGGCTCGGTTTGCCGCGATGCAATCCGCCCACGACAATGTCTCAAAGAAGGTAGAGGAATTGCGCCAGGACGCTCGCCAAGCCCGCCAGACGGAGATCACCACCGAGCTCCTCGACCTAGTGACTGGAGTCGAAGCCCAGAAAGACGGAGGAACTGGTAAACCGCGCACTTGGCGGATAGTGCGGCGGGAGCGGCGATGAAACT
>DATNJF010000419.1:0-3404 GCA_035604035.1 Allostellaceae bacterium | reverse complement strand
GGATTTCGAGGACAGCCTGCTGATTCCCCAATTGCGCGCGGCACCGACAGCGACTTCGTCGTTGCGCCGGCAGATTGAGCCGTCGACCTCTTGCCGAGCCTTGTTTTCCGAGCCTTCAGCCCTGTCAAGGGCGCGCTGAAGGCGCGCTGTGCAGCGGCGTGCAAAAGTCGGCCACCTGAGGGGGTGATCGGCGCGCAGAAGTAGGCCACCTCCTGATCAGACTTACATCACCTCCGATTGCAAGATCGGGGGCGTTCAGGGGATGCTGACTGTGGAGACGATTGCCCAGGTGCGACGGGAGCAGGCAAGAGGGAAGAGCGTCCGGGCGATTGCGCGGGATCTGCAGTTGTCTCGGGACACGGTGACCAAGTACCTACGGTCCGGCGAGACCGAGGCGAAGTACGAGCGCCATCGCCAACCTTATCCACAACTCGGGCCGTTCTTGGCTAATCTGGAAGAGTTGCTGGAGCGCAATGGGCGCCAGCCTGCGCGGGATCGGCTGGACAAGCGGCAGCTATTCGAGGCGCTTCGGCGGACCGGCTATGCCGGCGGCTATGACGCGGTGCGCCGTTACGCTCGGCGCTGGGCAGATATTCGGGCGACGAAGACGGAGGCTAAGGCCAGCGAGGCATTTATTCCGCTGACCTTCGCGCCGGCCGAGGCCTACCAGTTCGACTGGTCGGAGGAATGGATCATCCTCGACGGCATCACCTTCAAGGCTCAAGTCGCGCACGCCCGGCTTTGCCACAGCCGTATGCCCTACATCCGGGCGTATCCGCGGCAGAGCCAGGAGATGATGTTCGACGCCCATGCCCGGGCCTTTGCCTTCTGGGGCGGCGCCTGCGAGCGCGGCATCTACGACAACATGAAGACGGCGGTGGACGCCGTGTTCGTCGGCAAGGACCGCAAGTTCAACCGCCGCTTCGCCCAGATGTGCTCGCATTACCTGGTCGAGCCGACGGCCTGTACGCCTGCGGCCGGCTGGGAGAAGGGACAGGTCGAGAACCAGGTCGGCAGCCTGCGCCAGCGCCTGTTCATTCCGCGCCCGCACGTGAAGACGCTGGAAGAGCTGAACCGGCAACTGGAGGACGGTTGCATCGCCTACGCTCGTGAGAGCCGCCATCCCGACGACCGTCAGCGCACTGTGTGGGAGGTGTTCGAGGCGGAGCGCTCTGCGCTTGTGCCGATCCGCGGGTCCTTCGACGGATTCCGCGAGGTCGATGTCAGCGCCTCGAAGACCTGTCTGGTCCGCTTCGATCGCAACCGCTACAGCATCGAGGCCAAAGCCGCCAACAGACCGGTCCAGCTGCGGGCCTATGCCGATCGGGTCGTCGTCCGCTTCGACGGCGAGGTGGTGGCCACGCATGAGCGCGTCTTCGGCAGCGACCGTGTTCGCTACAACCCGCTGCACTATCTGCCGGTCCTGGCCCGCAAGCCCGGCGCCCTGCGCAATGGGGCACCGTTCAAGGACTGGGAGCTGCCGCCCAACCTGACCAAGCTGCGCACCCGCCTCGGGCGTTCCGACGAGGCGGATCGCCAGTTCGTCGGCATCCTCGCCGCCATCCCCGAGGACGGTCTCGATGCCGTCGAGGAAGCCTGTCGCCTAGCCTTGTCCGAAGGCCTGTGCGGCCGCGATGCGGTGCTTAACATCCTCTCATGGGGCCGCGACCGTGCGCCGCCCGCGCCCTTGGCGGCGCCGTCCCTACCGCAATTGCGCCTCGTCCCAACGGCCGATTGCGCCCGTTACGACCGTCTGCGCGTCCTCATCCCGGAGGTCGACCGTGGAGCGGCATGATCTGCTGGCGCTGATGACCAAGCTCAAGCTCGCCGGCATGCGCGCCGCCTACGACGACATCATGCGCGACGGGCTGAAGCGGCAGCGATCCGTGCAGCATATCCTCGGTGACCTGTTGAGCGCCGAGGTGGCGGAGAAGGAAGCACGCTCGATCAGCTATCAGATCGGCGCCGCCAAGCTGCCGCTGGCCAAGGAGCTGACCGAGTTCAAGTTTACCGGGAGCCCGGTCAACGAGGCCCTCGTGCGTGACCTGCACGGCGGCGGATTCCTCGAGACACAGCGCAATGTCGTATTCGTCGGCGGGACCGGCACCGGCAAAAGCCACCTGTCGATTGCCATCACCGCCAATTGCATACGCAAGCGCAGCGCGCGGGCGCGCTTCTTCAACGTCGTCGACCTGGTCAACCGTCTGGAGGCCGAGGCTCGCGCCGGTGTCGCCGGCAGGCTGGCCGAGCCACTCACCCGCGTTGATCTGGTAGTGCTCGACGAACTCGGCTATCTGCCTTTCGCCCAGTCGGGCGGCCAGTTGCTGTTCCACCTGATAAGCCGGCTCTACGAGCGGACGTCGATCATCGTCACCACCAATCTCGCCTTCGCCGAATGGTCCTCGGTGTTCGGCGACGCCAAGATGACGACCGCGCTTCTCGACCGCCTCACCCATCACTGCGACATCGTCGAGACCGGCAACGAAAGCTGGCGCTTCAAGAACCGCGCCTGAGCTGCCCCGCACCAACCGGGTTTCGTGACGTAACGATTGGGAGTGGCCCCATGCCGCGCAAGCCGATCGGCGAGAAAGCCATGACCGACGCCGAGCGCCAGGCCCGTTACCGCGTCGCGCGCGCGGCCGATGCGCCGGTGATCCGCACCCGTCGCCCAGCCGACCATCGCAGCCGCGCCCGGCGTTGGCAGGACGCCGTCACCCAACTCACCGAGTTGCAAGCGCAGTATGCCGATTGGCTCGAAGCGCTGCCGGCCAAC
Source organism: Allostellaceae bacterium (assembly GCA_035604035.1). Classification (GTDB taxonomy): domain Bacteria; phylum Pseudomonadota; class Alphaproteobacteria; order ATCC43930; family CGMCC-115725; genus DATARH01. The sequence goes on along the minus strand of DATNJF010000419.1, from coordinate 631 downwards.
CAACACGACAGCGCGCTGGCCGAGGCCCTCCAGGCTATCTGCGAACTCGATCTCTCCGAACTCGAGAGCGTGGCGCCCCCACGCGGCTTCGGACGCGACTGACCTTCCAGCGACGAACGCTCAAGACAAGCCAACGTGTCGCTCCGAGCGGTTCCCAGACGCCTGGCCTCACCACCGGCACTACCCCGCCCGCGATTCACCCCCGGGGGCCCACAGGTACCCCCCGCGCTACGCTCCGCCAGCCGCGCGGAGGGCGCGTCGCTACGCGCGGGTCCCCCCTATGGACTCCGGGGATGAACCGCTCCCGATGATCAAGAAGGACCATGCCGATGGGGGCCCTTTTCGGCGCCGATTGACAACTTCAACCTTAGGTGTGGACTACTTTTGGACGCCGATCATGGCCTACTTTTCGGTGCCGATTGACAGTCGGCTGCCTTTGCGCCGACCGCGAGGATTGCCGCTTGTCCCCGGCTGAAATTGGTTGGCCTTTGGGGGCCGGCGATAACCCACTTCGTAGTCGGTTGCTTTCGAGTCCGGTCTCTTTGTCATAGCCGCGCCCCGTACCTTCCGGAGGGAATTGATTGCTTGAGGCAGATGCTCTCGCCAATCGGCGTCGCCGACTTGTTCCCTT
>DATNJF010000418.1:0-5041 GCA_035604035.1 Allostellaceae bacterium | reverse complement strand
CCGATCGGGTGGCCGAGCGCGATCGCCCCGCCATTGACGTTGAGCTTCTCGGGATCGAAGCCGAGATCCTTGCCGACCGCGCAGGCCTGGGCGGCGAAGGCCTCGTTAGCCTCGATGAGGTCGAGGTCGCCGACCGACCAGCCGGCTTTCTTCAAGGCCATGCGGGACGCCGGGATCGGGCCGGAGCCCATGATCGCCGGATCGACCCCGGCGGTCGCCCACGAGACGATGCGGGCGAGCGGCGTGAGGCCGCGCTTCGCCGCGGCATCGGCGGTCATCAGCACCACCGCGGCGGCCCCGTCATTGATGCCCGAGGCGTTGCCGGCGGTGACGGTGCCGTTCTTGTCAAAGGCCGGGCGCAACGTGGACAGCACCTCAAACGTCGTGCCGTGCTTGGGGTGCTCATCGGTATCGACCACCGTTTCGCCGCGCCGGCTGACGATCGTGACCGGCACGATCTCGTCCTTGAAGCGGCCGGATTTTTGCGCCGCCTCGGCCTTTTTCTGCGAGCCGGCGGCGAATTCGTCCTGCTGTTCGCGGGTGATCTGCCAGCGCTGCGCGACGTTCTCGGCAGTGTTGCCCATGTGGTAGCCGTTGAACGCGTCCCACAGCCCGTCGCGGATCATCGTATCGATGAGGTGCGCGTCGCCCATCTTGGTGCCGTTGCGCAGATGCATGCAGTGCGGCGCCTGGCTCATGCTTTCCTGGCCGCCGGCGACGACGATGTCGCTGTCGCCGTTGCGGATCGCCTGATAGGCGAGCGCGACCGTGCGCAACCCCGAGCCGCACAGCTGGTTGACGCCGTAGGCGGTCGCCTCATAGGGGATGCCGGCGCCGACGGCTGCCTGGCGCGCCGGGTTCTGGCCTTCGCCGGCGGCGAGGATCTGGCCGAGGATGACCTCGTTGACCTCGCCCGGCTCGACCTCGGCCCGACGCATCGCCTCCTTGATCGCGACCTCGCCGAGCTTGTGCGCCGCGAGGCTCGCCAGCCCGCCATTGAAGGCTCCGACCGGGGTGCGGGCGGCGCTGGCGATGACGATGTCGGTCATGTCGGGGTCTCCTTGGGGGCTAACGCCTATGTGGGCGGCCAACCCGTATCAAAAAGGGGTGACAGGAAGAAGTCCAGCTATGCCGTTAAGCACGCACGGCTGCCCATCGCAGAGGGCGCGATCAAAGCGCGCCGCTGCGGGGTCGGCGCCGAGTGTCGCGCGGCTTGGGCTTATGCTCGAGGGCAGCGAGCCGACGTTCGAGTTCCTCAACCCGCCGTTCGAGCGCGGCGATCTCGCTGCCCCCTGCTCCTGCGTCAGCCGACCCTGGGGAAGTAGGCTGCAGCCCGAAGGGGCCAAAAAACGGCGGCCACGCCGGGAAAGGCGCGCCACCTGCCTGCGGCTCTCCGGGCGCGGGGTACGCGAATTGGCCGGTAAAGGACACCCAGCGCTTCAATGTCTCCATCGCCGCAGGATCAGCGAGGAGCGCCGTCAAATATTGTGTCCACAGGGCCAGATAGCGCTGTGCCAGCTCGTCGGCATCGCTCATCCGAGAGATTATAACCGAAGCGCCCGCAATCGCTGTATTGTTGCAGGGCAGCATCCTTGCTGCAGTAGCGAGGTGGCGGACGCATGGCAACCTCAACGGCTGAACAGGCAGGCGGCTCGAAGCCGGTCGTCGTCAAGAAATACGCCAATCGGCGGCTCTACAATACGGCGACGAGCAGCTATGTAACGCTCGAGGACCTCGCCAAGTTGATCAAGGGCGGCGGTGATTTCGTCGTCCACGACGCCAAGACGAACGAAGACATTACCCGCTCAGTGCTGACCCAGATCATCGTCGAGCAGGAGCAAAAGGGTCAGAACCTGCTGCCGATCAGCTTCTTGCGTCAGCTGATCGGGTTCTACGGCGACAGCATGCAGTTCCTGGTGCCGGGTTATCTGGAGCAAGCGATGGTCGCGTTCGCGCGCAACCAGGACCAAATGCGCAACACGCTGCGCGCGACCTTCGGCATCTTCCCGTTCGGCCAATTCGAGGAGATGGGCAAGCAGAACATGGCGCTGTTCGAGCAGGCACTAAAAATGCTGTCGCCCTATGGCGCCGCCGGCGCGCCCGAGCAGCCGGCTGCCGCTCCTGCCGCGAAAGCGGTTGAGCCCGTGGGCGAGCCGGACCCCCATCTACAGCGGCTCGAATCTCAGCTCGACGCGATGCGCCGTCAGCTCGACGCGTTGACGAAAAAATCCTAAGCCGCGGACGGATGCCGCCACGGCGGCTCGGTGGTCGCGCGACCAAAATAGTGACCCTGGAAATAGCCGACTCCCTCACGCCGCAGGATCTCGGCCTCTTCCGCAGTCTCGACCCCCTCGGCGACGGTGCTGAAGCCGAAGCCTTTGGCCAAACCGAGCAAGTGACGCAGGAAGATCTGGCTTTCCAGGTTGGTGGCAATATTGCGGATGAATGAGCGGTCGATCTTGACCGTGTCGACCGCCAGGCTCTGCAAGTGTTGCAGCGAGGTATGGCCGACGCCAAAATCGTCGAGCGCGACGCGGCAGCCGGCGCGGCGCAGCACCGTGACGAAACGAGCCGACTCCTCGATGTCGTAAAGCGCAGCTGTCTCGGTGATCTCGACAATGAGGTGTCCGGCGAGCTCCGGATGGGCGCGCAGTTGCGCGGTCAGCGCCCGTAGCCACGGCCGGTCGGCAGCGGTCAATGCGGAGACGTTGAAGCCGAGGGTGACGCCCGGATGGGCCACCGCCTCGGCGATGACCCTGTCGAGGATGTGGCGATCGAGCAGCCGGATGTAGCCGAGCTCCTCGACGTCGCGCACGAAATCGCCGGCGGGAACCATCCCGTCGCCAGCATCGCGAAGACGCAGCAGGCACTCGTGATAAGCGACCTCCCCGGTCGCAGCCGACACGATCGGCTGGAAGGCGAACCGCACCCGGTCCTGCCGCAGCGCCGTTTGGACAGCGTCGCCGACCGCGGCCGAGCGGCTCTGGCGATCGCGCTGCTCTTCGCTGGTGCGGTAGAGGACGAAACAGTCGCGGCCGGCGCCCTCGGCCTCGGAGAGCGCCGCTTCGGCTCGGGTCATTACATCGTAGGAGGTAAGGTTTTCACCCACCGACGCGCCGCCGATCGAGACCGTGGCGAAGGCGGGACCCTTGGCGGTCGAGATCGGGGCGGCGCGCATCGCGGTCAGGATCTTGTCCGCGGCGCGCGCCACATGCTCGACCGGGCAATGCGCCAGGAGGACGCCAAACCGATCGCCGCTCAGTCGCCCGATATGATCGCTGACCCGCACGCAGGTATCGAGCCGCCGGCCGATCTCGACCAGCACGGCATCGGACGCCGCCGCGCCAAAAATGTTGTTGATCGTGCTCATGTTGTCGATGCCGACGGCGAGGAACATCGCGTGGCCCGGCGCGCGCCGGCCGTCGGCGATGACGCGATCGACCGCCTCGCGCAGCCGCGAGCGATTGAAGTGTCCGGTCAGCTCGTCGTAATTGGCCAGTTGCTCGACCCGGCCCTGCTGCGCCTTGCGCTCGCCGACCGCGCGGATCACGCCAAACATTTGTTGCGGCCGCCCGTTGGCGTCGCGCAGCGCCTGCCCGCGCTCGTGCACCCAGGCAAACCCGCCCGCGGCATCGCGCAGCCGATATTCGCAATCGAAATCGCGACGCCCGTCGAGATGGGTCGCGAGCATGGATTTGCGGTGACCCTGGTCGTCGGGATGGATATGCCCAGCAAAGAGCTGTCCGGTCGTAATCCCGGCGGCGAAACCCGGTCCGGTCCGCCCCAGGCGTCCCGACCACTCGATCGCATCCCGGTCGAGTTCCCAGGCATAGGCAAGATCGCCGGCCGCGTCGAGGGCAGCGGTCAACAGTTCGATGGGACGTGCGCTCTCAGCCGACATCAGCACTCCGCCCGCGCTCGGGTAATGCCGCTGTGAACGGCTTCCAGAAGCTAACGTTTCAGCCCTTTATGAAGCCTTAAGTGGCGGTACGGCCTCAGGCCGGCAAGATCAACTCGGCGTGTGCGAATTGAGGAAGGGCAGCACGGCCTGGTTGAACTCGCGCACCTGCACCTGCGGGAACCAATGGCCGCCGCGCGGGAATATCTTGACTTCGGCGCCAGGGATGAGGCGCGCCAGCTCCTCGGAGAAATAGGCCGGGGTGACGATATCGTCCTCGGCGCCGACGACAAGGGTTGGCGTCTTGATCCGGGACAGGCTGGCGGTGCGGTCGAAGGCGAGGATCGCATCGATCCGGCTCATCGCGATCTCAAGCTGCGGGAAATTGGCGAGATTTTGCGCCTCCACGTGGCGCAGCTTCTCATTGTTCTTGGCGATCCACCAACTTGGGTAGAGAAAAAGCGTTGACGCCTGGACATAGGAGCTGGGGCCGCCGCGCTGGAGAACCTCCTTGCGCAGCGCATACATACGCCGAAAATAAGCGTCAGGCTTGGTCCAGGTCGCCGACAAGACGATGCTCGCCAAGCGCTTGGGATGCTCGACCGCGAGCGTCTGGGCAATCGCGCCGCCGGTCGAATGGCCAAGCACATGCGCGCGCTCGATTTCGAGCCGGTCCATCAGCGCGATCACATCGCCGGCCATCCGGTCGACCGTATAGCCGCTGCGAATCGGATCGCTCTCGCCGACCCCACGACTATCGTGCGTTATGACCTCGTAGCGCCGGGAAAAAGAGGCAACCTGATCGTGCCAGAACGACGCCAAACCGCCCAGCCCCGATATCATTATCACCGGAAAACCGGCGCCGTGCCGCTCGTAATAAAGAGAGCCATCGCCGATGGAGATACGGGGCATCGGATCGCCAAAATGAACGGGTTTGCGTCGGTATCACCGCTTGAGGGAGGCTGTCAAAGGGAACCAGCACAGGGCATGGCCCATATGCGAGATCGGCGGCGGCAACGACTCGGCTCACCGGGCTGATTGAACGCGAAAAGAGCGCTGTGTTGCCTCAAATTTGACACAGGAGGGCCGTTCAATCCGCCGAAACCAATCGGTTGCGCAGCCCCGCCCGGCTTCTCGGGGTAC
>DATNJF010000417.1:0-2947 GCA_035604035.1 Allostellaceae bacterium | reverse complement strand
TAAGCCGCGGCGATGGCGCAGTTCTCCGCATCGGACCTGCCTCCGGAGCTCGCCGCGCTGGGCGAGCTCGCGCTCGATCTGCGCTGGACCTGGAGCCACGAGGCCGATGTGCTTTGGCAGGAGGTCGACGCTGATGCCTGGGAACGAACGCGCAATCCCTGGTCGATGCTGCAGGACATCGCGCCTGAGCGGCTGCGGGCGCTGGCAGCCGATCCCGATTTCCTCGCCGAGTTGCAACGCTTGGCCGCCGCGCGTCGCGCCTATCTGGCCGATCCCGGCTGGTTCGCCTTGGCAACGAATGCGTCCCTGAAGGGGGTCGCTTACTTCAGCATGGAATTCGGTGTCGGCGAGGCCTTACCGCTCTACGCCGGAGGACTTGGCGTGCTCGCTGGGGACTACCTAAAGACCGCGAGTGATCTTGGCGTGCCAATCATCGGGATCGGATTGCTCTATCGCGACGGCTATTTTCGCCAAACCATCGATGCCGCGGGGTGGCAGCACGAAACCTATCCGGCCAACGATCCCGGCTCGATGCCGATTGCGCCGGCACGCACCCCGGACGGCGGTTGGCTGCTCGTCCCGCTACCGTTGCCGGGACGAATCCTGACGGTTCGCGTGTGGCAAGCGCAGGTCGGCAGGGCGGCGCTTTACCTTCTCGATGCCGACCACCCCCTCAACAGCCCAGTCGACCGAGGGATTACCGGGCGGCTCTATGATGCAGCGATGGAGACGCGTCTGCTCCAGGAGCTGGTTCTCGGCATCGCCGGCTGGCGCGTCATCGAGGCTGTGGCGCCGGATATCGAGGTCTGTCATCTCAACGAAGGTCACACCGCTTTCGTAGTGATTGAGCGGGCGCGCTCCTTGATGCGCCGCTCGACCTTGTCCTTTAGGGACGCACTATGGGCGACGCGCGCCGGTAATGTCTTCACCACACATACGCCGGTCTCTGCCGGCTTCGACCGGTTTTCGGCTGCAATGATCGAGGTTTACGCCCGCTACCTCGCTGAACGCAGTTCGGGAATTCAGCTGTCGGTGAGGGAGGTTTTGGCGCTTGGCCGCGCGGATGCGGCTGACGACTCCGAGCCGTTCAACATGGCCTATCTAGCGATGCGCGGATCGGCTCACAGCAGCGGCGTCAGCCGCCAGCACAAGGCGATGAGCCGCCAGATCTTTCAACCGCTCTTTCCTCGATGGCCCGAGCACGAGGTTCCGGTTGGACATATCACCAATGGCGTCCATGTCCCGACCTGGGACTCGGTGGAAGCCGACCGGCTATGGACGGATGCCTGCGGCAAGGAACGCTGGCGCAGCGCTCCGGGCTCGCTTGCTGAGCAGGTGTCGGGCCTCACCGACGATGCGCTCTGGGCGATGCGTTGCGACGGCCGGCAGCGGTTCGTCGACAGCGCCCGGGTGCGTTTGCGCCGGCAGCTTGCCGCGCGCGGCCTGGAATCAGACGTGGCTGACAGCGTGCTCGATCCCAACATCCTGACCCTCGGCTTCGCTCGTCGGTTCACTAGCTATAAGCGTCCCAACCTATTGCTGGCCGACGCGGCCAGATTGCGCCACCTGTTGACCGATCCGGCGCGGCCCGCCCAGCTTGTTCTCGCCGGCAAGGCACATCCCGGCGACGACGAAAGTAAGCGGCTGATCCAGGGATGGATCGCGCTCGCCTTGGAACCCGAACTGCGCGAGCGCATCGTGTTCCTCGAGGATTACGATCTCGTCTTGGCTCAGGAATTGGTCCAAGGCGTCGACGTATGGATCAACACGCCGCGCCGACCGTGGGAAGCCTGCGGCACCAGCGGCATGAAGGTGCTGGTCAACGGTGGCATTAACTTGTCGGTGCTCGATGGGTGGTGGGAAGAAGCCTATGCACCCGATGTCGGATGGGCGGTCGGCGACGGCGACCAACTCGACGATGCCGGGCGCGATCGCCGCGATGCGACGGAGCTGTTGGAAATTTTGGAAAACCATGTCGTCCCGGAATTCTATGCGAGAGACGAGACCGGCTTGCCGCGGCGTTGGCTGGCGCGAATTCGCGCCAGCCTGTCGAAATTGACCCCGATCTACAGCAGCAACCGCATGCTGCAAGAGCATGTCGAGCAGCTCTACCTTCCGGCGGCGGCCGAGTTTCGCCGACGCAGCGCTGGCAAGGGGGAGGAAGCGGTGTCGCTGCGCGCTTGGGAGGACCGATTACGTAACGGCTGGGCTCGCCTTCATATCGGCGAGTCGACGGTCGCCCGCGATGGGGAGACCTGGCGCTTTTCGGTGCCGGTTTATTTCGGCGACATCTTAGCCGAGGATGTCCGGGTGGAACTCCATGCCGAGCCGCGGGGCGAACTTCCCGGAGCGATTGTTATGGAGCGCGGCTCAGCGATCCCCGGCAGCGTCAATGCACATATTTATGCCGGTACGAGTTCGGTGGAGCGAGCGGCGGGGGACTTCACGATCCGCATCGTCCCCGCACGCAGCGGAGTCCTGGTGCCCGCCGAGCTCCAGCTGATCTTCTGGCAGAAATGATGTCTCTGCGCCGGCAAGCGCTAATTGCCGTCAGCTAACCATGAGATCGGAAATCGGGTCGACCCAGACCACATGATTGTGGACTGCCTTGACCCCGGGGACGTTTTCGGCCGCCACCGAGACTGCCGTCCGCTCGCGGTCCTCGGTTACGGTGCCATGCAGATGCACGCTCCCGTTCTCCACGGTCACATCGACGCTGACCCGCGAGGCCCATGGTTCCTTGTTGAAAGTCGCGAGGATGGCATCGCGGATTTTCTCGTCGCTCTGCCGTCCCTCGGCGGACAGAGCTTCTTGCGCAAAGCCGCGAACCAATGCGCGCACAAGATCGGCTCGGCTCACGATACCAACAAGGTGGCCGCGCGCAATCACCGGCAGGCGCTTCACCTGATGTTTTTCCATCAGCTCGACGACGCCTTTAAGCGGCTCT
>DATNJF010000416.1:0-2529 GCA_035604035.1 Allostellaceae bacterium | reverse complement strand
CCGGCGAGGCCTGCTGGGCCGCGGCACATGCCGTTCGCGCTTGCCGGCATCCTCATCGGCCTAGTGGGTTCCGCCGGGTTGTTGCTCTACTACCTCGTCTTCCGCGAGACGCTGATCACGGTCGAAAGCGTCGAGCGCCTGATCGGGCTCCCGGTGGTGGCGTCGGTGTCGGCTCGACCGCCAGCGCCATAGCCGAAAGGGCAGGCGGCAAACCAGTTCTTAAGGGTCGGCGGGGGATTATCGGTGCTCCCCAGTGGACCGCCCCCGCCCATGAGCCTCGGCCCCGAAAACCGCCGCGTCCTTTATGTCTTGCAAGGCCTGCCGGTGCCGTTCGACCGGCGCGCCTGGCTGCACGCGACGACGCTGGCCGTGAACGGCTACACGGTCAGCTTCATCTGCCCGAAAGGACGCGGCTACGACCTGTCGCGCGAGGAGCGCGAAGGGGTCGACATTTACCGTTATTGGCGCCCCGTCGAGGGCGAGGGCAAGCTCGGCTTTATCGCCGAGTCGCTGTGGTGTTTTTTCGCGACCCTGCTGCTGTCGTTGAGGGTGGCGCTGTTCGGGCGCGGCTTCGACATCCTCCATATCTGCAACCCGCCGGAAATTTATTGGCCGATTGCCTGGTTCTGGCGCGGGTTTGGCAAAGTGTTCATCTGGGATCACCGCGACCTGTCGCCCGAGCTCGCCGAGGCAAAATTCGGCGCCGGTGACGGCGTCATCATGTCGCTGCTGTTGCTGCTCGAACGGCTGAGCTTCAAGGCCGCGCAAATCATCGTCGCCACCAACGAGAGTTATAAGAAGATCGCCATTGAGCGCGGTGGCAAGCGCCCGGAGGACGTGTTCATCGTCCGCTCGGCGCCGTCGCTGGCGAAATTCAAAATCTACGAGCCCGACCCGTCCCTCAAGAAGGGCAAGCCGCACCTCATCCTCTATCTCGGCGAGATGGGCCCGCAGGACGGCGTCGACAATCTGATCCGCGCGCTGAAGGCGCTGCGCGACGAGCGCGGCCGCGCCGATTTTCATTGCGTGCTGATCGGCGGCGGCACTTACCAGCCGACCGTCGCCGCCTATGCGGCCGAGATCGGCGTCGCCGATCTGTGCACCTTCACCGGCATCGTCAGCGACGAATTGCTGTGCCGGATTTTGTCGTCGGGCAACGTCGCCGTCGACCCGCTGCCGAAGAACGGCTGGTCCGACCGCAGCACGATGAACAAGGTGCTCGAATACATGTTCTTCGGGCTGCCGATCGTCGTCGGCGAATTGACCGAGGCGCGGGTCTCGGCGGATGCCGCGGCGCTTTATGTCGAGCCCGGCAACGCACCGGCGATGGCTAAGGGCATCGCCACGCTGCTCGACGACCCGGCGCTGCGGCGAACCATGGGCGAATTCGGCCAGAACCGGCTGCGCAATACCGTCGCGTTCGAGTATTCCGTGCCGCATCTGCTGGCCGCCTATGACGCCGCTTGGGCGAAGGTCCGCCACCCGGTCTTCCGCTGTCGCGGCCGAAATCAGCCAGAACATGTTGATTTAGCTGAGTGAATTTCCAGTCGTCGCCCGGTATCACGGGTCTGGCGCACGAATACTCCGGCCTATAGTCTATTCCCTCCCCCACCGTGCCGCTTGGGATCGGCGCTGGGTAAGGCGTGAGGCCCCCCATGTACGAGCAATTTTACGGCCTGTTTCGCTCGCCGTTTGCGGTGACGCCGGACCCGAGCCTTCTCTACATGAGCCGGGTACACCGCGAGGCGCTGGCGACGATCGTCTACGGCATCGAGACCCGCAAAGGCTTTATCGTCTGCACCGGTGAGGTCGGCACCGGTAAGACCACCGTCGTGCGGGCTTTCTTCGACCAGGCGCGCAGTGACAGCTTCGAGATTATCTACACCTTCACGCCGCAAATCGGGCCGCTGGAGATGGCGACCCATATCTGCCGGGAATTGGGCGAAGACGAGCCGCCAAGCATCTTTGCCGCGGTGCCACGCCTGTCATGGAAACTGCTCGAAATTTACGAAAGCGGCCGCACCGTCGTGCTGATGATCGACGAGGCTCAACTGCTACCGGCCGAGACGCTCGAATTCCTCCGCCTGCTCAGCAATTTCGAGACGGATCGCGAGAAGTTGATCCAAATCGTGCTGGTCGGGCAGCCCGAGCTCGATGCGACCTTGGCGCGGCGCGACATGCGTCAGGTGAACCAACGGGTGGCGATGCGCTCGCGGCTAACGCCGTTGAGCCTTACCGAAAGCCTCGAATATATCGAGCACCGGCTGCTGGCGAGCGGCGCCGAGGATCTCGGCCAGATCATGTCGCCGAGCGCCGCATGGCGCATCGCCGAGGCGGCGGGCGGGATCCCACGCGCGATCAACATCCTCGCCGACAATGTTCTGATCGCCGGGCTCGGCGCGGGGCAACGGCCGGTCGGTGGCATGCTTGCCGAAGGCGCGCTGCGCGAGTTCATCGGAATGACCGGCAAACCGAGTTTCCGCCGACGCCGGTTCGGCTGGCCTGGCCTCGGCTTGCGCCATCGCTCGC
>DATNJF010000415.1:0-25325 GCA_035604035.1 Allostellaceae bacterium | reverse complement strand
GCTAGAGGACCTGGGGATCGACAAGAACCTCGCCGACCAGGCCCGCGAAACCGCGGCGATGCCACTGTGCGCGGGCGCACAAACAGACTGATCAGGCGCGCGGTCCTATAGGCAAACCTGGTTGGCCTATAAACATCTCGTATATCCGGACATGCTGCCGGCCGGTCATATTTTCCAAGTTGGAAGATTTGGCATCACGCCGCGATGCCGGCGCACAACATCGTTATTTTCGGGCCGAAGTGCCCGACGTAATCTCAAGAAGATTGACGCATATTAGAGCAAGCCGTGGCGAAAATCTTAGCGGTTCTCGGTCTGTTTTTCGTTCTTGTCGGCTGCGCCGGCGGCCCGCCGATGACCGCTTGCCCCGACCCCGATCCCAATCCGATCAGCCCCTGCGCCACCTCGCACAGTCGTACTTATGGGGGCTAACCGCGACGTGCGCCGGCGCACACCCCTATGCCGGTCGCACCCAAACCATCTTCAGGTCCACATCCTGTTCGGCTTCGGGTCGAGCCAGAAGCCACAGTTCTCGAGCAGTTTCCGCGAATGCGGGTTAAGGGCCGTAACGCGGAGATCTGTCACGTCAGGCAGCGTTTGAACGTGCCGAACGAGCGCAGGGCCGACGCGATGCTGTCCACGGCAGGACTCGGCCACCACCACATACTCAATCCCCGAAATGACGCGGCCTTTCTTGAACCGCTCAACAACCACCATGCCGGAGATGTGGTCTGCCTCGCTCAGTGCCCAAACCCGCTCTTGTTCGCACCAGGCCCGCATCAGGTCGTGTAAACGCTGCCGGTTCTCCGGCACACAGGTCTCCGGCGGTAAGCGAATACCTTTCGCCCCAGAGCAGAACAGCACAACCAGCTGCTCGACATCCTGCAGTCCGGCCTGGCGTATCATTGGTGAGCCCGTGGTCATGTCACCCGCATGATAACCCGACATTGCCGGCTATACCCGCCAGGTCGCGCGCCTGCACACGCGCATTACCTCTATCTCACCTTTGCAAAGTGGACCGGAGGCCGGTGTCCTCTTGCCATCGGCCGGCGGTCGCAACCAGCGCTACCGCCGAGGTGAACCAAATCTATATATCGTCCACGCGACAGCGTGGACCGGGGAGCGCGAGGGCCGGCAGCCCTCGCATGTCGAAGCCACGATGGACGGCACAGTACACCCGCCAGCCTCGACATCGCTCGACCTGCCGAAGAGCATCTGTGCCGCGCCAGCGGCACGACAGCAGCTGGCGATCGGATTGGTGGCGACGTCGGATGGCTCGAGGCGCCGGCGCCTCAGCCTACGTGCCGGATCACCTGCCTCTACCCCCCGGGGGCTCGCCGCCGCCCCCGGACCCTGGCTCGCTCACCGCTTCCGCGGCGAGCATGTTAGATGGTTTTCGCAGGGCTGTTTTCGGGCGGTGAGCGCGGCATCGGCATCTCGTGGCAGTGGAGCTCGATACCATACTCGCTCCGCGCTATCGCGCTCGTACTCGGGCGGTGCGCTTCGCGCGTATATCTTGCCCCCTTCCGTAGGTTTCCCCCGAAAACTAGCCGACCGGGTTACGAGCCCATTGGCAGGCGCCGCGCATTTGCAGCTGGTCCTGAGGCCCGGCCCTCCCGGGATCGCTCAGGGGTCATGGATTAGCAACTGGTCGCAGAGGTGTCATTTCCGTTCGGCTGGCAAATCTGATCGGCGTCATCGCGACGGCGACCCTGTCAAGCAAGTTCGGATAGACCGTGGTACGGAGCCAGCGGTTCTCGCCTCCGGGAATACGGGCCCGGCCAAGGACCGCACGGTCGCCTGGATTTTTTTGACCTGATGGGGACTTGCTTAGGAAGAGTCTGTGAGGTAATTAGCTACCGCTGTCACAGACGATCTAGATGTCCAGTCCATCAGATCAGTTTGGCCTGCCAGGGCCGCGTGATCAGCCCCGGGTTTACGCTTATCGAGACGGGGGTCAACCGACCCCCGTTTTCGTTTCCGGTACTGTCCAGCAAGGTTCGGCGACATCTTAAATTCGAGCCTCGTCCTCGAATGCGACACGCGAATCGGTCATGCCGATTCGCACCGTTTCACAAATGTGCGCCAGCGCACCGCAAGGCTGGCGGCGGCCTATGTAGAATTTGCCTGGGGAACCAATGGGGGAGTTTAATGGCTACCGGGCGCGATTTGAGAGTTGGAGATCACGTCCGCTTACGCGATGGCCTGGCTGTCGTCGAGGATGTCGAGGCCAGCCACACCGGCGAAGTTGTTTGGATCGAGCCAAAACCTTGGGAGGTCGGCTGGCACCGTGTCCGAGTAGCATTCCCTAATCGCACACTGCAGATGTTTCACTACGATTTCGTTCTGGCCAACTAAAGCGGCTTGGTCTGGGAGGTGCGCCGGCGCACAAACGCTAGGCGGGCTGCTTGTCCTCGATGACCCGGTGGGCGTTCTGATGGTACGAGCGAAATATATTATCCTAAGTCATTGACATTAATAAGTATGCCGCAGTTGCAAGAGCTGCCAGACCTCGGTGAAGGCGGCGACCAGCGCGTCGATATCCTCGTCGCTGTGCGCCGGCGTCGGGGTCACCCGCAGCCGTTCGGTGCCGCGCGGCACCGTCGGGTAATTGATCGGCTGCACATAGATTTGGTGGTCGCGCAGCAACAGGTCGGAGGCGGTCCGGCACAGCGCCGCGTCGCCGACCATCACCGGCACGATATGGCTGTCGTTCGCCATGACCGGGATCGACGCCTCCGCGAGACGGCGCTTGACCGTGGCGACGCGCTCCTGGTGCCGCTCCCGCTCGGCCTGGCTCTCCATCAGATGCCTTACGGCGGCAAGCGCGCCGGCTGCCAATAGCGGCGGCAGCGATGAGGTGAAGATGAAGCCCGGCGCGTGCCCGCGCAGGAAGTCGACCATCAGCGACGATCCGGCAATATAGCCGCCCATCGTCCCGAACGCCTTAGCCAGCGTCCCCTGGATCACCGTCAGGCGCGCCGAGACGCCGTCCCGCTCGGCGACGCCACCGCCACGCGGCCCGTACAGGCCGACAGCATGCACCTCGTCGAGATAGGTCATCGCGCCGTAGCGTTCGGCGACATCGCAGATTTCCCCAATCGGCGCGATATCGCCATCCATCGAGTAAACCGATTCGAAGCACACCAGCTTCGGCCGCTCGGGCGGCAGCCCCGCCAAAAGCTCGGCCAAGTGCGCGACATCGTTGTGCCGGAAGATAATGCGCTCGGCCCGGCTGTTGCGGATGCCGGCGATCATCGAGGCATGGTTCATCGCGTCGGACAGCACGACCATGCCGGGCATGCTGCCAGCCAAGGTCGACAACGCCGCCTCATTGGCGACAAAGCCGGAGGTGAAGACCAGCGCCGCCTCCCGCCCGTGCAGATCGGCGAGCTCGCGTTCCAGCAGCACATGGGCGTGGCTGGTGCCGGAAATGTTGCGCGTGCCGCCAGCGCCCGCGCCTGTCCTGCGCATCTCGGCTTCCATCGCCGCCAGCACCGCCGGGTGCTGGCCCATGCCAAGATAGTCGTTCGAACACCACACGGTGACTTCGGCGCCGAGGCGGTGATCGTACGCGCGCGGGAATCGGCCACGGCGCCGCTCCAGATCGGCGAAGACGCGATAGCGCCCCTCGCTGTGGAGCGCGTCAAGCCGCTCTTTGAAAAAGGTGTCGAAATCCATCGTCGCTGCGATCGCTGGAAACGCGCGAAGATACCACATCGTCACGCTGGCGCCATTGGGCGCACTGTCGCGGATGGGCTTGCTACCTATTTCTTCGGCGTGCACGCAAAAGTGACGCGGGCCGGCACGGCGATCGGGCAGACGTCGAGCCAGTAATCGTTGCCCGTGACCTGTTCGGCGATTGTATTGCCCAGGCACTCCGCCTGGGCCGCTTGTTGAACCTGCTCAGGACTTGTCTTCAGTGGGTTAGTGCAAATCGCAACCCGCTGCCGCGGGTCCACGACCCCTGTCTTCGGGCTCGCCGGCATGGTTGCAAAGGGCGTCAGAGCGCTGCAGCCGCAGGCGAGGCCCGCGGCCAGCACAACCAGTAAGCGCGGCGCCCTCACGCCGCCTCCGCCAGAGCGCGTTCCGCGACGAGCGCCGCTTCCATCAGCCGAGTATCCTCGCCGATGCGGCCGACAAGCTGGATACCGACCGGCAAGCCCTTGTCGCCGCGTCCTGCCGGAATGGTGACGCAGGGCACGCTAAGCGCTGTCCACATGCGGTTGAAGATCGGGCTGCCAGTGCTGCCGAGCCCTTCCGGTGCTTCGCCAGGCGCCGCAGGCACGACGATCGCGGCGCAGTCGCCGAAGAAATGATCGAGCCGCGCCCGCGCCGCGGCGAATGCCGCGCGGGCAGCGTCATAAACGTCGGAACCGACGGTCATCCCGAAATCGAGCATCTGGGCCAGCACCGGCGAAATCAGGCTGCTCCGCTCCACCCGCTCCCAGGCCAGCGAGCGGGCCATCTCGAAGCGCATGATTTTGTCCTGCGCGTCGGCAAGGCCGACATGCTCTATCGGCACTGCGACGTCATCGATCCGCGCGCCGGCCGCCAACAGCGCCGCGCGCGTCCGGTCGAGTGCGGCGACCGTCGCCGGCTCGGCCTCGTCCCACATTGGCGTCCGGCACCAGCCGAACCGCGGCGCGAGCGGCGCGCTCACCTCGCGTAGACCGCGCCGGTCGGTCAAGACGCCGATGAAGAACGCCGCATCCTCGACACTGCGCGCCATGCAGCCGACCGTGTCGAGGCTGTCGGCCAATGCCTTGACCCCGGCGCGCGCGACGAGGCCGAAGCTTGGCTTGTAGCCGACCACGCCGCAATAGGCGGCCGGACGGATGATCGAGCCGGCGGTCTGCGTCCCGAAAGCCAGCGGCACCATTCCCGCGGCGACGGCGGCCGCCGAGCCGCTCGACGAGCCGCCGGGCGTATGTGCCGGGTTGTGCGGGTTAGCGGTCTTCCCGGGAAAGAACGCAGCGAACTCGGTGGTAACCGTCTTGCCGAGCACGACGGCGCCCGCCGCCCGGGCGAGCGCGACGCAGGACGCGTCGGCGGCCGGCCGGTGCCCGTCGTATATCGGCGAGCCATAGCCGGTCGGCATGTCGACGGTGTCGATCAAATCCTTGACCGCGATCGCGATACCGTGAAGTGGGCCGCCAGACCCTTCCCGGTCGCGCTGCCGGGCCGCCGCCAGCGCCTGCTCGCGGTCGAAATATTGCCAGGCGCCGACGATGGACTCCTGTGCGTCGATCAGCTCCAGCCAGGCGGCGGCATAATCTTCGGCGGAGAGCCGCCGCGCCGCGATCTCACGCGCCGCCTCGCGTACGCTCAACGATGTCGGATCGGGCATCAGCCCCTCCCGCGCTCAAACTCAACGCACCGTACAGCGGGTCCGCGGCACGCGGGAAGAGCGATCGGACCCCTTGCCCGAAGGGGCATTCTCCCGGCAGTGTTCGGCGCATGGCCGACAACCGGGACGACGATGACGGCGGCGACAGCCGGCGCGGGGCCTTGATCGGCCTGGTGATCACCGCGCTGATCGTCGTCGCCGGCTATTTCTTGATGAATGCACTGCGTAACGAGGGCAAGGTCGAGGATTGCCTGATGTCGGGCCGCAGCAATTGCGCGCCGCTCGACATCCCAACGCACAAGTAGCCGCCACACCCACGCCAATCCGCGCGATACCCATGACCAGATCAGGGGCGACATTTCCCCCAGGCACCCTTATATATGGTCGAACGTATCGCTCCGGCTGAGCGCTTGAGAAATTCATGATCGACCCGTTTGGACGGCACATCTCCTATCTGCGCGTATCGGTCACCGACCGCTGCGATTTTCGCTGTGTCTATTGCATGGCGGAGGAGATGAACTTCCTGCCCAAGCGCGAGCTCTTGACGCTTGAGGAGCTCGACCGCGTGTGCAGCGCCTTTGTCCGCCTCGGCGTCAAGAAGTTGCGTCTGACCGGCGGCGAGCCACTGGTGCGCCGAGACATCATGACCCTGTTCCGCTCGCTGGGCCGGCATCTAAAGTCGGGCGCGCTCGACGAATTGACCCTGACCACGAACGGCAGCCAGCTCGCCCGCTATGCCGAGGAGCTGCGCGAGTGCGGCGTCGAGCGGGTCAACGTCTCGCTCGACACCCTCGATGCGGAAAAATTCGCCGAGATCACCCGACGCGGCCGGCTCGACCAGGTGCTCGCCGGCCTCGATTCCGCCAAACGCGCTGGTTTGCGGATCAAGATCAATACCGTCGCGCTGCGCGGCGTCAACGAGGACGAGATCGACGATCTCGTCCACTGGTGCGGCGACGAGGGCCACGATCTCGTGCTGATCGAGGTCATGCCGATGGGTGAAATCGGCGGCGAGGCCCGACTCGACCAGTATTTGCCGCTGTCGCTGGTGCGCGCGCGGCTGGAGCGGCGCTGGACCTTGGACGAGACCGATTACCGCACCGGCGGTCCGGCTCGCTATGCGACGGTGCGCGAGACCGGGCAGCGGCTCGGCTTCATCACCCCGCTCACCCATAATTTCTGCGAAAGCTGCAACCGGGTGCGGCTAACCTGCACCGGCACGCTCTATATGTGCCTGGGGCAGGAAGACGCCGCCGATCTGCGCACCGCAGTGCGCCAGTCGGAAAGCGACGAGCCGTTGGAGTGCGCGATCCACGAAGCCATCGGCCGCAAGCCCAAGGGCCACGATTTCATCATCGACCGCCGCCATCAGCGGCCGGCCGTCGCCCGCCATATGAGCGTCACCGGCGGGTGAGCCTCTAGGTGAGCAACGCCCTGGCGAAGAGCGTCGCCTTCGTCGCGTCGGATGTCGAGGCCGCGCAACTGGCCCTCGCCGAGCTGCGCGACGAATACGGTGTTATCGATCCCGAAGAAGCAGACGTTATCGTCCCGCTCGGCGGCGACGGTTTCATGCTCGAAACCCTGCACCGCTTCTTCGAGAGGGGCGTGCCGATCTTCGGCATGCATCGCGGCAGCGTCGGCTTCCTGATGAACCCTTACGAGCGCAAGGGGCTCGGAGAGCGCCTGGCCACCGCCCAGCCGGTGACGCTGTTCCCGCTCGAAATGACCACCTGGGACGAGCAGGGCGCGACCCAGAAGGCGCTCGCCTTCAACGAGGTGTCGCTGCTGCGCGAGACCCGGCAGGGCGCCAAGCTCAGGATCAGCGTCGACGGGGTCGTGCGCCTCGAAGAGCTGATGGCCGACGGCATCCTCTTATCCACCCCGGTCGGCAGCACCGCCTACAACCTCTCGGCGCAAGGCCCGATCATCCCGCTCGACGCCCAGATATTGGCGCTGACCCCGATCAGCGCGTTTCGTCCGCGGCGCTGGCGCGGTGCACTCTTATCGCACCGCGCCAAGGTGCGCATCGACTGCCTCGAAACCGACAAGCGCCCGATCAGCGCGGTCGCCGACTTCACCGAAGTGCGCGACGTCACCGCGGTGGAGATTTACGAAAAGCGCGACGTCTCGGTCACGCTCCTGTTCGATCACGACGCGAACCTTCAGGAACGCATCTTCAAAGAACAGTTCCTGACCTGACCCTCAGGCCAGGTTCAGCGCCTCTCCGGCCAAATCCTCGGCGCGCTCGACTGCGATCAACACCGCGTAGCCCTTCTTGTCGGGGTCGCGGTCCTTCTCGGGCTGCACAAGCCGGCGCCAGATCTCCTCGTATTCCGGGCCCGACTTGTAGATTTTCGCGGTGCCGTAGAACCGGGCGATGCCGCCGCGCGGCAGGACGCCTTCCTCACGCAAGGACGGCTTGCGGAAATAGATCGTCAGCTTGCTGCCGTCCTTCATCGCCTCGGCCGAGCTGCCGCTGCCGCGTTCCCACAGGCCAATATGCTCGTCGTCATAGACCATCGTGCCGCCGCGCGGGGTCACTTGGGCGAAGCCGTTGGGCAGCACCGAACCCAAGAGGCAAACGTTCGCTGGAAACGCGGTGTTGATGTGGTCGTGCAGGACTTTCGGAATCTTGGCCATCGTTGATCCTCCCTCGTCGTTAGACCTGTGCCCGCACGAATTCGCGCAGTGCGGAGAACAGCCGCGTCAGATCGTCCTTCAGCATGTCGAAGCTTGGCAGCTTTTCGAGGCTGCGCTGGTCCATGTAGAGCGAGCGGTCGACCTCGATCTGCAGACTGTGACGACCCTCGTGCGGGCGTCCCTGGCGGCGCACCAGCTCGACCCCTTTGTAGCCGTCGTTAATGTGGACCTCGTAGCCCATCCCGCGCAGGACAGTGGCGATGAAATCGGTGAATTCGGGGGCGCAGGTCGTGCCGTCGCGGTCGCCGATAACAAAATCGCCGTGCTCGCCCTTACGCCCGTGCCGGTGGCTGCCGGTCGACGGCATCGAATGGGCGTTGACGTGCCAAACCGCGCCGAATCGATCATGTAGCCGGTCGCAGGCCTCGTCGAGCGCTTGGTGATACGGCGCGTGATAGCGCTCGACCCGCGCCAGCACCTCATCCGGATGCAGCTTGCGGTCGTAGATTGGCATGCCGGCCTGGGCATAGCGGCGCACGAGGCCGACCCGCGTCGCCGGCCGCAGCGGCAGATGCTTCGGCCACGCCGCGGCCAGCAGGCCCGGGTCGAGGTCGTCGGCGGCGCGGTTGACATCGAGATAGCTGCGCGGGAACACCGCCGCGATCATCGTCGCGCCGTGCGCGGGGGCCGCCTCGAACAGCTCATCGACATAAGCGTCCTCGGCGCGGCGCAACACCTCCAGCGGGCAGCAGAACGTAAAGTCTTCGGGATAGAGCGTGCCGCTGTGCGGCGAATCGACGACCAGCGGCAGTGCCTCGCCGCTGGGATCGCGGCGCCACAGCACTCCTGGGATTTCGTGACCGACCGAAAAACCGTTCATTCACGCGCTCGTCGATTGCGACTTTGTTCCATCGCACAACGCCGCCGCGCAGGAAAGAGGCTCGTCCCGTGCGGCATCCGTTATCGCGGAATGAAGGCGGCGGCAATCTACAGATTTCAACGGCAAGGCGCTGGTCATGCGATGTGGTTACAGCCTATCGTGGCGAGCGTAAAATTTCCGTCATAAGGGTGAATTTTTGGCCTCGTCGGCGATCGGCTACAAGGAAATGGTGACGCGGCTCGTGGCCTTTGACACGACCAGCCGTAACTCCAATTTGGCTCTCATCGAGTTCGTCCGCGACTATCTCGACGCCAATAAGGTCGCCAGCGAGCTGGTCTTCGCCGAGGACGGCAACAAGGCCAATCTCTACGCCACGATCGGGCCCCAGGACCAGGGTGGCATCATGCTGTCCGGCCACACTGACGTGGTGCCGATCGACGACCAGGATTGGCACAGCGACCCGTTCACCATCCTCGACAAGGGTGACCGTCTCTATGGCCGGGGCAGCTCCGACATGAAGAGCTTCATCGCGGTCGTGCTGACCTTGGTGCCGGAGCTGGCGCGGCGCAAGCTGCGCACGCCGATCCACCTGTCGTTTTCCTATGACGAGGAAGTCGGCTGCATCGGCGTGCGCCGGCTGATCGGTGTGCTGGCGACCCGGCCGAACCGCCCGCGCCTCGCCATCGTCGGCGAGCCGACATCGATGCAGGTCGGCGTCGGGCACAAGGGCAAGCACACGTTGCGCTGCCATGTCCATGGCCACGAGGCGCATTCCTCGCAGGTCAATTACGGGGTCAACGCCATCGAAGCGGCGGCGGAGATCATCGCCCACATCAAAGCAATGGCGCGACGCAAGCGCGACCAAGGCCCGTTCGACCCGGATTTCGACCCGCCCTACTCCTCGATCCATACCGGGGTCATTCATGGCGGCACCGCGCTCAACATCGTGCCCAAGGATTGCGAGTTCGATTTCGAGATCAGGCCGCTGCCGGGCGACGACGTCGGCGGGCTTGTCACCGAGCTGCGCGACTTCGCAACGAGAAGCGTCTTGCCTGAAATGCGTATGGTGCGGCCGGAAACCGACATCGTCATCGAGGAATTGTCCGCAGCGCCGGGGCTCAGCACCCCAGTCGACGCCGAGGTGACCCAGCTTTGTGCTGCGCTGACCGGCGAGAACGGGACGACCAAGGTCGCCTTCGGCACCGAGGGCGGTCTGTTCTCGGCCGCCGGTATCCCGACCATCATCTGCGGCCCCGGCTCGATCGATCAGGCGCATAAGCCCGACGAATATATCGAGCTCGAGCAGATCGCCCGCTGCGAGCGCTTCCTCAAACGGCTCATCGACCGCGTCTCGCAACGGTAGCAACAGCCGCGGCGTGCGGCCATAATCGCGGTCTCGCATCAAGGGAAGCCGCGTGTCCGATCTGAGATACAATGTCGAGCTGACGCCGCCCGATATCGCGGCCTATCGCGCCGGCAATACCGGGATCGAGTACGTCACCACCTTCGCCGCGAGCCTCCCCGGCCCGCATGTCGTGGTGATGGGCCTAACCCACGGCAACGAGATCTGCGGCGCCATCGCGATCGACAAACTCTTCCGCGCCAATATCCGGCCGCGACGGGGCACGCTGACGCTCGCTTTCAACAATGTCGCCGCCTACTCGGAGTTCGATGCGCGCTACCCGATCGCCTCGCGCTATGTCGATGAGGACTTCAACCGGCTATGGTCGTCGGCGACACTCGACGGGCCGCGGCGCTCGTCGGAACTCGAGCGTGCCCGAGCGCTGCGGCCCATCGTCGATGCCGCCGATTACCTGCTCGACCTCCATTCAATGCAGTACGCGACGGCGCCACTGATGCTAGCGGGGCCGCTGCAGAAGTCGCGCGACCTCGCCCGCCGGGTCGGTATCCCGGAGCTGATCATGTGCGACGCCGGCCATGCCGCCGGGCCACGGATGCGCGACTATGGCGGTTTTGGCGATCCCGCCTCGCCCAAAGCGGCGCTATTGATCGAGGCTGGCCAGCACTGGGAGAAACGCGCTGCCGAGGTCGCGACCGACGTGATGCTGCGTTTCCTTATCGCGCTTGGAACCGTGGAACGCGACGATGTCGCCGCGCTGGGTGGGCCCGATTTTTCCGCGACCCCGAAACAGCGCGTCATCGAGGTGACCCAGGCGGTGACAATTACCGGCGACCGCTTCGAGTTCGCCGGCCCCTTCATGGGCTTGGAGGTCCTCGAGAAGAAGGGCAGCCTGATCGGCCATGACGGGGACCAGGAGGTCCGCGCGCCGTATGACAATTGCGTGCTGATCATGCCGTCGCGCCGGCTGGTGCGCGGCCAGACCGCGGTGCGCCTCGGGCGCTACGTCGACTGAGCGCGCTCCCCGCAACCCCGCCGAAACGCAGTTTCTCGCCGGTCCTCGGCGCCAATCCACGCGTGCTCGTTCTCGGAACCTTGCCAAGTGAGGAGTCACTGCGCCGGGTCGAGTATTACGCCCACCCGCGCAATTTGTTCTGGCCGATCGTCTTCGGCCTCTTCGGCGAAAGGTCAGCTCCGATCTATGCCGACCGCCTCGCGTTCGTGATGGCGCGCCGCATCGCGCTGTGGGATGTCTGCGCCATGGCCGAGCGCCGCGCCAGCCTCGACTCCGAGATCAGGCGCGAGGTGCCGAATACGCTGCACGATCTGCTCGACGCCAACCCGACCATTGCCACGGTCGCGTTCAACGGCGGCGGCGCCCGCCGCCTTTACGACCGGCATTTCAAGCGCCGGCCGGGCCTCGTCTATTTGCATCTGCCCTCGACCAGTCCGGCCCACGCCAGCCTGGGTTTCCCCGAGAAGCTGGCGCGTTGGCAGGCGTTGCGCGACGCGATCGAAGCCTAGCCATTGGCGCGCTCCTCGCGTTCTGCGGCGAATTCGGCGAGCGCCGCGTCGAGCCGGGCGAGCTCATCGCCGAGCCGCTGAACCAGGACGCTGCCCTGTTCGCGCAGCTCCTCGGGGCCGACCTCCCGGAGGGACAGCAATACCTCGCACAGACGCGTCCCACCGAGATTGGCGGCGCAACTCCTCAGTGCGAGCACACCGCGGGCGAACCCGGAGCCATCCGCCGCGGCGGCGGCGCGGACCAGACGCTGCATGATCTCCCTGGCATCGGCGCGGAAGCTGTCGAGCACCTCGCCAAGGAATTCGTCGCCACCACCGAGCCGGCGCAGCGCCGCGACCGCGCGCGGATCGACGATCGGCGCTTCCGCGGCGAAACGCGGATGGGTCGCGATTGGCGTCACCTGCGGCGTCGGCGCTGTCGCCTCGACATCGGTGGGGTCGAACAGTGGCGGCGGTTCCGGCGGTAACGCTTCCAGCTGTGCCGGGACGATCACCGGCCGCGCCGGCGCACCATGCCACAGCGGCAGCGCATGCAGCGCATTGGCGAAGAGCTGGTTGTCGAGCGGCGCCGGCAGCACCGCATCAAGCTCGTCGTCGGCAAGCTCGACCAGCCCGCCGATCTGCGCGCGGTCGGCGATGAACAGGACGAAGGACGGCGGCGCATCGCCGGTCACCGCTCGATGCACAAAACTGAGGGCCGCGAGCTTGCGGTGGCGGCCATCGACGATCAGCACACTACAAGCACGCTCATCGCGGCGATCGACAAACCCCAGCGTCTTGTCGAAGCTGTCTATCCAGCGCGGGTCGGCGTTCCACGCGTTCAACGGCTCGGCAATCTCGCTGGCGAACTGGCTGTCTTCGGTGGCGATCAGCACCAGGCAGCGTTCGAGGTCGATCACGGCATCCACCGGTGGCTCGTCGAGCGCAAGCGGCACGATGACCGTAATCGTGCCGCCTGCCCCCGGCAGGCCGCCGCTGGCAATTTCACCGCCCATCAGCTCGACCAGGCGCAGAACCACGGCAAGCCCAAACGCTCCATGATCACCGGGGGCGCGTCCGTCGGGTCCCGCCGCGAATGGATCGAACAACGTTTCGGCATCGGGGGCCTCGATGGGCTCACCCTCGTCGCGCACGGTCAAACGGACCTGCGCCCGCCGATCGTCGCCGCCGACCGCATCGATCGCCACTCCCACGCAACCCGCGGCGCTCACCTCGATCGCTCGGGCAGTCAGGTAATCGACAATCTGAGCCAGCTGCTGCGGCCAGCCGCGCAGCCGGTAAGGCAGCCGCGGGTCGATATGGCAGCGCAGCCGCAACCCTTTTGCCGCCGCCTCGACCCGCCGGTCGGCCAGCGTATCTTGGATTACGCGATGCAAATCGAACGGCTCGGTCTCCGGGACGAAGGCGCCGGTTTCGATCGCGGTGAAATCGAGGATGTTGCTGACTTGCGACAGCAACGCGCGTGTCGACGGCACCCCGGCGGGGGACTCCGGCTGCTGCGCCTCTAGGCCGCCACGGCCGACGATCGCATCGAGCGGCGCGCGTAACGCTTCGCTCACCACCATCATGAAACGAGTGCGCGCCGCCTGCGCCGACGCGGTGGCTGCGCGAAGCGCGGCGATCTCGTGCACCATGCGGCCAATAAAAGCCGGCAGCGCGGCCAGCGCTGCGAGCAGCCCGCCCGCGAGCAGCGGTTGTTCCCGCCAATACACCGTGGTCGCGACGACAACGGCAAAGCCGGCGAGATTCGCCACCGCCGATGCCGCCAGCGCCACGATCCCGCGCCGCAAGCCCGTTTGAAATGTCGCTAGTAGGTAGATCAACACCCACGGCGCGGTCAGCCCGCCGCCGAAATGCAGGAAGGCCGAGATCAACCCGGCATCGAACAGCATCGCCAGGTATTGCCGCGGGAGCGAACCGTTTGGATCGGCAAATGTGGACAGCAGCAATAGCCAGCCGCCCACGAGCCCGAGCGCGGCAACGATCAGCGCGCCGGCGGTCGGGTCATCCGGCCTCAGGACCGCCATCGCCAGGCCATAGCCAATTGCGAGCGCGGCGATGATGACGCGCAGCCCCGCTTGCGCATGCTCGCCATCGCCGCGGTCGCGGCAATTGTCGCGCAGCCGCTCGAGCCCAAGCACCGCCACCACCAGCGCAACCAGCGCCGGAGCGAGGATCAGCAATGCGGTCAGCGAGATCGCGACCGGCACGCCACCGATCTGCCCGAGATCGCCGGGCCGAATGATGAATGCCAGCGGCGGCAGGATCGCGGCAACGCCGAGCGCGGCGATAGCATAGCGCGGTGGCCAGTTCACGATCGCGTTGCCGGATTGGGGCGCAGCAGGAGCCGGTTCCGGCGTCGTGCCGCCTGTTCGCGTCATCGCCGCTCCTGGCGCACGCAACGTTTTCATTGCCGGGCTACCCCGCCGAGGGTGGTTTCAGCCGCGGCGCCCTCGGTCCGTTCGGAACGCGAGGCCGGGAAGGCGACCGTCGCGGTCGTGCCGACGCCTTTGAGGCTCTGGATGGTCAGCGTGCCGCCGTGCAACTCGGTAAGCCCGATTGCCAAGGGCAGCCCGAGCCCGGTGCCGGTGTGCTGGCGGATCCAAGGGCCGGTCACTCGGCCGAAATGGGCCATCGCCAGCTCGACCTCATGCGAATCCATGCCGATGCCGCGATCGGTCACGGCGACCGTCACGCCACCGCCATCGCTCTTCAGCACGATGTCGACCTCACCGCCCGGACGGCTGAACTTGATCGCATTGGTCAAGAGGTTGAGGACGATCTGCTTCACCTTGCGCAGGTCGCCGCGCAGCCGCGGCACCGCGCCCTCGCGGCGCACAACGACGCGCACCTCGGCAGCGCGCGCCTTGCTCTCGACGAGATGGATCAGATCGGCGACCGCTTTCGGCAGCTCGATCGACTCTTCGACGAGCTCGAGCTTGCCGGTCTCCAGCCTCGAGACGTCGAGGATGTCGTTGATGATGCCCAGCAGATGCTCGGCGCTGCCTAGGATGTCGCGCGCGTAGCCGACATAGCGCTGCGTCGCGATCGGCCCTAGCATTTCGCCGGCCATAACCTGTGAGAACCCGATGATCGCGTTCAATGGCGTGCGCAACTCGTGACTCATATTGGCGAGGAATTCAGTCTTGCTGCGATTGGCGATCTCGGCCTGCTCCTTGACCGCGACCAGGTCGAGCTCGGCGTGTTTGCGCGCGGTGATGTCGATCGAGACGGTGACGACCATCGCATCGTCGCCGTCAGTGCCGCGATAGACGGCCTTGGTGGTCAAGAGATCGCAGCGCTTGCCCTCGCGGTCGACGATCCGTTCCTCGAACGAGGTCGGCACGTCGTCGCCGCCGAGCATCCGGTGATCGAGGTCGTTGAGGCTGCACGCCAACTGGTCGTCATGCGCTTCCAGCGGCTGCCGCCCGATCAGCCGGCTGGTGCGCATCCCGACAAACGCGGCGAAGCGCTGGTTGCAAAAAATGTAGCGCCCGTCGCGGTCGGTCGCGCAAACCAGGGCCGGCACCGCGTCGATGACCCGAAGAAGCCGCTCATGCTCGCGGCCGAAATTCCCGGTCTGCCTAGGCGCGGGCGGCGGCTGCGTCGGTACTGCTTCGAGCGACGCGATCGCCGGTCGCCGCTTCACCTGCTCGTAGTCGCGCAACCGCAATAGATTGCCTACCCGCGTACGGAATTCGCGATGGTCGACCGGGCTCAGCAGATGATCCGCGGCGCCCGCCGCGAGCGCCCGATCGATGCAATCGCGTTCCTCGAACGCGGCGACGACGATCGCCGGCACCTCCGCGCAACCCGGGTCGCTATGCAGTCGAGCGATAAATGCGGCGCCATCGAGCTGCGTCATCTCTCCGGCGACGACGACCAAATCGGGCCTCTCCCGGGCACAAGCGGCCAGCGCCGCTGCGGGGTCGGCGAAGGTCTGGACAAACGCCGTGTCGCCGAGCATCGACGCCAGCCGGGCAAGAATTTTCAAATTGGTGGCGCTGTTGTCGACAACGACCACCCGCGGGGATGCCAACGCGCGCCTTTCTCGAGGGCGAAGAACCGTCCCAATCTATAGGGGCTGATCCGCGCGCAAGTTGGGCTCTGGCAAACCGCCGCGAAACCGGTTTTGATTACAGTATCTTGACGCTGGGCGCCGTCGGTAGCGCCATTGCTTGTGACCGGCACCGCGTCGCAGCGATTCGTGATCAATCGCTATAAGCGATAGAACGCCGCCGCGTTCTTCCAGAAAAACCGGTCGCGATCCTCTGCCGAACGATCCGCCAGCAGCCGGCTCATCGCCTCGACCAGCGCCCCGTAGCCGATGCGCAGGCTGGCCACCGGGAAGTTGGTGGCAAACACCGAGCGTTCGATGCCGAAGATCGCGATCGCCTCGAGCACGATGCGGCGGTTCTCCTCGTAAATCCAGGCGCGGTCCTTCAACCCGAACTCGGAGACCTTGATCCAGACATTGGGCTCGCGCGCCAGCACTTCCATCCCGCATCGCCAAGCGGCGAGCCCTTCCTCGCTGCGGTCCCACGGGAAGCCGGTGTGGTTGAGGATAATCGGCGTCGCGGGAAAGGCGCGTGCCACCGCGGCCGCTTCCTCGAGGTGCCAGAACGGCACCCGCAAATCCCAGGACAGCTTGTATTTATCGAGTAGCGCGAAGCCGCGCAGCCATTTGTCGTCCTGCATCGTGCCCGGCGCACCCGGGGTCATGTTGTTGGGCGCTGCGGCCGTAATCGGCTTCGAGCGAATCCCGCGCACCAGCGGGAACGCCGCCTGCGCGGCGATGATCTCCTCGGCGTTGGGCGCATCGAACCAAGCATGCGCGACGATCGCCCCGGGGATGCCGTGACGCTCGTGCATCGCGGTCACCCAGCGCGTCTCGCCGAGCTGATCGTCGCGCTCCCACTCGGCCTCGCAGTGCACCGTCGTCAGCACGTTGTGGCCGGCGGCATCGCGCCGATAATCATCGGGCAGGTAGTCGCGCCGGATCGCACTGTTGTCGCCGATGAACGAGTCCGGGCGCTGCGGGCCGTGCAGGCTCGGATGCTTGTTCATCGATGCGTCCCACAAGTGGTGATGCGCATCGATCAAGGTCACCGCGCCGGGAGAGTCGTTCCAGGTTCCGTGGATGGTTTTCATCGCGGCCTTCCAATGCTCCGCGCTTGACGCGAAATCATGCGAATGCGCGAATGGTAGCGCATCGATGGCTTGAACAGGATCGTCCATGAAAGCGGCATTGGCGTTCATGTTGTTGTTGTTTTCGTCGGCGGCCTATGCCCAGGCGCCGCAAGTCACCGGCGCCCAGGTTACCGAATACGGTATCTATACGCGGGATGTATTAAACCGTGAGGCCGTGCCAGGGACTGCCGCCGGCACCAAGAACGTCGTCGGCAATGTACGCTTCGCGCTGCAAACGAGTACGATTCCTGCGCAAAAGGGCGTTAGCTTCGGCATTCACTATGTCGTTGCGGGCACACCTTCGCACGCAACGGTAAGAGTTCGCGAGGTGACGATCTTTCCCGCAGTTATGACCAATCCCGCAACCGGAAAATCGAGTACCCGGTTCGAAGAAGACACGAGCGCCACCATCGGCGAGGCCAAGCTCGAGGGCTATAATTTGGGAAACGACTGGGAGATCATCCCCGGCATGTGGACGTTCCAAGTCTGGTATCAAGGAAGCAAGCTCGCCGAGCAAACCTTTGTCGTGCAAAAATGAGCGGCGCCTACGAAACCATCCGGGTTGACGACCAAGGCGGCGGCCTGAAGGTCCTCACCCTAAATCGGCCCGAGATCGCCAATGCGATGAACACGCAGATGGGCCGCGACTTATTGGCGTTCTTCGAGAGCGTCAACGCCGACCCGCTGGCGCATCGCTGTATCGTCCTGACCGGGGCCGGCGACAAGGCGTTCTGCGCTGGCGGCGACCTCAAGGAACGCCAAGGCATGTCAGACGAGACCTGGCAGGCCCAGCACCTCCTGTTCGAGCGCGCCATCCGCGCCTTTGTCGCCTGCCCGGTGCCGGTATTGGGCGCGATCAACGGCGCCGCCTATGCCGGAGGCTGCGAGCTGGCACTGTGCTGCGACTTCGTCTACGCCGCCGCGACCGCGCGCTTCGCGCTGACCGAGGTGTCGCTTGGCATCATGCCGGGCGCCGGCGGTACTCAGAACCTGCCGCGCGCGGTCGGCGAGCGCCGCGCCAAGGAGATCATCCTCACCGGCCGACCCTTCTCGGCCCAGGACGCCTACGATTGGGGCATGGTCAACCGGCTCTGCGCGCCGGGCACGGTGCTGGAAGAGACGCTAGAGACGGCTCGCCGCATCGCCGACAACGCACCGATTTCGGTGCGTCAGGCCAAACATTCGATCCACTACGGGCTGCAGATGGATCTGGCTTCCGGCATGATGCTGGAGATCGAGGCCTATAACCGCATGGTCCCGACCGACGACCGGCGCGAAGGCATTGCCAGCTTCAACGAGAAGCGCAAGCCCGTGTTCAAAGGACGTTGAGGAGAAACGTGATGATCAAGGTCAGCGTGCTCTATCCGAACCAAGAAGGTAAGAAATTCGACATGAAATATTACTGCGACAAGCACATGCCGATGGTTCGCGATACGTTGGGGCCCGCGTGCAAGGGGATCGCCGTCGAGCAGGGCCTCGGCGGCCCGATGCCGGGGTCGCGAGCCGCGTATATTGCGATGGGCCACGTGCTTTTCGAGTCGCTGGAGAGCTTCCAGACGGCGTTCCCTGCCCATGCCGCCAAGTTCATGGCCGACATCCCCAACTACACCGATATCGAGCCGACGATCCAGATCAGCGATGTGAAGCTCTAGGGAGACCGACGATGGATGGCGCATCGGTAAGCAGCAGCACGAACCTAACCCGGACCCTGGCCGAGCGCGCCTGCGCCGTCACCTACGAGGCGCTGCCCGTGGAGGTGCGCGAGCTCGCCCGGCAATGCGTGCTTGATTATCTCGGGGTCGGCCTCGCCGGCTCCGACGACGAGCTCGTCCGCATCCTTATGGAGGAGATGAGCGAGGCCGGCGGCGCGGCGCAAGCCGCCGTAATTGGCCATGCCGCCCGCCTGCCAGTGTTGTCGGCAGCGCTGATCAACGGCGCCATCGCCCATGCGCTCGACTACGACGATGTGCATCTGGCGATGCCGGGCCATCCGTCGGTCGCGATCCTGCCGGCGCTCTTGGCCCTCGCCGAGGAAAAGAAAGCCTCGGGCAAGGCGGTGATTACCGCGTTTGTCGCGGGTTACGAGACCTGCTGCCGCGTCGGCATGGCACTGCGGCCGGGCCATTACAACCGCGGCTTCCATGCCACCGGCACGGTCGGCGCGTTCGGCGCGGCGGCGGCGTGTGCGCATCTGCTCGGCCTCGACCCAGAGGCGACCGCCCGCGCGCTCGGCATCGCCGGGACGCAATCGGCCGGTCTCAAGTCGCAGTTCGGCACGATGTGCAAGCCGTTCCACGCCGGCAAGGCGGCACAGAACGGGCTGCTCGCCGCCCGCCTCGCCGCGCGCGGCTTTTCCAGCCGGCCCGACCTCATCGAATGCGCGCAGGGTTTCGCTGCCACGCACGCGCCCGATTTCTTCCCCGAAAAGGCGCTCGCCGAGCCGAAGCGCGGATTCCATATCTATGGCAACCTCTTCAAGTACCACGCCGCCTGCTACATGACCCACGCGCCGATCGAGTGCGGCCGGCAGCTGCGCGACCGGCTTGGCGCCGCGCCCGCCGACATCGCCGCGATCAATCTTAGCCTGCACCACGCCACCGACCGCGTCTGCAACATCCCGGCGCCAACCGACGGGCTCGAAGCCAAGTTCAGCTTGCGGCAGACCGTGGCGATGGCCCTCGCCGGGGTCGATACGGCAAGTCTCGGCGCCTACAGCGTCAGGACCGCCACCGACCCGGCGCTGGTGGCGCTGCGCGAGCGGGTCAATTTCGACTTCCGCGAGGATTTCCCCGAGGCGGGCGCCGAGATCGAGATTGAGCTGAAAGACGGCCGCAAGGCCTCGGCCAAATTCGACGCCGGCATCCCCAACAGCGACATCGCCGACCAGGGCCGCCGGCTCGCCGAGAAATTCAACGCGCTCGCCACACCGGTCGTCGGCACCGCCCGCGCCCGCGAATTGAATCAAGCGATCGCCGGGTTGGATGCGCTCAAGGATACCGGCGTCCTGGCAAAGCTCGCCGCCGCCTGACCGCGCGAGTGCACGACCCCGTCGTCGATCGCATCGTCGCGTTTCTCGCGCGGGTCGCCGACGGCGAACTGCCGCAAGCAGTCCGCGACGCCGCCAAGATTTTCATTGCCGACACGCTCGCCGTCGGGATGGCCGGCGCGCAGGCGCCGTGGCGGACGCAGGTGCTCGACATGGCGCGCGGCGGCCCGGAAGAGGCGACAGTCTGGGGCAGCGCCGAACGCATCCCGCTCGGCGACGCGGCGATGGTCAACGCCTTCCAAGTCCACTCGCAAGAATTCGATCCCGTCCATGAAGGCGCGGTCGTGCACGCGATGGCGGCGGTGCTCGCCTGTGCCCTCGGCTGGGCTGAGAAATATGGCGGCGTCTCTGGCGAAGGCCTGGTCCGCGCCGTGGTCGCCGGGGTCGATGTCGCGGTGACCTTGGGCCTGTGCTCGCGCGCGCCGATGCGCTTCTTTCGCCCGGCCAATTGCGGCGGGTTTGGCGCGACAGCGGCCTTGGCGCTGCTCGCTGGACTTGGGGAGACCCAGACCCGTGACGCGCTCGGCATCTATTACGGCCAGTGCGCCGGCACGATGCAGGCCCACATCGAGGCGAGCCCCCAGCTGGCGATGCAAATGGGGTTCGCCGCGCGTAACGCGGTGGCCGCGGTCGAACTGGCGCGACGCGGCATGCCCGGCCCACGCGCGCCGATCTCGGGCCAATTCGGCTATTTCGCGCTATTTGACGGCAAGGCCGACCCGGCGCCGTTCGACGAGCTCGGCTGCGCGTGGCGCGTCTGCGAATTGAGCCACAAGCCCTTTCCCACCGGCCGCGCCATGCATGGCGGCATCGACGGGCTGCAGCGACTGATCGCCGAGCACAGCATCGCCGCGGACCAGGTAAGGGCCGGCCGCTTTATCGTGCCGCCGCTGACCCAGCGCCTCGTCGGCCGCAAGTCCGGACCCGGCATGACCGTGGCCTATGCCCGGCTGTGTCTGTCGTATTGCGGCGCGGTGTGTCTCAAGCACGGCACGGTCGGTCTCGACGATTTCTCGCCAACAGCCCTGGCGGATCCCGATACGCTCGCTCTCGCCTCGCGCCTCTCGGTGATCGCCGACAGCAACCCCGACCCGAATGCGCTGGCGCCGATCCGCGTCGAACTCGACCTTGCCGAGGGCCGCACTGCTCGCTGCGATGTGGTGGAAGTTCTCGGCAGCCCGGATCGGCCTCTGTTACCCGAAGCCATCCTGGCCAAATTCGCCGCCTGTGGCGCGGCGCGTGTTCTATGGGACACGGTGATGGCGCTCGACGCCGCCAGCGAGGCGCATTCGTTAGTTTCCCTATTGTAAGAACCGACTAGGAGTGCTTAGGGTGCGAAACTCTGAGTAGATGCACCCCCGCCTTCAGGAAGACGATCATGATCAAGAGCCGGGCCCTCGCCACTGCCGCATTCTCGTTTATCGCACTCATCCTGGCGGCCTGTTCCTCGCCGCCGCCTCCGCCGCCGGCGCCCCCGCCGGCCCCGCCACCACCCATCCCCGGGCCGCAGACAATGTCGGAACGGTCGCTCCTGACGATGGCGTCCGATCTGGCCTTTCCCTCGGGGGGCTTCACGCTGACAAGAGCCGGTAGGGCGAAGCTCAATGGGCTGCTGCCGGCGCTAAGCGGTCTCGGGCCGAACGACCGGATCGTGGTCTACGGCTACACCGACAATCGTCCGGTTGGCAAAGCGCTGCAGAAAATCGGCGTGATCGATAACCTCGACCTGTCATCGCGGCGGGCCGATGCGGTCGTTCGCTTCCTCACCTCGAAGGGCGTTAACCCGAGCGTCATTTCGGCCAAAGGCCGCGGCGAGACCCATCCCGCCGCCCCGAATGACACGCCGGCGGGACGCGCGCAAAATCGCCGCATCGAGGTCGTTGTCGAGCAGCCTGCCGGTTAGGCTAAGGGCAAGGACGGGCGCGGCCCAGCCGCCCCGTCCACCTGCCGCCTCAGTAGGACCGCGGCATCCCCAGCACGTGCTGGCCGATATAGGCCAGGATGAGGTTGGTCGAGATTGGCGCGGTCTGGTACAGCCGGCATTCGCGCCATTTGCGCTCAATGTCGTATTCGCGCGCGTAGGCGAAGCCGCCATGCGTTTGCATCGTCGCCTCGGCCGCGTGCCAGGTTGCCTCGCTCGCCAAGAGCTTCGCCATGTTGGCGTCAGCGCCACATTCCTTGCCCGCATCGAACAGCGCCGCGGCGCGGCGGCAGATCATATCGGCTGCCTCAAGCTCCGCGTAGGCGCGCGCGAGCGGGAACTGCACCCCCTGGTTCTGGCCGATCGGACGGTCGAACACAACCCGCTCCTTGGCGTACTCGATCCCCTTGTTGAGGAGCCAGCGGCCGTCGCCGATGCATTCCTGCGCGACGAGGATGCGCTCGGCATTCATGCCGTCGAGGATATAGCGGAACCCCTTCCCTTCCTCGCCGATTAGGCTGTCGGCCGGGATTTTCAGATTGTCGAAGAACACCTCGGTGGTGTTGTGGTTGATCATCGCCTCGATCGGGCGGATTTCGCAGCCCTTGCCGACAGCCTCGCGCAAATCGACAAGGAACACCGATAGCCCGTCGGTGCGCCGCTTCACTTCCTCGACCGGCGTCGTCCGCGCCAGGAGCAGCATCAGGTCGGAATGCCGCGCCCGCGAGGTCCATACCTTCTGACCGTTGACGACATAGTGGGAATTGCCCTCGCGCACCGCGCGGGTCTTGAGCTTGGTCGTGTCCGAGCCTGTGGTCGGTTCGGTGACGCCGAATGCTTGCAGCCGCAACTCGCCGGTGGCGATTTTGGGCAGGTAGCGCTCCTTCTGCTCGGCGCTGCCGTGCCGCAGCAGCGTACCCATGATGTACATCTGAGCGTGGCCCTGACTGGCGGTGCAGCCCGAGGCATTGATCTCCTCGAGGATCACCGCTGCCGCGCGCAGCGGGAGGCCGGAACCGCCGTACTCTTCGGGGATCAGCGAGGCGAGGAACCCGCCGCGGGTCAGCTCCTCGATGAACTCGGTCGGATAGGCCTGCTCGTCCTCGAGCTTGCGCCAATAAGCGCCGGGATAGCCTTCGCAAATCTTGCGGATCGACTCGCGAAGCTCGGGGTAATCCTCGCCGAGCGCGACCGTTACCGGCTGGTCAATCTGGGTGCCGTCGGGCATTGCGCGCCTCCTTCGGATACAGCCGCGCCATCATAATCGGTTTGCGGCGATCGCCTGCATGCAGCGTGTGGGTACCCGCCCTATCAGCTCGGGGAACCAGCCGCATCAGCGCCTCACCGGGCTGTGCCAGAAATCGGGCACGCGGTGCCGCCTCGCTTACTGCGCCGTTTGCAGCTTCTGCAAGGCCTCGAAAATACCGTCGGCAAGAAGCTTGTGAGCGAAGGCGTTTGGGTGCGGGTCGGGCGGCGTCACCCACAACGACGCCGAGTTCTGGTCTCGCAGATAGGGAAGGAGATCGACAAAGGCGACGTTGTTTTCTGCCGCTGCGCTCTGGACGAAGCCGGTAATTCTTTGGAGCGGGTAGTTTTTCACATCATGCAATTCAGGGTGGTTCGCGATCAGCAATTTGATGTTGTGTTCCCTGCAGTAGTCGGCGAGCCGCTTGATCGCCGCCTTGGCGCCGAGCCAGCCGGGAGCCGTGCCGTCGCCAAACAGACCGAGATAGTAGTCCAGCCAATCCTGGCCGCCGAAGATCATCCGTTTCAACGCATCGTAGCGCCCGACCAGAAACACGCAGGAATAGCAGTAGCGCAGCAGAAACGAGGGTGGCCGGTCATGCGGCACCGGTTCGGCATCGTTAAAGGTGAAATTCAGCACGATGATGTCGGGATTGTACCGGTAGGCGTCGGTCATAAAGAACTCGACCTCCTGGATCGTGTTCCAGTTGCCAACGCCGGTGTTGATCACCTCCGCCTTTGTGCCCTGATCGGAGTAGAGCCGTTCGATCCGCTTCGAAAATGTGTCCGGCTCCGCTGTTCCCCATCCTTCGGTAAACGAGTCGCCCAGCATGACGATGCGCAGCACGCCCGGCGGCTTCTCAAAGGTATATTCGCGATCGCGCAGGCCCTGCGAGTTGGTCTCGACCGTCACCCCCATCAGCTTGGCTTTGCGGTTCGCACCGTGCCGATGGCCGATCAGCGGGTCGGGATCGACGATCTTCACCGCCTTGGCGTATTTCCACATTTCGAGGTCGAACTGCATGCCGTCATCGACCACCACCCGGACATAGACTTCGACGCACAGGAAAACCACGGCGACGCAGAACGCCACCATCAGTAGCGGAAACAGGATTCGCTTCATCGAGGATCGGCCTAACGGGCTGAGGCGGAGTTT
Organism: Allostellaceae bacterium; assembly: GCA_035604035.1. Lineage (GTDB taxonomy): Bacteria > Pseudomonadota > Alphaproteobacteria > ATCC43930 > CGMCC-115725 > DATARH01. The sequence goes on along the minus strand of DATNJF010000415.1, from coordinate 1,016 downwards.
AGAACAGCGCGTAGATGAACGGCGCTATCGTCGAGCCTTCGGTGAGTACGACCAGACCCGCAAACAGGCCCAGCACGATTATGATCGGCAACAGCCAATACCGCTTGCGGGACCTCAGGTACCGCAGGAAATCACGAAAAAAATCCAACTGTGCGCCCCCTTCACCACGCCAACAACCGACCGGTCCCTTCTCGCACCCGGCCAGCGCCACCTGGCATGTTCTAATGAAACTCCTCAGCGCGCGCAGCAAAATTGCGCGGTGCGCCTCCGCTAGCGGTTCCGGCGGAGCATGGGGACCGTCTCATGGATCGAGCGATACGACCCCGGAAAGTCCTTTCACGAGCAGCGCTGCGAACGCCCGGTTCGCCACCGCAGTCGGGTGCCCGTCTCCAGGTATCCACAGATCCTGGCCAGGAAATGCCGCTTCATCGAGCCCGTCATTGATCACAATGAGTCCGGCCGCACGCAGGCGGACCATAATCTCGTCGTCTGTAGTGCCTGCACGTTGCGCATAAGCCGGGCCGGGAAAATAAAGGAGGGCGGTCGGCACTCCATATTTCTCGCGCGCAACCTGTCCGACCCGGCTGAGGATCGCGGTGTACAGCTCAAGCTTTTGGCGCGGCGTGCGACCGTCGAGCCGCGGCTCGACCAGGTCGTAAAGCGAGGTGAGTTCGAATAGCCAGCGCAGCGGCAAGCCCCATTGGTCCGCACAGGTTCCCACGAACTTTACCTGTCCGCCGATAACCTCATAGCTGGGGCCGGCCAAGGTGTACCCGAGCGTGCAAGCGGTCTGCTCGGCCAGCTCGGGCGAGACCGTGAGTACGAAAACCCGCGGCTTTGTCAGCACGTCGTCGTGCAGGCCGGTCTCGAGGATGCGCAGGAAATGCTGTGCCCCGTAACCAGAGAACGCGAGATTGACAACATGGAGGCGGCGGCCGACGGCATCGGCGAATGCTTGCGGAAGCGTCGCCGAATCCGGCAGCCCCGAGCCAAAAACATTCGAACCGCCCCCGATC
>DATNJF010000414.1:0-37200 GCA_035604035.1 Allostellaceae bacterium | reverse complement strand
TAGGCCAAGAACTCATGAGTCATCGGAAGCGTGTCGGACTCAACTCGGTCGCGTATGGCCAGCAACCACCGGGCACAGCGCTGATTCACCGAGTGAAGCCGGTTGCAGATTGCGGATTGGGTGGCTTGAGCAAGCGCGAAGCGACTATATCGCAGCAATACCGAACGCAGTTCGCCGTCTCGGCGAAGCTCATCCTTGAGGACGGTCGCGCTCAGCTTCAGGGCTGAGCCTGGCGCCTGAACGACGCCACGAAGGGTTGAAATCTCGTCGCCAAGGACGACTGGAACACCGATCATCCCTTCCTTGCCAGCGATTCCGACCTCGATAAAGCCGCCGTTCTCCGTAGACGCAATCAGCGAGATCATTCCATTAAGCGGAAAATATACGAATTCGGTCAGATCACCCGCCTCGAAGAGTGCTTCCCTGAACACGAGGGGCACAGTTTGGAAATGCGGCGCGAGGCGTCGAAGTTCTTCGGGAGGGATAGCGGCAAGAAGGCGATTTTGAGAGATCGGAGTGATCTGGGGCGCTTGCAAAGACGCTCTCCCTCCATCTGGGGAAGAGCACGCACATCTCTTAGCCGCTAGCTTCCCGAAGATCGTGGCAGAGCGGTGTACCAATCATAGCAGCGCGCTGCGCTTTGATCTTACGAAACATGCTCCCGAGGGGTCAGTACAGCTTCGTACAAAGGATTTTAGTTTGTGGGAAGCCGATCAGCTCGGCCGAGCGAGGGTCGTCTAGTTGTGCATTCCCTAGACGTTTTTCATTCATACGAACGGTAAAAAGTTAGTGTTTTAGACTCGAATTCGTCACGACAAGACTGTACGATATCGTACCTTCAGCCGCGACCCTTGGGCGCTGTTGGCTGAGAGAGACGTGTGCCCCCGGAAGAGGGGTTGCGCGCGCTCCCGCCCCCCACTCTTCCCGCCGGAGGCGCGGCGATGACGAACGACGAGCGGTACATCGTCAAGCTCAACATCGCGCATTACCAGGAAATGCTGGAGCTCGACCTTGACGACGAAAAGCGGTCCGCGGTCGAGCGGTTGCTCGCCGAAGCCAAGGATGTATTGGCGACGGACAAGAGAAATCAACAGTAGCCATAGCAACTGTGGGGTATCCGGCGATGGAGGAGATCGGCAGGAAAGACCCAGACAGGTTGCGGGAATTGGCCGCCTGGTATCGAGAACTCGCTGAGCGGGCTGGAAGCCCGGTGATCTGGGAGGCCCGATTGCTCACGGCCGAAGACCTCGTCGCCGAGGCCGAGCTCATTGAGCAGCAACACGCCGCGGCGGACTCGCGACAAGCGGGATCACGTTCCCTCATGAGAACGCACCGTACCGTCGTGAAGCGCTGACAGCAGCCTTAACGGCCCGCGCTGCGCTTGACGTCTTGCGCGAAACCGTGATCCTGCGCCGCATAAGCAAGGGATGACGGCATGAGCGAGCTGGACTTTCACGAACTGTTTCCGCTGGGCGAGGACGACACTCCCTACAAGAAGCTGACTGGCGATTATGTCGCCACCGCCGAGTTCGCCGGCGAGCGAGTGGTCAAGATTGCGCCCGAGGCGCTGACCCTGCTGGCGCAGCAGGCCTTTATCGACAGCGCGCATCTGCTGCGGCCCGGACATCTCGCGCAATTGCGCGCCATCCTCGACGACCCCGAGGCCTCGGCGAACGACCGCTTCGTCGCCTATGATTTCCTGAAGAACGCCAATATCGCGGCCGGCAAGGTGCTGCCGATGTGCCAGGACACCGGCACCGCGATCGTCATGGCCAAGAAGGGCCAGCGGGTGTGGACCGGGTTCGACGACGCGGCGGCGATCTCGGCCGGCATCCGCCGCACCTATACCGAGACCAATTTGCGCTACAGCCAAGTGGCGCCACTGTCGATGTACGAGGAGGTCAATACCGGCGACAATTTGCCGGCCCAGATCGACCTCTATGCCGAGCCGGGCGACGCTTACAAATTCCTCTTCATCGCCAAGGGCGGCGGCTCGGCCAATAAGGCCTTTCTTTACCAGCAGACCAAGGCGGTGCTGAACCCCAAATCCTTGATCGCCTTTCTCGACAAGAATTTGAAGTCGCTCGGCACCGCGGCGTGCCCGCCCTACCATTTGGCGATCGTCATCGGCGGCACCTCGGCCGAATTGAACCTCAAGACCGTGAAGCTGGCGAGCTGCCGCTACCTCGACACGCTGCCCAGCCACGGCAACAAATACGGCCAGGCCTACCGCGACCGCGACTTCGAGCAGGAAGTCCTCGCGCTGACCCGCGATTTCGGCATCGGCGCGCAGTTCGGCGGCAAGTATTTTTGCCATGACGTGCGCGTGATCCGGCTGCCGCGGCATGGGGCGAGCTTGCCGATCGGTATCGGCGTGTCGTGCTCGGCCGATCGCCAGATCCTCGGCAAGATCACCGCCGACGGCGTCTTCCTCGAAGAGCTGGAGGCCAACCCGGCACAGTACTTGCCCGAGATCGACGAGAAGACGCTCGGCGGCGAGGTGGTGCAGATCGACTTGCGCCAATCGATGTCGGAAATACGCCGGACCCTGTCGCGTTATCCGATCAAGACGCGGCTTTCCCTCAGCGGAACCTTGATCGTCGCCCGCGACATCGCCCACGCCAAATTGCAGGAGCGGCTCGACCGCGGCGAGCCCTTGCCGCAATACGTCAAGGACCACCCCATATATTACGCCGGCCCGGCGAAGACGCCCGCGGGCTATGCCTCGGGTTCGTTCGGGCCGACCACGGCGGGACGCATGGATTCCTATCTCGATCCGTTTATGGCCGCGGGCGGGAGCTTTATCAGCCTCGCCAAGGGCAATCGCGGCATGGAAGTTCGCGAAGCCTGCAAGAAGTATGGCGGCTTCTACCTCGGCTCGATTGGCGGCCCGGCGGCGCGGCTAGCACAGGACTGCATCAAGAAGGTCGAGCTCTTCGAGTACCCTGAGCTCGGCATGGAGGCGATCTGGCGTATCGAGGTCGTCGATTTCCCTGCCTTCATCGTCGTCGACGACAAGGGCAACGATTTCTTCTCGGGTCTTTCATGACCCGCGCCTTGCCACAATCGCTGCGATGTCGGTCGCCGATCGTCCGCTAAACCGGGGCTACGGTCCCGGCGCGTCAAGCGAGCCCGACCCGCTCGCCGCGCTGCTTAATGGCGACAAGCGCTCGTGGACGGCGTTCGTCCGGCGTTACGCGGCGCTGATCGTCGCCGCGGTGCGCAGCGTCGCGCCGACCGCGAGCGACGTCGAGGATTTGACCCAGGAAGTGTTTGTCCGCCTGTGCAAGGACGAGTTCCGGCTGCTGCGCAGCTACGATGCGACCCGGGCCTCGCTGTCGACCTGGATCACCATCGTCGCGCGCAGCACCGCGCGCGACGCGCTGCGCCGGCGGCGGCCGAATTCGATCCCGATCGACACCGTGCCCGAGGCGTATCTCAAGGTCGATGCCGTCGAGCCGACGCCCAAGCTGAAACTGCCGGAGGCGCTGCTGTCGCCGCGCCAGCGCGAGATCCTCGGCATGCTCTATGACGGCGAGATGGACGTCGCCGAGGTCGCCACCGCGCTCCGCATCGACCCGCAGACCGTGCGCAGCGCGCACCACAAGGCGATGCTCAAGCTGCGCGCCCATTTCAAGGCCGAAATCGAATGACCGGAACCATTAGGTTGTGGGGATGGCGCTTGCGGCGGCGGCGTAAAACCGACGTGACAGGAGATCTCCCCGTAATGCCAGCTCGAGGGACCAGCGGCGACCTTCCGCCCGGCACGACGGATCGGAGGCTGTGGCAGCTCAGTCAAGAAATCGCGGCGAGCCCGGCCGAGACCGAACGGCTTCTCGACCTTGCCGGCTTTGTCGATGGCCGCCTCGACGATGACGAACGCGAACGCGTCGCCAGGCTGATCGCCGGCGATCCCCTGGTGGCAGCCGACGCCGCAGCCGCGCGCGTCCTCCTCAGCGCGACGCTACCGGCGGCAAGCGATGAGATTGTTACCCGCGCTACCGAGCTTGTCGATCCCGCCCGGTCGAGCGGCGAGGTTCTGGTCTTCCCGCTGCGACAGCCGCGGCCTCAGCCGCAGCCGCGAGCGTGGCCCGCCGCGGTGCGCTGGAGCAGCCTTGCCGCAGCGATCGCCGTTGCCTGTTGGCTGGGCTTCGATCTTGGCGGCGACTTGCCGGGCCTCGCCTCGATCACGCACCCATCCGACGAGCTGGGAGCCAGCGAGCTGCTCGATCCCGCGCCGCTGGCGTTGCGCGACGTCTCGGATGGGCCCTCGATATGACAACGGCCGCCGCGGGAATGAGCCCGACCAGGCGGTGGTCGCGGCCGCGCCTGATCGTCGCGCTGCTGGCGGTCTCGGTGGCGCTTAATCTGTGCTTTGTCGCCGGCGCCGCGTGGACCCGCCTGAAACCCCCCGCAATCGTCACCACTAGCGAGCGATTTCACCGGCTCGCTCAGTCGCTCGACCTGTCGCCGCAGCAGCAAGGGGTCTTCGACCAATACGTCGCCGACATGCTTGCCCGCAGCAATCGGGTGCGGTTGGCGACCGAGCCGTTGATGGACGAGGCCTGGGCGGAGATCACCAGACCGGATCCCGACCAGGCGAGAGTGCTGCAGCTGCTCGACGATTTCTCGACCGAACGCCGCGAGGTCTGGCACGAGGCGATCGGCGCGACATTATCGCTGCTGGCGACATTGACGCCCGAGCAGAAGGCCAAATTCCTTGCCGCCGAGCGCGACTGGAGGATGGCGGGCCGCCGTCACCGCGCCGCGGAATCGCGCTAAACCGTTCAGCCAGGCCTTTAGCACCTATTTGGTCCCGAACAGCCTGTCGCCGGCATCGCCGAGGCCGGGCAGAATATAGCCGTGCTCGTTGAGGCAGCGGTCGAGCGCGGCGGCCAGGATGGGCACGTCCGGATAGGCATTGCTCACCTGCGCGACCCCCTCGGGCGCCGCAACCAAACAGACAAATTTGATCGAGCGCGCGTGCCGCTCCTTTAGCCGCGCGATCGCCGCCACCGCAGAATTGCCGGTCGCGAGCATCGGGTCGACGAGGATCAAATCGCGCTCGGGAAGGTCGTCGGGCAGCTTGGAGTAGTATTCGATCGCCGCCAAAGTCGTCGGGTCGCGATAGAGGCCGATATGCCCGACTCGCGCCGACGGCACCAGTTCCAGCATACCGTCGAGAAGCCCGTTGCCGGCACGCAGGACGGACACAAGGCAAAGCTTCTTGCCGGCGAGAACCGGCAAGCGCGCCCGTTCCAGCGGCGTCTCGATTTCGACCTCGCCGAGTGGCAAGTCGCGGGTCGCCTCGTAACCGAGCAAAAGGCCGACTTCGCGCATCAGCTGGCGAAACATGCCCGTCGACGTTTCACGGTTCCGCATCAGCGACAATTTATGCTGGACCAGCGGGTGATGGACGAGCGTCAGGTTGGGCGGCATCGCTGGAGATGCGCTATACGCCGGGCGCGCCTTGGTCAAGGGGTGGCGGGTCGCAGGCCACTAATTTACCGCGACGCCAGCTGAGCCGGCTCGCAGTAACGCGAAGGAGCTTAAAGGCTATTGGCGACTGTATTGAAGGTCGATGATAGGTTGGTGCCGACTTGACCCATCACGACGACCGCAGCAACCGCGATCAAAGCAGCGATAAGGCCATACTCGATGGCGGTGGCACCGCGACGATCCATCAGTAGTCGTGAAATCACTAGAACTTTAGTCACCAACTTTCTCCTCAGCGACTGCCGAGGCCTCGATATGCAACAATAGGTCAGAATTGCACAGTAAAATCAGTAGTATTCATAAAAAATCAACCACGATTTAGACCAAGTCCACCCGAAGATCATCGCAACGACCAAAAATTAGAAAAATATTCCCTCACATTACCTGAAATTACGTTCGATTATTTACCATAGTATGCCAACCCAGCGGCTGAACCTGATCCGGCGTCGCGCATGTTCCGCGCGCCGGTCTGGCCTATAATCGTGGGTGACTCCCCGTCGCTGTCGAGGCTTTCATGACCGAGGCGCTTGCTGCACCACGTATGGACCCGGCCAAGTTCCGTGATCCCCTGATCACCGCGGCCGGCGAGCAGCGGGCGCAGGTCGCCCTCAAATCGCTCGAAACGCTGTGGTTCAATACCGGAACCCTGTGCAATCTGACCTGCGCCAACTGCTACATCGAGTCGTCGCCGACCAACGACCGTCTCGCCTACCTTTCCACGGCAGAGGTGGCGCGCTACCTCGACGAGATCGAGACGCTGGGGCTCGGCACCGCGCTGATCGGCTTTACCGGCGGCGAGCCGTTCATGAACCGCGATCTGCCGGCGATGCTAGAGGACGCATTGTCGCGCGGCCTTGAGGCGATCGTGCTGAGCAACGCGATGACGCCGATGCACCACAAGAAGATTGCCCTGCTAGCGCTGCGCGAGCGCTACGGCAAGCGGCTGACCTTGCGCGTGTCGCTCGATCATTATGGGCGCGCGGTGCACGAGCTGGAGCGCGGCGCGTGCAGCTGGGGCCCGACCATTGACGGGCTCAAATGGCTCGCCGACAACCGCTTCACCGTCAATGTCGCGAGCCGCTATTTGTCGGGCGAGCCGGAAGCGGCGATCCGCGCCGGCTTCCGCCATCTTTTCGCGGAGCTCCGCATCCCGATCGACGCCGACGACGCGGCCGCACTGACGATCTTCCCGGAGATGGATGCAACCGCCGACGTGCCGGAGATCACCACCGCGTGCTGGGGTATCCTCAATAAGTCGCCGGACAGCGTGATGTGCGCGACCTCGCGCATGGTGGTGAAGCGCAAGGGCGCGGCAAGCCCCAGCGTCGTCGCCTGCACGCTGTTGCCCTACGACGCGCTGTGGGACCTCGGCCCGAGCCTCGCCGGCGCCACCGGCCCGGTGCCGCTCAACCACCCGCACTGCGCCAAATTCTGCGTGCTTGGCGGCGGCGCCTGTAGCCGAGGCTAAATTAGCGCGCCAAGCCGGCGAGGTATTTCCCAAGCTCGCCGATCGTCGCCGGCGCGACCGCGTAGATGAGCTGTCGGCCAACGCGCTTTTTGGTGATGAGGCCGGCCTCGACCAGGTTGGTCAGGTGAAACGACAGCGACGACGGCGCGACGCCGAGCCGCTCGGCGATGTTGCCCGCCGACATGCCGCGAGCGCCTTGCGACACCAACAGGCGGTAAAGCTGGATGCGCGTCGCCTGCGCCAAAGCGCCAAAGGCGGCGATCGCCGCCTCTTGCTGCATTGGTTGGGTCTGCACCATAGTTCAATTATCATCGAACCATACCGCACCTGCAACCCAAAATTGTCGTCAGGCGGCCGGATCGCCGGTATCGGCTTTGAGGCCGGCGGCAGCAATGCCGGCGACGGCGCAAATTTCATCTTTGTCCGAGGTATCGCCGCTGATGCCGACCGCGCCGACAATGTCGCCAGCGCCATCACGGATCAGCACGCCGCCCGGCGCCGGCACGACCCGCCCTCCCGACGCTTCCATCAACGCCGTGAGGAACAAACCGCCGCCGCCCGCCGCGCGGCGGGCGAACTCACGCCCGCCGAACCCCATACCGAGCGTGCCCCAGGCCTTGCCGGTGGCGATCGCGCCGCGAAGGATGCCCGATTTGTCCTCGCGCTTCATCGCCACCATGTGGCCGCCGGCGTCGAGCACGACGACGGTCAGCGGGTGGAGCTTCAGCTCACGCCCCTTGGCGATCGCCGTATCGACGATGGTCGAAGCCCGGGCCAGGGTCACATTGCTCATTTCCGTTTGCCTCCGTTCGAGTTGGTCTGAAGCGCCCGCCACACCCGTTCCGGGGTGGCCGGCATGTCGATCACGGCGCCGGGGGGCAGCGCGTCGGCGACCGCGTTCATCACCGCCGCCAGAGACGCGGTGGTGCCGGCCTCGCCGACGCCTTTGACCCCGAGCGGGTTGGTGGTGCACGGCACCGGGTGCAGCTCGCTGGCGATGTCGGGCAGATCGTCGGCGCGCGGCATCGCGTAATCCATGAACGAGCCGGCGACAAGCTGCCCGCTCTCGTCTTCGTAATTGGCCCATTCGAGGAGCGCCTGGCCGACCCCCTGCGCGACCCCACCCTGTACCTGGCCCTCGACCAGCACCGGCTGCAGCACCCGCCCGCAATCGTCGACGCAGGTATAGGCGGCAAGCGTGGTTTGCCCGGTGCCCGGATCGATCTCGACTTCGGCGATGTGGACGCCGTTGGGGAAAGACGGCGGTGCGTCGAAGGTGCTTCTGGTGTCGAGGCTCTCGCCGAAGGTCCGAGCGCGGTCGGCCAGCTCGAACAGCGCGACGTTGCGGTCGGTGCCGGCGATCTCGAAGACGCCGTCGCGGTAGTGGATGTCCTCCGCGGCGGCTTCGAGTACATGCGCGGCGACCCGCCTCCCCTTCTCGATCACCGCGTCGAGCGCCACGGCCACCGCGCCGCTGACCGACATCGTCGAGCGCGAGGCGACCGCTCCGGCGCTCGGCACCTCATCGTCGCTGTCGCCGATGGTGAAATCGATATTCTCGATCGGAATGCCGAGCCGCTCGGCGACGAGCCGGCGATAGACCGTGCGGTGTCCTTGCCCGCTTGCCTGCACCCCGATCGCCAGCAGCAGCTTGCTCGAACCCGGAAACCCGACTGACGCGCCCTCGCCAGGCTGGCCGCCAGCGATCTCCAAGAAGCACGAGATGCCGAGCCCGCGCTTCTTGCCGGCGGCTTCCGACGCGGCCTTGCGGGCGGCAAAGCCGGCGATATCGGCGCGAGCGAGCGCGGCGTCGAACACTGCCGGAAAATCGCCGCTGTCATAGGTCGTGCCGACCGCAGTCTTGTAGGGCATGCGGCCCGGCGGGATTAGGTTGCGGCGGCGAATGTCGATGCGGTCGATGCCGGTCACCCGCGCCGCCTCGTCGACCAGCCGCTCCAGCGCGTAATTCGCCTCGGGCCGCCCGGCGCCGCGATAGGGCCCGGTCGGCACGGTGTTGGTGAAGAGACAGCGGATGCGCAGCCCGATCTTCGCGATGTCGTACATGCACGGCAGGCAGCGCGCGAAATTGACTGTCGCGATAAAGGCGCCGTGCGAGGTGTGGTGCGCGCCGAGCGCCGCCAGGCTGTCGATGTCGAGCGCGAGGAATTTGCCACCCGCGTCAATCGCCAGCTTCGCCTCGATCAGCGTGTCGCGCGCTTGATTGTCGGACAGAAACCCTTCCTGCCGGGTCGAGCGCCAGCGCACCGCGCGCCCCAGAAGCTTCGCCGCCAGCAGCAGCGCCGGGTATTCCGGATAGCCCGATGTGCGCATGCCGAACGCGCCGCCGACATCGCCGCTGACGACGCGCAGCTTTTCGACCGGTACGCCCATTGTCCGCGCCACGTGCTGGCGCATCGCGAAGGCGCTTTGCGAGGCGACGTGCAGGACGTAACGGCCGCTCTCCGGCTCATAGATCGCCAGCGCGGCGCGCGGCTCCATCGGCGCCATGACGATGCGTTGGTTGACGAGACGCACCCGCGCGACATGCGCGGCGCCGGCGAAGATGCGGTCGAGTTCGGCCCGTTCGTCAGGCTTGGCGCCGTAGGGATGCCAATCGACCGCGACATTGCCCGGCGCCTCGGGCCAGATTTGCGGTGAACCCGGCTCGGCGGCGCGGACGAGATCGGCGACGCTGTCGCGCGGCGCGTAATCGACTTCGACCAGTTCAGCCGCGTCGCGCGCCGCCGCCTCGCTTGCGGCGACGACCAGCGCCACCGCCTCGCCGGCATGGCGCACGCAATCACCGGCGAGCGAGGGGCGATGCGGGACGACCATCTCGGGGCAGCCAGGCACCGGTACCGGAACGGAGACCGTGCCGATGCCCGCCGCATCGAGATCGGCGGCGGTCAGCACCGCCAGTTCCCCGGGCTGGGCCAGCGCCGCGCTCGCGTCGATGTCGCGAATGTCGGCGAAGGCATGTGGCGAGCGCACGAAAACACCCCAGACCGCGCCGGCGCTCGCCTCGTCGTCGAGGAACGAGCCGGCGCCGGTCAGCAGAAGGTGATCCTCGTCGCGCGGCACGAACGACCCGTCCATCCGCCTATCCCCGCTCCCCCGCTGAGCAATCTTAGAGCGTCATCGATTACTGTGAATCGTCATTCTCACGAAAGCGGGAATCCAGGACACGCGGCGTACCGGTTGCCCCTGGCCCCCCGCCTCCGCGAGGGTGACGAAGAAAAAAAGCGACGCGCCAATCGGCGCCTTTCGGACAATACCGTCGCGCTTAACAGAAGTCGCCGATGCTGGTCTAATGCAAAACGGTGCTCTTCGGCACCGCCGAACGAGCACGTTGAGGGGGAAACGGCATGAGGCAACCGCCTGCGCGCGGGGAGGACGCGCCGTCCCCCGGGCACCGCCAGCGCGGCTGAGCGCAGCGCCGGCCGCCACAAATGGGTGTTCAGCTCGATCTCCTGATCAACGCGATCGTCGCCGGTATCCTGCTCGGCGGGTTCTACGCCGCGGTCAGCGTCGGCGTGACGATCGCCTTCGGTATGCTGGACATCGCCAATATTTCGCAACCGGCCTTCATCCTCCTCGGCTCCTACGCCGCCTATATCGCCAACCTTTATTTCGGCCTCGACCCGATCCTCACCGGCATCGTCATGATGCCGCTGTTCTTCATGCTCGGCATGGCGGTCTACCGGCTCTACTACTTCGCCTTCGAGCGGCGCGGCGAGCAGGCGATTCAGGGCCTCGCGTTCTTTTTCGGCCTCTTGTTTGTCGGCGAGGTGTCACTGGTCCTGGTGTTTGGCGTCGACTACCGCTTCGTCACCACCGCCTATATCGGCCCCAGCTTCCATATCGGCATCGTCGAGGTGCCGCTGCGGATGCTGGTGCCCTGTGTATTCTCGCTGATCATGGTCGGGCTGGTGCAGCTCTATCTGAGCCGCAGCTTCATCGGCCGGGCGATTCTCGCGGTGTCGCAGGATCGGGTGGCGCTGCAGCTGATGGCGGCGAGCCCGATCAAGATCAAGCAGATCGCCTTTGGCATCTCGATCGCCACCTGCGCCGTCGCCGGCTCATTCCTCATCATCATCCAGGAGGTCGAGCCGTCGATCGGCCGCGACTATATCGGTCGCATCTTCGCGATCTGCGTGCTCGGCGGCATGACCAGCATGCCGGGGATGCTGGTCGCGGCCATGCTGCTCGGTGTTGTCGAGAACATCACCTCGACCTTCTACGGACCCTCCTGGTCGCCCGCTGTCGCCTTCGGCCTGTTGCTGGTCACGCTGGCGGTACGCCCCTCCGGCCTGCTCGGCCGCCAGTAATGCGCAATCGGGTCTTCTGGACGATCCTCGTCGCCGTGGGCCTCATCTTTGTCGTCGTGTCGCGGCTGACGATCGCCAACGATTATTTCTATTTCGCCGGCTACGTCGTCCTCCAATACATCGTGCTGTCGACCGCGTGGAACATTCTCGGCGGCTATACCGGCTACACCAATTTCGGCACCGGCGCGTTCTTTGCCGCCGGCGCGTACAGTTCGGCGGTGCTGCAAAAACTGCCGGCGCTGCTGCTCGCCACCTTGCAGTGGAAAATACCGCCGGTGCCGCTGCCGATAATGATCCTCGCCGGCGGCATCGTTTCGGGACTGATCGGTCTAGGCACCGGCTACCTGACCCTGCGGCTGCGCGGGGTGTTCTTCGCCATCGCCACCCTGGCCTTGTCGATCGTGATGCAGACCTTGATCGTCAATTGGGGCTTTGTCGGGGGTTCGCGCGGTTTCTACGCGATCCGCCCGGCGCTGGCGCCGCTCGGCGGCAGCTATATCCAATACCTGTTCACACTGATGGTCCTGCTCGCGGTGATCGCGGTCGGCGTCGCCCGCTCGATCGAGCGTTCGCGTCTGGGGCTTGGCTTTCATGCGATCCGCGACGACGAGCAGGCGGCCGAGGCGAGCGGTGTACCGACCTTACGGCTGAAGCTGATCTCGACGACGATCTCCGGCGGGCTGATGGGCATGGCCGGGGCGCCGCTGCCCTATTACGTGACTTATCTCACCCCGACCTCGAGCTTCGACCTGCAATATGCGGTCAACAGCGTGGCGATGCCGGTGATCGGCGGAATGACGAGCTGGATCGGCCCGGTGATCGGCGCCATTCTCCTCGGCACGATCCAGCAATTGGCCACGGTGATGATCTCGTCGGCCGCCAATCTTCTGATCGTCGGTTTGCTATTGATCGCCTTCGTCACCCTGGCGCCGAACGGGCTCATCGGATTGCCTCGGCAAAGCCCATTTCTGTTCGGATTTCGCGGACGGGTATCACGGCGTCAGATTTGGCTGTCGTTTTTGTTGCCGCTGATCGGTATCACCATCGCGGTCAATGTCGCCGGACTGCTGGTCGAAATGCTGCAGCCGCAGATTCCGGGCGTGGCGCTGGCCCAGTTGTTCTCCTTTGCAACACTGTGGCCGCAGCTCGCCGTCGGCGCGAAGCGCTGCCACGATCGCGGGCGGTCGGCCTGGTTCCTGCTGATCGGATTGATCCCGCTGGCCGGTCCGATATGGCTGTTCATCGAGCTTTACTGCCTGCCCGGTGACAGCGGCGACAATGCGTACGGGCCAGCGCCCGAGGCGACCGGAACGCCGCTCGCCCAGGCAGCCTGAGCGGCAAGGCGATGGCGGAAGCGCTCCTCACCGTTCAAGGGCTCGGCAAGCGCTTCGGCGGGTTTGTCGCGCTGGAGGGTATTGACCTCACTATCGCTAAAGGCGAGCGCCTGGGTCTCATCGGCCCGAACGGCTCGGGCAAATCGACCTTGGTCAACTGCCTCTGTGGCACGCTGCACAACGAAACCGGCACCGTCACCTTCGAGGGCAAGCCGCTCAATGGGCTCATCGCGCATGAGCGCACTCGGCTCGGCCTTGCGCGCAGCTTTCAGCTGCCAAAGCCGTTCCACTCGCTGAACCTGATCGACAATATCCGCATCCCGCTGCTCTACACGGTCAACGCGCGGCACGGCCATCACCTGAACGACGCGGCGGTCGCCCAGCGCTGCGAGGAGTTGCTGACCCACGTCAACCTCGCCGACAAGGCACGGCGGCGGCCGCGCGACCTGACCCAGGTCGAGATGCGCAAGCTCGAATTGGCCCGCGCGGTGGCGACCCAGCCGACCCTGCTATTCGCCGACGAGGCGATGGCCGGGCTCTCGCATTCCGAGATCGAGGAAATTCTCGCGGTGCTGATGCGGCTCAACGACGAGGGCATCACGATCGTCCTCATCGAGCACATCATGAGCGCGGTGATGAGCTTCTCGACCCGGCTCGTCGTGCTCGTCGCCGGGCACAAGATTGCCGACGGGCTGCCGCAGGAGGCGATCCGCAACCCCGAAGTCGAGAAGGCCTATCTTGGCGAGTAGCCTCACCCTTTCCGGGATCAACGCCGGCTACGGTTTGGTGCGCGCGGTCGAGAATGTGTCTCTGTCGGTCGCGGCCGGCGAGACCGTGGCGCTGCTCGGCACCAACGGCAACGGCAAGAGCACCCTGATGAAATGCATTATGGGGATGCTGCTTCCGTCCTCGGGCAGCATCGTCGCGGAGATCGACGGGCAGAGTTACGACCTCGTCGGCCGCAGCACCGAGGAGATCGTCGATCTCGGGATTGGGTTGGTGCCCGAGGGCCGCCGGCTCTTCCCCAAGCTGACGGTCGAGGAGAACCTGCTGCTCGGCGCGTTCCGCCGCAAGGCGCGCAGCATGCTGCAACAAAACCTCGAATCCTCCTACGCCACCTTCCCGGTACTGAAGGAGAGGCGGCGCCAGATGGCCGGCAGCATGTCGGGCGGCGAACAACAAATGTTGGCCTTGGCGCGGGCGCTGATGTCGGCGCCACGCATCCTGCTCATCGACGAACCCTCGGTCGGCCTCGCGCCGATCCTCGTCAACCGCACCATCGACAAGATCAAGGAGCTGAAAGAAACCTTCCAATTGACCGTGCTGATGGCCGAGCAGAACTTCAAGCAGGCGGTGCGCATCGCCGACCGCGGCTACGTCATCGTCCATGGCCAGATTGCCTTCGAGGGCCGCAACGCCGAGGAACTCAACAACAACGAGCTGGTGCGGAAGTTTTATCTCGGCCTTTAATCAAAAATTGTCCGTCATCTTAGCGATCAGCCACGCAAAGCCCGTCGCAAATTGCGAAACATTGGATATGGTTACTGATCTTTAACTTTATTCTCTCGCACAAATCCTCATTTTATCTTCTTTAACGCTTCTGGCACGTCGTTTGAGCAAGGCTTGGTACCGGCAACTCCACCGGCAGGTCCTTGCGGAGACGACGATGAAGCTTATCACCAAAATGGCGCTTGGCGCCGCCGCCGTGGTGGTCGCCACTGCCGCCAGCTTCCCAGGCGAGTTCGGCGACCTCTATCGCGGCATCCATCCAAGCGACATGCGCAAGCGCGAGGCGCTCGACGCCTGCGCCGCGCAAAACGCCTCCTTTATGCGTATTCTCGCCAGCGACCGTGAGGATTGCTATCGCCAGATGCGCGGTCTCGGCGCCGCCGCCAATAACACCGGCACGTGGAGCAAGCCCGACCACAGCCATCCGCAGTTCGAGCAGGATTAGGCGCTAAAACTCCGACGCGTAGCCGCCGTCGACCGGGATGGCAGCGCCGGTGATGAAGTCCGAGGCGGCGCTGGCGAGGAATACGGCGACGCCGGCAAGATCGTCGGGCACGCCCCAGCGCTTGGCCGGCGTGCGCGCCAGCACCCGCTCGTTGAGCCCAGGCACCTGCGCCCGCGCATCGCGGGTCAATTCGGTGTCGATCCAGCCCGGTAGTACCGCGTTGACCTGGATATTGTCGCGCGCCCAGGCGGTGGCGAGCGATTTCGACATCTGCACGATCGCGCCCTTGCTCGACGAATAGGGCGCGGCATAGGCGCCGCCGAAGATCGACATCATGCTTCCAATATTGATGATCTTGCCGCCGCGCTGCCGCTCCATGATCGGGTGCGCCGCCTGGCACAGGACAAAGGCGCCGGTAAGGTTGGTTTCGATGACCTGCCGCCATTCCTCGACCGTATAGGTCTCCGGCGGCTTTCTGATCGACATGCCGGCATTGTTGACAAGGATGTCGAGCCGGCTGTGGCGGGCGACCGTCTCGGCGATCAGCGCCCGGCACGAAATCGGCGAAGCGAGATCGACCGGGATGAAATCGGCCTTGGCCCCGAGGCCTTCGAGCTCGGCCACCGCCGTTAGCGATTTCTCCGCGTTGCGCGCGGCGATGACAACGGTGGCCCCGGCCTGCGCCAGACCGCGCGCCATGCCGAGCCCGATCCCGCCATTGCCGCCGGTGACGACCGCGACCCGGCCGCTAAGGTCGAACGGGTTCATCGCTGGCTTTCCGGCGTGCGCGACGGGCCGACCAACGTCGCGCCGCCATCGACGACCAGCGTCTGCCCGGTGATGTAGCGCGCCTGCGCCGATAAGAGGAAGCGCACCGCATGGCCGATATCCCAGCCGACGCCTTCGAGACCCAGCACCGAGGCCTTGCGCCGCGCCTCGCGCCCAGCCGGGGTCATCTGCCCAGTCCACATGCGCGGGGTGTAGATCGGCCCCGGGGCGACGCAATTGACCCGGATGTTCTGCGGCCCGTGATCGACCGCCATGGCGCGGGTCAGGGCGATGACCGCGCCTTTCGAGGTCGAATAGGCGGTGAGGCCGCGCGGCCTGAGCGCCGAGATCGACGACACGTTGACGATCGCGCCGCCGCCCGCGGTCTCGACCATAGCCGGGATCGCATATTTCGACACATAGAACATGCTGTCGACGTTGACCGTCATCACGCGCCGCCACAAATCGGACGGGGTGTCGACGACGCTGCCGCGCCCGCCGATGCCGACATTGTTGTCGAGCAGGTCGAGCCGGCCGAACTGTTTCACCGCCGCGTCGACCAACGCCTTGCACTGCGCCTCGTCCGAGACGTCGGCGATGTGGGTCATCGCCCTGCCGCCCTCGGCCTCGATCATCCCGACGGTTTGGTCGGCCGCCGCGCGTTCGATGTCGACGACAACAACCTTCGCCCCCGCGCGCGCCAGCAGCATTGCCGCCGCACGGCCATTGCCGATGCCGTCATCCGGCGCGCCGCCACCGGTGACGATCGCCACCTTGCCCGCCAGGCCGAGATCGTCTTCCGGGCGCGTGTCGCTCATGTCCGCCTCGCTTAGTGGAACGTGCCACGATACCGACGCTATTCGCCTAGCGCCACTGGCTGGCTCGCGTGCGTCCTTCGCGACGCGCTCTCCGAGCGCTCCTCAGGATGAGGAAGGTTTGAGGATGCCATCAAGAAAAGCCCCTCATGGTGAAGAGCCGCCAAAGGCGGCGTCTCGAACCGCGCAATCAATCGATGCAGTTAGGCGAAATATTCCGCTATACACAACGCAGCATGGGGTTTTTGACCTTCACCCAGGAAGAGCTGACCGCGATCCGGCTGTCGCTACGGGTTGGGGTATGGGCGATGCTGGGCAGCCTGCCGGTGGGGCTCATTATCGCGATGTTGCTAGCGCGCGGACGGTTCTGGGGCCGCTCGCTGCTCAATGTCGCGGTGCATCTGCCCTTGGTGATGCCACCGGTGGTGACGGGCTACCTGCTGCTCATCCTGTTCGGGCGGCACGGGGCGCTGGGCGCATTCCTCTCCGACCGGCTCGGCATCGTCTTCGCGTTCCGCTGGACCGGCGCGGCGCTGGCCTCGGGCGTCATGGGGTTCCCGCTGATGGTGCGCTCGATGCGCCTCTCGATCGACGCGGTCGATCGCCGGCTAGAGGACGCCGCGGCCACCCTCGGCGCCAGCCGTATCTGGGTGTGGCTGACCGTGACCCTGCCGCTGATCCTTCCCGGGATTGTCGCCGGGATGACCCTCTCCTTCGCCCGCGCGCTCGGCGAGTTCGGCGCGACAATCACCTTCGTCTCCAACATCCCCGGCGAGACCCAAACCCTGCCGACCGCGATCTACACTTTTCTGCAAGTGCCCGGCGGCGAGACCGGGGCGCTGCGTCTCACGCTGGTGTCGATCGCGATCTCGGTCGCAGCGCTGTTTGCCTCCGAGGCGGTAGCGCAGCGCGCGACCCGCCGGTCTTTGGGTTTCTGATGCTGAGCGTCTCGGTCACCCATCGGCTCGGCGATTTCATCCTCGACGCGGCGTTCGAGAGCGAAGGCGGGCTCACCGCGCTGTTCGGCCGCTCGGGCGCGGGCAAGACCTCGCTGATCAACGCGATCGCCGGGCTCTACCGCCCGGACAAGGGCCGCATCGCCGTCGACGGCGTCGTGCTCACCGACACCGCGACCGGCATCTTCGTCCCGGCGCACCACCGCCGGGTCGGCTATGTGTTCCAGGAAGGCCGCCTCTTCCCGCATCTCAACGTGCGGCAGAACCTTGTCTACGGGCGCTGGTTCGCGCCAAAGGCGACGGGTGGCGGCGAGTTCGACCAGGTGGTCGAGCTGCTCGGCATCGGCCATCTGCTGAGCCGGCGGCCGGCCAATCTTTCGGGCGGCGAGAAGCAGCGCGTCGCCATCGGCCGCGCGCTCTTGGCCCGCCCGCGCCTCCTGGTAATGGACGAACCGCTCGCCTCGCTCGATGAGGGCCGCCGCGCCGAGATTTTCCCCTATATCGAGCGGCTGCGCGACGAGATGCGCGTGCCGATCGTCTATGTCAGCCATTCGATCGCCGAGGTGGCGCGGCTGGCGACGACCCTCGTCGTGCTGTCGGAGGGCAAGGTCGCGGCGATTGGCCCAACCGCGCAGATCATGGGCCGGATCGATTTGTTCCCGCTCACCGGCCGCGCCGAGGCCGGCGCCATCCTCGCCACAAGGGTAGCCGCGCATGACCGGCACTTCGGCCTGACGGTCCTCAAGGCCGCCGCCGGCGAGTTGCGGGTGCCGCGTCTCGATCTGCCGGTCGGCGCGGCGCTGCGGGTTCGCATCCGCGCCCGGGATGTGATGATCGCTTTGCAACCGCCCGAAGGTTTGAGCGCGCTCAACGTGCTGCCGGGTATTGTCGCCGAGATCGGGGCGGGTGACGGCCCGATCGTGCAGATTCGCCTCGATTGCGCCGGCGAGGCTCTGGTCGCGCGGCTGACCCGCCGCTCGGTCGAGACGCTGGGGCTCGTTCCCGGCAAGCAGGTGCACGCGGTGATCAAAAGCATCGCCTTCGATCACCACGCCTTCGCCGGCGCCACACCCGGCACGGCGAGCGCCGACGCCGAGATCGCGGAGGGTTAGCCCACAGCTATAACCCTATTTTTTTGTCCATCCCGGCGCAGGCCGGGACCCATTCATCAGCCTACTGCGGCGAATGGCATCGATGCCGTGGCAATCCTGCATCCACAGACCCTGCCCATCGATGGGCCCCGACCTACGTCGGGGTGGTGAGAAATGGAGAGGGTCTCTAACCGGGTTCCGCGAGCGACGCGGTCAGTGCGCCGACATGCGCCGCGCCGGCGGTTTCGGCGGCTTTCTCGATCGCTCGGTAGTGTTCAATGACGGCGTGGCCGAACCCGGTGAGCGAGGCGCCGCCGCCCTTGACCCCGCCAACCTGCGCCGCGACGACCGGCTCGCGGAAACAATGGTTGAGCGCGTCGACAAGCAGCCAGGCGCGGCGATACGACATCCCCATTTGCCGCCCGGCCTCGGAGATTGAGCCGCACGAATCGATCAGCTCGAGGAGCTTGATCTTGCCCGGGCCGATCTGGCGCTCGCCGCCGAAATCGATGCGGAGGGTCAGCCTTGCCATGAAGGCAGCTTACCACAGCTATGATCGGTAAGGGCTGCCATCGCCAAACGCGCATTTGCCGGCTCTAGCCATCGTGAGTATGATTCCCCACGTAAGTCCGCTTGCGCGGATGCGGTTCCAGCCCGCTCCCCCTCCCGGCCACCCGTAGGATACTCGCGTTGGGTGGCCGGGAGGGGAAGCAGGCCGGCGCCGCTAAATCGAAAGACGCCGCCAGTTTCGGCCCACGACGAGACAACAGAGGAGAGCGGGATGGAAAAGCTGCTGAATTCGCTATCGGGGACGATCATCACCGGCTTTGTGCTGACGGTCATCGTGGTGCTGCTGATCCACGCGATCCACTAACTCGTCACGGGGAGGAACGACCATGGAACTCCAAGATTACGGTTGGTGGATCCAATTCGTCCGCTGGGCCCACATCATCAGCGCCATCATGTGGATCGGCCACCTCTGGTACTTCAACTTCACCCAGACGCCGACCATGCCAAAGATCCCGACCGAGCTGCGGCCGGCGGTGGTGCGCTTCATCCTGCCCGAGGCGCTGTTCTGGTTCCGCTGGGGCGCGATGTTCACACTCGGCTTCGGGCTGATCCTCGCCTACATGAATGGCTACCTCGTCGACGCCATCAAGCTCGGCATCGGCTCGGGCAACCATAAATTCACCGCGATCGGCTTTGGCATGTGGCTGGGCACGATCATGTGGTTCAACGTGTGGTTCGTGATCATGCCGAACCAGAACAAGGTGATGGGCGTCACGCCGGCGACGCCGGACGAGGTCAATGCGGCGCGCCGCACCGCCGGCCTGACCTCGCGGGTCAACACCCTGCTGTCGATCCCGATGCTCTACTGCATGGTGTTCGCGGCGCACTACTACTAGAAACGCCGCCGCAGGGCGGCATAGACAAGCCGCCAGCTTTGCAGCGGATCGCTTAACGCGGCGCCTGCGAACGGGTCGAACCCGGCCCGTTCCAGGCGCCGTAACGCGTTGTCGGCGATGCGCGCCGGCAGCAGAGCCGGCAGCGCCGCCCCCGGCACGTCATGCCGCAATTCCCGCGCGGCGGCGAGGTGGCCGCGAGCGGCGCTGGTGATCGTCTCGACCGCCTGACGCAGCGCCGGGGTCGCGCGCGACCCCGCGTAGTCGTGCGGGTCGAGCCCTGCCTCTGCGGCGAGTTCAGCCGGAATGAACAAACGCCCGGCCTGCGCGTGCACCGCCATCGCCCGGACGAGGCCTGAGAGCGCATAGGCGATCCCGACGTGACCGGCCGCTTCCAGCGCCGCCGGCGTGGCGGTGCCGAGAACCTCCAGCGCTAGGTAAATGAGCGCCGCCGAGCTGCCCTCGGCGTAGTCTTCCAGCGCGGCCATGTCCGGTAGCGGTTCGTCGTCGAGGTCGCGCTCGCGGGTGTCGATCAGTCGATCAAAATGGGCACGGCTGAGGCTGCGCTCGCGGATCGCCGCAGTGATGGCTTCGACGATCTCATGCTGCCGCACCGGCCCGCCGCCATAGGCCGCGTCGATCGCCTCGCGCCACCATTGCAGGCGGATTTGACCCAGCATTCCCTCGCGCACGCTCTCGCGTACCCGGGCGATCTCATAGTTGAAGGCATAGAGCGCAAAGAGCGCTTCGCGATGGGCTGCCGGTGCGAACAGCGCGGTCTGGAAACGGTCGCGATCGAGGCTGCGAACCAGTGTCGCGGCCGGCGAAAGCCCTTGCCCGGGATCGGAACGGCGGATCAAGCGAGATTTTTCTCCAGGCGGCGGACCGCGCTTTCGCCGAGGAGCAACGAAACAATTACAGATGCACGCCCTTGTCCAGCAATACGGCGGTGTATTCGCGGTAGGTCATGCCAAGCGCCTCGGCACGGGCGAGGCGGGCGAGGGCGATTTCGCGCGGCGGCGTCTTCCATGCCGCGGCATGCGCCTTCTTCCAGCAAAAATGCCCCCAGCTGATCCCGAGCTCGAGCGGCGGGCCCTGGTTGTGACCCATTCCGACCAGCGGGGCGATGCTGCTTCCGTCTGGCATCACACGCCTCCGAGGTGCGCTGCAAGCAAACAGCGTGCCTAAATAGGAAGCAAGAGCGCCGCCGCGACCAGCCGGTCCTCGGCGAGCAGCACGTTATAGGTGCGGCAGGCGGCGCCGGTGTCCATCGCCTCGACCCCGATACCGTGAACCTTGAGCGCCGCCCGCAGCGCCGGCGCCACCGGTGCGCCGCGCTTCCCCAATCCGATCAGCACCAGCTCGACCCCGCCATGCTCGATGACCGGCGCCAGACCCTCCGGCGAGATGACCGGGGTTTCCCACAACACCGTACGATCGACAAAAACCAGCACCGGCCCCGCATAGACGATGCCGCTGACCCGGAACCCGTCGCCACTATAGCGCTCGATCAGCTGGCGGCCGACGGGGACGAGCGGTGTCAGGTCCATCCCGCCACCCCTCCAGCCCTACCGCGCCGGGCGCTCGGTGTTGGCGTCGGCTGGCTCGCGGGCGATCGCCCGCCGGTTCGGCTGGATGTAATAAATGATCGGCGCCGCGATGAAGAGCGACGAATAGGTGCCGATGACGATGCCCCACAGCATCGCGATGCTGAACCCTTTCAACACCTCGCCGCCGAAGATCAACAGCGACAGCACCGCCAGCGCCACCGTGCTGACGGTGAGGATCGTGCGCGACAAGGTCTCGTTGAGCGCCAGGTTAATGAGCTCACGGAACTGCATGGTGCGGTGCCGACGCATCGCCTCGCGCACCCGGTCGTAGATGACGACCGTGTCGTTAATCGAATAACCGGCAACGGTGAGGATCGCGGCCAAGGTGGTTAGGTTGAACTCGAGCTGGAAGATCGCGAACAGCCCGACCGTGGTGACGACGTCGTGGATCGTCGAGATCGTCGCCCCGACCCCGAACTGCCATTCGAAGCGGAACCAGATGTAGACCAGGATCGCGGCCAGCGCGAGCACGGTCGCCAGCGCCCCGGCGCGGATCAATTCGGAGCCCACGCTGGGCCCAACTACTTCCTGACGCCGGTAATCGACCCCCTGGCCCAGCGCCTGCTTCACCGCGGTGATCGCTGCCTCTTGCGCCTTGTCGCCGCCGGCTTGCTGCGGCAGGCGGATCAGCACCTCGTCGGGCGCGCCGAAATTCTGCAGCGACGCCTCGCCGATATGCAGCGCGTCGATCTTGGCGCGCATCGTCGCGAGATCGGCCGTACCTTGAGTCTTGGCCTCGATCAGGAGCCCGCCTTTGAAGTCGATGCCGAGATTGAGCCCGATCGACAAACACAGCCCGATCGACACCACGCCCAACAGGATCGAGAACGCGAAGCCGAACACGTGCCAGCGCATGAAGTCGATCTTCGGCACCCGGCGGATGACGATCAGCGGGCGGATCATAAGGGGATCGCCTTGGGCTTCCACCGCCGCACCCAGCTGACGATCTGCAGCCGGGTGACAAGGATCGCCGAAAACAGCGAGGTCAACACACCGATACTCAAGGTTACCGCGAACCCCTTCACCGGCCCGGAGCCGAGCCAATAGAGCAAAATGCCGGCAACCAGGGTCGTCACGTGGCTATCGAGGATGGTGCCGAAGGCACGGGTGAACCCGGCCTCCAATGACGAGAGCATGGTGCGACCGCTGCGCATCTCTTCGCGGATGCGCTCATAGATCAGCACGTTGGCATCGACCGCCATCCCCATCGTCAGCGCGATCCCGGCGATGCCGGGTAGCGTCAAGGTTGCGCCCAGCAGCGACAACGCGCCGAGCATCAGGCACAAATTGAAGAGCAGCGCGATGTCGGCGAAGAGGCCGAAGAGCCCGTAGAACAGGAACATGAAGACGATGACGAGGACGACCCCGACGATGCTGGCCACAGCGCCGGCGTGGATCGAGTCGGCGCCGAGATCGGGGCCGACCGTACGCTCCTCGAGGATGGTGATCGGCGCCGGCAGCGCGCCGGCGCGCAGCAGCAACGCCAAATCGCCCGCCGACTGCACGGTGAAGCTGCCCGAGATGATACCGCTGCCGCCGAGGATCGCCTCCTTGATCACCGGCGCGGTGATCACCTTGTTGTCGAGCACAATCGCGAAGGGCTTACCGACATTTTCGCGCGTCGCGTCGCCGAAGCGTCTGGCTCCGGCCGAATCGAAGCGGAAGCTGATCACCGGATTGTTATCCTGGAAGGTCACTTGTGCATCGACCAGCGTATCGCCGCCGACCATGATTTTTTTCTTCACGACATAGGCGGTCGGCCCGCTGCGCGCGCCCTCGGCGGATTGCAGGATCTCGTCGCCGGGCGGCAGGCTCTTGCGCGCCTGATCCAGGGTCACGGTGGTGTCGACGAGCTGAAAGGTCAGCTTCGCGGTCTTGCCGAGCAGCGCCTTGACGTGCTCGGGATTGTCGATACCGGGCAGCTCGACAAGGATGCGGTCCTGGCCCTGGCGCTGGATCGTCGGCTCCTTGGTGCCGGTCTCGTCGATCCGGCGGCGGATGATCTCGATCGATTGCTCGACCGCCTGGCTGCGCCGCGCCTCGGTCGCCTGCGCGCTGAACTGCATCTTGCCGGCGCCGTCGGGGCCGATATCGACCGTCAGCGTTTGGTCGATCTTGCTGAGCGCCGCTTTGGCCGGTTCGATCTGATCGTTGTCGCCGATGGTGAAAGTGATCGCGTCGCCCTCGACATTGAGTCCGGTGTAACGAATCTTCGCCGTCAGCAGGGCGTCGCGCACATTATCGACGATCGAGCTCAACTGCTCGCGCTGCGCCCCGGCGACATCGACCTGGAGCAGCAGATAGGAGCCGCCGCGCAGGTCGAGTCCGAGCGCGACCTGGCGGTGCGGGATCGAGTTCGGCAACCAGGAGAGCTGCCCCGGGCTGAGCAGATTCGGCAGGCTGAACAGCACACCGAGCGCGCAAAGCCCGCAGATCAGCACAACCTTCCAATTGGCGAAGTAAAGCATCAGGGTCGCCGGCGGTTACGCCTTGTCGGCCTCGTCCGCCGCAGGTTCATTCTCCTTCGCCGGAGCCTTGGCGCCGCGGCGCCGCGGCGAGCCGCGTTCGTTGGCGGCCTCGCGCGCCGCGCCCGGATCGGTTCTCGCTAGCACCGTCGAAATCGTGCTGCGCAGCACCCTGACCCGCACCCCTTGGGCGATGTCGACCTCGACCTCCTCGTTACCGGTCACGCGATTGACCGTGCCGATGATGCCGCCGCCCGTCACCACCCGGTCGCCGCGGCGCAGCGCCTCGAGCATGCCGCGGTGGTCCTTCGCCTTCTTCTGCTGCGGTCGGATCAGCATGAAATAGAATACGACGAAGATCAGCACCAGCGGCAGGAACTGCACCATCGCGTTCGAACTGTCGAACAGCCCGCCAAACGCCTGGGCATAGGCCGTGGAAATCAGCATCGTCTTTGACCTCGGTAGCGGCGGCGAAGCGGTGGCGAATTGGTACGCGATGCCCGGTAAAAGGGCAATGCAAAGCCGCCCCGCGGGATTTACTCCCTTGTGCGCGGAATCTGATTTAACGTCGCCGGCCCGTCATATCCTACGAAGGCAAAATGGCCGATTCCGACCTCGAACCTCTGCTGCACCACATCGCCGCCTCGCTCGAACGGTTGGCGCCGCCGGCGCGGCCGACAAACGACCTCGATGCCGCTGACGCCTTTATCTGGCACGCCGAGAGCGAGTGGCTCGAACCCGTCAATGAGGTCAACCGGGTCGAGATCGGCCTATTGCGCGGCATCGACCGGGTGCGCGACATCCTGGTCGAGAACACCGAGCGTTTCGCCGCCGGACTGCCGGCCAACAACGTCCTCCTCTGGGGCGCGCGCGGCACCGGCAAGAGCGCACTGGTCAAGGCGGCGCACGCGGCGATCAACAAGAAAGAGCCGAAGGCGCTGGCGCTCATTGAAATCCACCGCGAGGACATCCCCAGCCTACCGCGCCTCCTGTCGTTGGCGCGCGGGAGCAAACGGCGCTGCCTGCTATTCTGCGACGACCTGTCGTTCGAGAAGCAGGACACCAGCTACAAATCGCTGAAGGCGGTGCTCGAAGGCGGCATCGAGGGCCGCCCGGCCAATGTCGTGCTCTACGCAACGTCGAATCGCCGCCATCTGATGTCGCGCGACATGATCGAAAACGAGCGTTCGACCGCGATCAACCCAGCCGAGGCAGTCGAGGAAAGCGTCTCGCTATCCGACCGATTCGGCCTCTGGTTGGGTTTCCATAATGTCGACCAAGACACCTATCACGCGATCGTCCGCGGCTATGCGGAGCATTACGGGCTGAAAATCGCCGAGGATCAGCTAAAGGCCGAGGCCAATGAGTGGTCGATCACCCGCGGCGCGCGCTCGGGCCGCGTCGCCTGGCAATACATCCAGGATTTGGCCGGACGGCTGGGGAAGAAGCTGAACTAACGCCTTACCCCGCTTTCTGCGCTGCCTTGGCGGCGGCGCTGCCGGCGGGTTCGAGGAACTCCTTGGGATCGACCGGCTTCTTGCCGCGGCGAAGCTCAAAATGCAGCTGCGGCTCGCCGACTCCGCCGGTATTGCCGACCTTGGCGATGACTTCCCCGGCGCTCACCGTGTCGCCCTTATTGACGGTGACATCCGTGAGATTGGTATAGGCGGAGATCCAGCCATTGGCGTGCTTGACCAGCACCAGATTGCCGTAGCCCTTCACCTCGTTGCCGACATAGGCGACGGTGCCGGCGTCGATGGTCCGCACCGGCGTGCCCAGCGGGGCGGCGATATTGATGCCCTCGTTATGCGCGCCCGCATTGGCCAAACCGTAGCTGGCGAGGATGCGGCCGTGCACCGGCCACAGAAAGCGGCCGTTTGCTGTTCCCATAGCAACGGTCGGGACCGGTTCGCCCGGCAGCGGCAAGGCCGCGGCGGGGTTGCGCGCCGCCAGCACGGACGGCGGGCCGCCGTTGGTCGTCTTGGTAGGGGGCGCGACCGCCGGTGGCGGCGGTGATGGCGGCTCGATCGCGGCGAGCTGCTTCAGCGGCGGGTCAAGCGGCACGACGTCGGGAGTGACCTTGGCTGACATTGGCGACGGTGGCGGCGGTGTTGCGGCCGCCACTTGCGGCGGCGCCGCCGGTACCAGCTGGGCCGTCACCGCCTGCATTGGCGCCGTGGGGTGCGCCGGAATGGCCGGCAGCTGCGGCAGCGGCGGCGGCCCCGGATTCGCGGCCGTTCGCGGCGGGATCGCAGCCACCTGGAGCGGCGGTGCCGGCGGCGGCGAGATTGCGGCTATCTGGGTTGGCGCCGGGGGCGAGATTGGCGGCGAGGCCGCCGCGATCTGGGTTGGCGCCGGCGGCGGGATTGGCGGCGAGGCCGCCGCGATCTGGGTCGGGGCCGGCGGCGGCAGAGTTGCTATCGTCTGCGGCGGCGCCATCGATGGCACCGGGTGCGGCGGAATTGCCGCCATCTGCGGCGGCACGCCACCGTCGGGGATCAGCATCCGGTCGCCAGTGTGGATCAGGTAAGGCGATCTCAGCTGATTGGCCGCGATCAGCGCGCCGAGCGGCACATGATGGTCATGGGCGATGTCGATCACGGTGTCGCCTTGGCGGACGGTGAAAATCGTGTTGTCACGCCACGGCGGCGCTGGTTTCGCCGCGGTCTGCGCGGCGCCGCGCAGATAGACCGGCGCCGGCGAGCCCGGACCCGGTGAGCACGCCGCTAGCAATCCCGCGATGACCGAGAGGCTCGCTGCAGAGGCAAGGCCCCGCCGGCGGTCGATGATCTGCCCCATTTTTCCCCCTCACGCGTGCCAACGCGCAACCTGCTCTACTCCCAAATTATCGCTGTCCGCAGTCGCCGCCAGCGCCATCGCTAACACGCGGCAATCCCGCGACGATCGGGACGAAACGTACCCAGGCAAGCTCCTCGCTTTCGTAACCCGATTCGCGGCGGTGCACCCGGACCAGCCGCTGATCGTGAAAGTCGGCGCCGACCGGCAGCACCATGATCCCATCCGGCGCCAGCTGATCGACGAGCGCCGCGGGAATTTCGGGCGACGCGGCGGTGACGATGATCCGGTCGAACGGCGCCTGCTCCGGCCAGCCCCTGGAGCCATCCGCGAAGAGGCTGATGATGTTGCCGAGGCTCAGTGTCTTGAACCGCCGCTCAGCCTCGCGCAGCAGCGCGCGGTGTCGTTCGACGGTGAAGACCCGGCGACACAGTCGCGCCAGGATCGCCGCCTGATAGCCCGAGCCGGTACCGATCTCGAGCACCTTTTCGCGGCCGGCCAGCTCCAGCTTTTCGGTCATCAGCGCGACGACATAGGGCTGGCTGATCGTCTGCCCGTTAGCAATCGGCAGCGCGACATTCTCGTAGGCTTGGTCTTGGAACTCGTCGGGCACGAAAAGCTCGCGCGGCGTCTTCTCGATCGCGCCGAGGACACGCGCGTCGCCGATCCCGTCATGGCGCAATTCCATGATCAGGCGGACTTTGCGGGTGAGTTGCACGGTATCGGCAATCATTCGAATTCCCGCCGCAGCTCCGCGGCGACCGCGACATTGGTCAGGTTGAGGTGGATTGGGGTGATCGAGACGCGGTTCTCCTCAAGCGCGCGCAGGTCGCTACCCGGGGTGGCGCCACCCTCGTGCTTGGCCGGGCCGGTCCAGTAATAAGGCCGGCCACGCGGATCGACCCCTTCCATCAGATTGTCGCCGAGCACGCGCTTGCCTTGATGGGTGATGGCAAGCCCGCGCACTATCGCAGGCGATCCGGCCGGGAAATTGACATTGAAGAAGGTGTCTTTCGGCCACGGTTCGGCGGCCGCGACGATGCGGCGGATCGCGGCGGCGGCAAAGGCCTCCGAACAGGCCCACGGGATCGCGCGGCGATCTTTGTATTCTTGGCTCAGCGCGATCGCCGGCACCCCGAACAGCGTCGCCTCCATCGCCGCCGCGCAGGTGCCGGAATAGGTGATGTCCTCGGCGATATTGGTGCCGGCATTGATCCCGGACAGGACGAGGCTCGCCGGCCGGCCGCGCAGCAGGCGCTTCAGCGCCAGCAGCACACAATCGGTCGGCGTCCCGTCGACGACATAGCGGCGTGGCCCTATCTCCGTCAGACGGATCGGCCGCCTTGTGGTCAGCGAATGGCCGGCGCCGCTCTGCTCCTGCTCGGGCGCGACCACCCAAACCTCGGGCGACAATTCGCACGCGATCTTCTCCAAGAGCTTGATGCCGGGCGCGTCGATCCCGTCGTCGTTCGACACGAGGATGCGCGAGATGGTTGGTTCAGCCATGCGGCTCGATGACCTCCAGCCCGCCCATATAGGGCTGCAACGCCGGCGGAATCGTGACGCCGCCGTCATGGCGCTGATAATTTTCGAGCACCGCGATCAGCGCGCGGCCGACCGCGAGACCGGAACCGTTGAGCGTGTGCACCGGCCGCGTGCCCTTCTCGCCCGACGGCCGGTAGCGCGCGTTCATGCGCCGGGCCTGAAACGCGCCGCAATTCGAGCAGCTCGAAATCTCGCGATAGGCGTTCTGCCCGGGCAGCCAGACCTCGATGTCGTAGGTCTTCTCGGCGGCGAACCCCATATCGCCCGACGACAACAGCATGACCCGGTAGGCAAGGCCGAGCCGCTTCAACACCTCCTCGGCG
This sequence comes from Allostellaceae bacterium, assembly GCA_035604035.1. GTDB lineage: Bacteria > Pseudomonadota > Alphaproteobacteria > ATCC43930 > CGMCC-115725 > DATARH01. The sequence continues at coordinate 8,848 of DATNJF010000414.1, read as the reverse complement.
CAAACGGTCATGCGCTCGTGCTCGGCCACCGACTCCTCCGGCTTGGCGATCGATACCAGCTCGACCTTGTGGAATTGGTGGACGCGGATCATCCCGCGCGTATCGCGCCCGGCAGCGCCGGCTTCGGAGCGGAAGCACGGCGTCCACGCCGTAAACCGCAGCGGCAGCGCCACCTCGTCCAAAATTTCGCCAGCGACAAGATTGGTCAGCGGCATCTCGGCGGTCGGGATCAGCCACAGCCCCCCGGACGCCTCTGTCGTCTGGAACATATCCTCGGCCGCCTTCGGCAGATTGCCGGTGCCGTAGGCGGTCTCCTCGCGCACCAGATAAGGCGGCGAGATTTCGGTGTAGCCGAACTCGTTGGTGTGCAAATCGAGCATGAACTGGGCGAGGGCGCGCTCCAATCGCGCCAGCCCGCTTTTCAGCACGACGAACCGCGACCCCGACAGCCTCGCCGCACGAGCAAAATCCATCATCCCGAGCTTGTCGCCGATCGCCTCGTGCGGCAGCGGCGCGAAATTGAACCGCGGCGGCGTGCCGACAGTGCGGATGAGCTTGTTGGCGGTCTCGTCCGACCCCTCTGGCACATCGGCCGCAGGTAGGTTCGGCAGGGTGGCGAGCAGTTGGTCAATTTGCCTTCGCGCCTCCGCTGCAACCGCCGAAGCCGAGGCTTCGATGTTTTTGTTTTCGGCGCTTTGGTGCATCAGCTCCGAAATGTCTCCGCCAGACTTCTTCGCCATGCCGATCTCGCGGGCAAGACGATTAGCAAGCGCCTGTGCTTCTTGAAGCATTGTTTCCGCAAGGCGCCAGGCTCGGTCGAGCGCCAGCACCTCCTCGGCGCGCAGCAGCAGCCCGCGCTTTTTGAGGCCCGCGTCGAACGCCTCGGGGTTATCACGAATGGCGCGAAGATCGTGCATCTAGGGACTAAGCGGTTAAGACATACTACTTATAGGGATAGAACGCCGCGGCGTCCACTCAGGCGCCAGCTGGCGGATCGCCTCCGCCGGAAAGCTCGGCCTCTTCCTCCGCCTCGCGCTTGGCGCGCTGTCGCTCGACCCAGCGGCACGAGAAGATCGACAGGAAATAGAGCAGGATCAGCGGGATCGCCAGCGAGCATTGGCTGACGATGTCGGGCGGGGTCAGCACCGCGGCCACCGCGAACATCCCAACAAAGGCGTAACGCCACTTGCTGATGAGGCCCTGGGAGGTGATGAGGCCGGCGCGCGCCATCAGGGTCAGCAGCACCGGCAGCTGGAACGCGACCCCGAACGCGAGGAGCAGGGTCATCACCAGCGATAGGTATTCGTTGACCTTGGGCTCACTGACGATCGGCAACTGGCCGTCGCCGCCGGGCGTCTCGAAGCTGAGAAAGAAGCGAAACGCGTAGGGGATCACCACGAAATAGGCGAGCGACGCGCCCATCAAAAACAGCACCGGCGTCGCGGCCAGATAGGGCAGGAAGGCGCGCTTCTCGTTCTTGTAGAGGCCGGGCGCGATGAACTTCCAGAGCTGCGTCGCCACGATCGGGAACGACACGCAGATCGCCGCCCAGAACGACACTTTGATGTAGGTGAAAAACGCCTCGGTCAGCCCGGTGAAGATCATCTTGCGGTCGGGCTCGCCGGCGAAGATCTGCGCCAGCGGGTAGGCAAGGAAGCGGTAGATCTGGACCTTGAACTGATAGCAGACGAGAAACGCGACGATGATCGCCGCGGCCGACCACATGAGCCGATTGCGCAGCTCGATCAGGTGCTCAATCAGCGGCATCCTGCCCGCTTCGAGCTCGGCCTCCGGGTCGGTGTCGGCCATCGTCTTGCGTTATGACTTCGACGGCTCGGCGGCACGCGCCCGCTTCTTGCGGGCGGGGGGCTTTTCGGCGGCAGGAGCCATTTCGGGGGGCTCCTCAACGGCCACCGGCAGCGGCGCCAACTCCTCGAGCGCCACCGGCAGGGGCTCGGTGCTCTCGACCGGCGGCGGCACCGGGTCGGCAGGCGCCGGCGTGTGGTCGAGGTAATCGGGCACGTCGGGCGGTTTCGGCACCGTCTGGGCCGCGGTCGCCGGGTCAGTGGCCGAATCCATGATCTTGTTGACCTCGTGATTGAGGTCGATCTCGGTGACCTTTTTCAGCTCCTGCCGCACCTCGTCGAGTTCGGCCTCGCGCATCATTTGCTCGAAGTGCGACTGGAACTCGCGCGACATCGTGCGCGCCTTGCGCACCCAATACCCGGCGACGCGCAACGCCGCCGGCAAATCCTTCGGCCCGATCACGATCAGCGCGACGACGCCGATCAGCATCAATTCGGGCCAGCCGATATCAAGAAACATCCGGTTGCACCTGGCACTGGCGGCCGGCCGGTCGCGAAAGAGGGCACGACATCGCGCGGCTCCGCAAGCGGCGCGATAATGTCAGAAAGGCTTTAGGGCGGCAAATACGCCTTAGCCGGGCTGGCTCCCATAGGTGCCACGGCCAATCGCGACCAGGCGGCCCTTGCCGTCGTGCAAATCGATGTCGACGATGGCGGTCAACGGCGACGGCTTGTCGCTCATGGCTCATCGTCTGGCTCGGGGTTAGGCTCGTCATCCGGCGGTTGTAGACCATCGCCGAACACCGCCGGCCCGAGATCGAGCAGACCCGAGGCGCGCAATTCCTCGACCCCCGGCAGCTCAGTGAGGCTGTCGAGGCCGAAATGCGCGAGGAAATGCGGAGTCGTCATCCAATTGAGCGGCCGACCCGGCGATTCTCGCCGTCCGCGCGGCGCCACCCAGCCCGCCTCCAAAAGCCGGTCGAGTGTGCCACGCGCGATGGTTACCCCGCGGATCGCCTCGATCTCGGCGCGGGTCACCGGCTGGTGATAGGCGATCACCGCCAGGGTCTCGACCGCGGCGCGCGACAGCCGGCGCTCGACCTGACGCTCGCTGCGCAGCGCCCCGGCGAGGTCGGGCGCGGTGCGGAATGTCCAGCCGCCAGCCAACCCAATGAGGTTGATCCCGTGCGCCGCGTAATCCTCGGCCAGCTCGCGCAACAGCGCCGAGATGTCGACGTCGTCGCCAAGGCGCAGCGCCAGCTCGGCCTCGGACAGCGGCTCTGCCGAGGCAAAGAGCAGCGCCTCGATCAGCCGCCTCTGTTCGGCGCGCTCGCTCATCTCCCCTCCGGCGCCGCGGTGCTGCGCAGATAGAGCGGGCCGAAGCTGCGGTCTTGGCGCAACTCCACACGCCCGGCCTTCGCCAACTCCAGCAGCGCGGCAAAGGTCGCGGCGAGCCCCGAGCGCCGCTCTGGCCCACCGCGCAATTCCTCGGGCAGGAAATTTTCCAGCTCACGCCACTCCGGCACCTGGCCGACAAACTGGGCAAGCCGCTCCAGCGCTTCCGCCAACGTGTGGTAGGAGGTCGGCGCGATCGTCAGCACCTGGCCATGTTGGCGGCGATGGCTGTCGCCATACGCTTTCAACAGCTCGTAAAGGCTCAGCTCGAAGACCGGGCGGTCGATGCGGTCGAGGCCTTCCGGAGCGCCGCGGACAAAGACGTCCCGGCCGAGCAGCGGCCGCGCCATCAGCGCCGCGCCGGCGCGCTGCATCGCCGCCAACAGGCGCAGCCGATGCGCCAGCGCCTCGGCCAGCTCGACCGCGCTCGGCCCCTCTTCTTCGGGCGGGTCGGGCAGCAGCAGCCGCGATTTGAGGTAGGCGAGCCACGCCGCCATCACCAGATAGTCGGCGGCGATCTCGAGCCGCAACAGCCGCTGCTTGGCGATAAAGGCAAGGTACTGGTCGGCGAGCGCCAGGATCGAGATGCGCGCGAGGTCGACCTTCTGCTCGCGCGCCAGGGCCAGGAGCAGATCGATCGGGCCCTCATACCCATCGAGGTCGAGGACCAGGGCGGGTTCGCTCATCATCAGTGCCCCGTGATCGTCAACACCAAGCGGTAGAGCGCATCGGCCGGACCACCGATGAGCCAGCCGAACAGGCTGAACCGGAGCCCGATCTGCGGGCCGAGATAAGAGACGAGGAAGAGGCCCATCAGGATCATCATGCCATAGGGCTCAAGCCGGGCGAGCGGTAGCGCCAGCGGGCGCGGCAACAGCCCGACCGCTACCCGGCCGCCATCCAACGGCGGCAGCGGCAGCATGTTGAAGACGCAAAGCACGACATTGAGGATGATCGAGTGTTGCAGGTTTTCCCTGACCCACACCACCCCGCTGTCCGGCAGATAAGGTAACCCATAGGCGAGCAGCGCCGAGATTATCGCCAGCAGCACATTAGTTGCCGGCCCCGCCAGCGCGACCAGGATCATCCCCAGCCGTGGCGGCTTCAGCCGGCCGAAGTTGACCGGCACCGGCTTCGCATAGCCGAACAAGAAACCTGTCCCGCTCAGCAGCATGATCCCCGGTAGCAGGATCGTGCCAACCGGGTCGATGTGTTTCAGCGGGTTGAACGTCACCCGCCCGGCCCGCAACGCCGTGTCGTCGCCGAGCAGCCGCGCGACAAACCCATGCGCTGCCTCGTGGAACGTTACCGCGAAGATGATCGGGAGGATCCAAGTGGTCGCGGTCTTGACCATCGCCGCGACTTGGCCGTCGACGATCATCGCTCTGCCACCGCGCCGACAAGCGCGTCGAACCGCGCTTCGGCGGCGCCGCGGTCGAAGTCACGCCGCGCCGCCAGCCGCATCGTCTCACCGCGCGCCAGCCGCGATGCGGTCTCTTCCGAAATCGGTCGTGCCGTCTCGGCGATTGCCTTCATCTCATCGAGTACGCCGCTGCAATGGAGAGCAAGATCGCACCCCGCATCGAGCGCGCTCTCGACCCGCTCGTCGAGCCGGCCTGAGAGCGCCCCCATGCCGATATCGTCCGACACCAGCACCCCGCCGAACCCGATCTGTCCGCGAATGATGTGATCAATCACCCGGCGCGACATGGTCGCCGGCTCGGAGTCAAAGGCGCTATAGACGACATGGGCGGTCATCGCCCACGGCATGTCGGCGAGCAGGCGGAACGCCTCGAAATCCGTGGCGGCCAGCTCGTCGGCACTGGCATCGACCACCGGGCACTCATGGTGGCTGTCGACACGAGCGCGGCCATGGCCAGGGACGTGCTTCACCACCGGCAGCACCCCGCCCTGCAGCAGGCCTTCGCACATCGCCCGTCCCAACCGCGCCACCCGCGCCGGACCGCCGCCATAGGCGCGGTCGCCGATCACCGCGTCGGCGCCCGCGATCGGCAGGTCCAAGACCGGTGCGGCATCGACGGTGACGCCGAGCGCCGCGAGGTCGTCGGCGATCAGCCGCGCGCCGAGCCGTATCGCCTCCTCGGCCTCGCCATCGGGCAAGGCGGCGAGCTGCGCCGGCGCCGGGTAAGTCCGCCAATGCGGCGGGCGTAGCCGCGCCACCCGGCCGCCTTCCTGATCGATCAGCACCGGCGCATCGGCGCGGCCGACGCAGCCGCGCATCTCGGCGACCAGGGCCCGGACCTGGTCGGGCTCCCGGCAATTGCGGCGAAACAGGACAAAGCCGAGCGGGTCGGATTGGGCGAAGAGCCGGCGCTCCGCGGCGCTCAACCGCTCGCCGGCGCAACCGAAGAGAATCGCCCGCGGCGGGGTGCGCCCAAGGGGAGGCGACTTGCCCTCCTCATCGGACAAGTTGGCATCCCAGATCGCGCTGCTTCATCTCGCTGCACAAACGGGCGGCGGCCTCCTTCGACGACAGCGGCCCCACCTCGATCTTGTACCAGATGCCACGCTCGCCGAGATCGGCGCGCACCGCGACCGCGCTGAGCTTGCCGAGCAGATCGGGGTTGTCCTGCTTCAATCGCGTCCATTCGTCGCGCGCCGCTTCGGCCGAACGCACCGAGGCAAGCTGCACGCGCACCCCGTCCGGCAGGGTTGCCGGCTGCGCCGGCGGCTTGGGCGCCGGCTTCGGCGTGGCAGAAGCGGGCGGTGCCGGCGGGGCAACAGCAGCCGGCGGCACTGGCGCCACAGTCGGCGGAGGCGGCGGCGGCCGCGGTCCAGGCACCTCGGGCGGCGGCAGGATTTTTTCGACCAATTGAGAGCCGGGCCGCGCGCCGTAGAGCGGATTGTCCTTGTCGGGAACCTCCATCCCGCCGGTCTTGCCGGGGTCGGGCCTAACCTTGACCGGCTGTGGGTCGGCGCGGATCAGCGGCACATTGTCCGCCGCCGTTGTGCCGGCAGTGACGCCGGGGTGCTTGGTGCCCTCGTGATAGGCGAACCACAGCCCGCCCGCGAATAGCGCCATTACCCCCACCACGAGCGCTGGGCCCGACAGACTGCGCCGCAGCGGCAGCTCGTCCTCGTATTGCGGCGCCTCGACATGGTCGATGCGTTCGTCGCGATCGACGTGTCCAAATTGATAGGACATGCTCACATCTCCTCCGCCGGCGTCACCCTGATGACCGCCAGCCCCGACCCGACCACGACCGCGACGCCGCGCACCAGCGCGAGCCGCGCCCGAGTGAGATCGGGATCCCCCGAAATGATGAAGCGCAACTGCGCCTCGTCCCTGCCCTTCGTCCATAGAAGATGGAACGCCGCCGCCACCTCTTGAAGATAGAAGGCGATACGGTGCGGTTCGTGTGCCTCCGCCGCGCTCTCGACCAGGCGCGGCCACCCCGCCAGCAAGCGAATCAGCGCCAGCTCGGCGAGATCGGAGAGGAGTGCGAGGTTTGCTTCGGCGAGAGCCGCGTCGGTCAATTGCTCCGCCGGCAACTCTTCGGTCGCGTGCCGCATCACCGAGCTGGCGCGGGCATGCGCGTACTGCACGTAGAAGACAGGGTTGTCGCGCGACTGCTCGGTGACCTTGGCGAAATCGAAGTCGAGCGCCTGATCGTTGCGCCGGGTCAGCATGATAAAGCGGAAGACGTCCTTGCCGACCTCGTCGATGACCTCGCGCAGGGTGACAAAGGTGCCGGCGCGCTTCGACATGCGCACCGGCTGGCCGTTGTCGAACAAATTGACGAGCTGGCACAGCTTGACGTCGAGCGCGGCGGCCCCGTCGGTCAGCGCCTTGACCGCGGCCTGCATGCGCTTGACGTAGCCGCCGTGATCGGCGCCCCAGATGTCGATCATCGACTCGCCGCCGCGGCGGTATTTGTCGAAATGATAAGCGATGTCGGCGGCGAAATAGGTCCACGACCCGTCGGATTTCTGCAGCGGCCGGTCGACCTCGTCGCCGAATTGCGTCGCGCGGAACAGGAGCTGCGGCCGCGGCTCCCAATCGTCGGGGAGCTTGCCTTTGGGCGGCTCCAACACACCGGTGTAGATGAGGCCGCGGCCTTCGAGCACCCTGAGCGCCTCGTCGATTGCCCCCGCCTCGACCAATTCGCGCTCGGAGGAAAACTTGTCGAAACCGAGACCAAGCGCGGCGAGATCGTCGCGGATCAGCGCCATCATCTCGGCGACGGCGAATTCTCGGAGCGGCGCCAGCCATTCGGCTTCCGGCTTATCGACCCAAATGCGCCCGTCGCGCGCCACTAGCTCACGCGCGGTGTCGATCAGATAGTCGCCGGGATAGAGGCCTTCGGGGATCGCACCGACATCGTCGCCGAACAGCTCGCGGTAGCGCAAATGCAGCGAGCGGGCGAGCACATCGACCTGGGCGCCGGCATCGTTGATGTAGTACTCGCGGCTGACCGCGAAGCCAGCCTTGGTCAGCAGCGCCGCCAGTGCGTCGCCGACCACCGCGCCGCGCCCGTGCCCGACATGCATCGGCCCGGTGGGGTTGGCGGAAACGAATTCGACATTGACGTCCTTGCCAGCACCGCTCTCCGAGTCGCCGTAGGCAATGCCGGCGCCAAGCACCGCCCGCAGCTGCGCGTGCCAGATCTCGCCATTGAGGCGGATATTGATGAACCCGGGCTTGGCGACCTCCGCGGCGAACCCGCGGCCGCGGTAATCGGCGCTATGCAGTTCGTGCTTGGACAGTGCCGCGGCGATTTTCTCGGCAAGGTTCAGCGGGTTCTGCTTCACCTGACCGGCGAGCACCATCGCGGCGTTGGTCGACATGTCGCCGTGCGAGGGGTCGCGCGGCGGCTCGACCGCGACGCGGGCGTAGTTGAGCCCCGCCGGGATCGCGCCCGAAGCCGCCAGATCGTCGAGCGCAGCCACGACGAGCCGGCGAAAATCGCCGAAAACATCAGCCATTAGATGGTCGTCAAACCCCCGCGTAGGTATCGAACAAGCGGCGGTGCTCGTCGAGGGCAAATCGGTCGGTCATCCCGGCGAGATAATCGGCGATGGTGCGTGCTTTCGCCGCCGCATCGCCGCAGGCGGCCGCCGCGCGCCATTCGCTCGGCAGGCATTCCGGCTCGGCGACGAATAGCTGGAACAGCTCGTGCACCACCCGCCGTGCCTTGTGGCTCATGCGGTTAACTCGAGAGTGCCTGTACATCCGCTCGTAGAGAAAACGCTTCAGCGCCCGGTCGTTATCCCGCATCGCCTCGGAGAACGCCGCGACCGGCCGGCCCAGCGCACGCACATCCTCAGCCGATTTGACCTTGGCGTCGGCCAGGCGCGAGCGCGTCTCGCCGACCATGTCGCGCACCATGCGGTCGATCATCCGGCGAATCGATTCGTGGATGAGCCGAGGCTCCTCGAGCCCCGCGTACTTCTGCGCGACCTCGTGAAACACCGGCCCGACCAGCGGCACGTCCTTGAGATCGGCGATGGCGAACAGCCCGGCGCGCAACCCGTCGTCGATGTCGTGGTTGTTGTAGGCGATGTCGTCGGCCAGCGAAGCGACCTGCGCCTCCGGCCCGGCATAGGTGTCGAGCCGCAAATCGTGGCGCGAATTGTATTCGGCGATCGACAGCGATACCGGCGTGGCGAGCGGGCCGTTGTGCTTG
>DATNJF010000413.1:0-9766 GCA_035604035.1 Allostellaceae bacterium | reverse complement strand
TCGCCAAATACGAAAAGATTCATCTGTTTGACATCGACCTACCGAACGGCGAAAGCATCCGCGAAAGCAACGCCTATCGGCCCGGTCACCGGACGGTTATCGCCGAGACGCCGTGGGGCAAGCTCGGCATGACGGTGTGCTACGATGTGCGCTTCCCGCATCTCTACCGGCTGCTGGCCCAGGCCGGCGCCGATTTCCTCTCGGTGCCGTCTGTCTTTACGGTGCCGACCGGCAGGGCGCATTGGGAAGTACTGCTGCGCTCGCGGGCGATCGAGAACGGCGCTTTTGTCTTCGCGCCGGCGCAGACCGGCGAGCACACTGCCGGCCGCAAGAGCTACGGCCATTCGTTGATCGTCGATCCGTGGGGCGAGGTGATGGCGGAAGGCGGCGAGGAGGTCGGCATCATCACCGCCCGCATCGATCCCACGCGCGTCGCCAAGGTGCGCTCCGGCCTGCCGTCATTGCAGCACGACCGCGACTTCACCCCGCCGGAGTTCGTGTCTCGGCCGCTGGCCGCGGAGTAGCGCTACGGAAGCTTGCCCAAAGGCCCGTTGACCGCCGCGATGCGCTGGACGACGGCCGGCCGGGGCAGGGCGACCTCGCCTTGCTCGAACGCGACGACGCTCAACGGGGCGAAGGCGTCGAGCAATTCGCCGGGCCGCAGTAGGAATTCGAGGTTGCTGGGCCGGCCGAAGCGCTCGTTGCCGAGCGCGAACGTCTCGTAGATCACCACGCCGCACGGGGCCAAGGCGCCGGCAATCGCCGTGAAAAGCGGGCGGTGCAGGTAGTTGGCGACGATGATCCCGTCATAGCCGCCGCCCAGCGGCCAGGGCGCGCCGGCTTCGAGATCGACCTGTTCGACCGTGCAGCGCGGGCCGGCGAGCGGCGCCAGCGCGGCGATATCGCGATCGACCGCGAGAACGCGGTAGCCACGATCGAGAAGCAGTTTCGTATGCCGCCCGCCGCCGGCGGCGAGGTCGAGCACCAATCCGCCCCACCGGACCAGAATCAGATGCCGCAAAACCCAAGCGGAGCAGGCAACTTCACCTTTCGTTAGCACTACTGAGCCACGATTGCTAAGGGCCCTTGCACCGTTGTAAAAGGAGGGTCGAGGAGGTCGGGTTGATGATCCGGTTTTCGCTCCGCTGCGCTTTGGGGCACGAGTTCGAGGCGTGGTTTCGCAACGGCGAAGGGTACGAGGCGCAGCAAAAGGCGGGCGAGATCGCCTGCCCGGAATGCGGCGATGCCCATGTCGAAAAGGCGCTGATGGCGCCGAGCATCGGCCGCTCGCGCGGAAGCGCGCCGATTTCGCCGGCGCAGCTGCGCTCCGCCCTGGTCGAGCTGCGGCACCAGGTCGAAAACCATTGCGACTATGTCGGCCCGCAATTTGCCGAGGAAGCGCGGCGCATCCATTACGGCGAAAGCGACCCGCGCGGCATTTACGGCGAGGCGAGCGCTGAGGAGTCGCGCGAGTTGGCCGAGGAAGGCATCAAGTTCGGGCGTATCCCCTGGGTGCAGACCTCTGACGCCTAGTCGGGTCACTTCTTCACCGCCATCACCATGTAATTGACCGACGGATCGTCGGTTGGCGCCCAGTCGCCGCGAGTGAGGCGATAGCGCAGCCCTTTTAGCCGCGTGGCGCTGAGCCCGGCGCGGCGCATCCCTAACACGAATTCCGAGGGGCGCAGGAAGCGGTTCCAATCATGCGTGCCGTGCGGCAGCCAGCGCATCACATATTCAGCGCCGACAACCGCCAGCGCATAGGATTGCGGGGTCCGATTGATCGTCGCGCCGATAAAGGCGCCGCCGGGTTTAAGGAGCCTGCCACAGGTGGCCAAAAAACCTTGCGGATCAGGCAGGTGCTCGACGATTTCGAGCGCAAGCACCACATCGAAGCGACGGCGGCGGCGCGCCAGCGACTCGGCGGTCGCAACTCGATAGCCGATCTTGAGACCCGCGGTATTGCTATGCGCTTTGGCGATGCCGATTGCCTCCCGATCGGCGTCGATCGCGGTAACTTCGAAGCCGAGCCGCGCCATTGGCTCGGCGATAAGTCCACCACCGCAACCGATATCGGCGAGGGCGAGCCCTTCAAACGGGGTCAGCGAGCGCGAATCGCGGGTGAAGTGGGCAATCAACTCGTCGTGGATGAACTGAAGGCGCGCAGGATTCAACCGGTGCAACGGGCGGAAGCTGCCGGCCGGATCCCACCAACTTGCTGCCTGCGCCGCAAAACGTGCGACTTCGGCGGGATCGACGATGTTGCCGCTTGCCCTCATCCCGCCGTTTTACCTCGTTAAAGTGGCCCAGGGCGCCGCAAAAGAGTATGCGGAGGGGATATGGGGCCGACAATATCGGCGTAGAACCGCATGCGGGGGACTTGCAAAGAGCGATGGCGCGTATCGTTCAGAAATTCGGCGGCACCTCGGTGGCCGATCTCGACCGCATCAGGAACGCCGCGCAGAAGGTGAAGCGCGAGGTCGATGCCGGGAACCAGGTCGTCGTTGTGGTCTCGGCCATGGCTGGCGCCACCAACCAACTCGTCGAGTGGACGCGGGAAGTCAGCAAGCTCCATGACACCAGCGAATACGACACCGTCGTCGCCAGCGGCGAGCAAGTGACGGCGGGGCTGATGGCACTGACCTTGCAAAATCTGGGGGTTGACGCGCGCTCCTGGCTCGGTTGGCAAATCCCAATCCGTACCGATGGGGTGCACGGCAAGGCGCGGATCGAGGCGATCGAGACGCGGGCACTCGAACGCTCGCTCGGCGAGGGACAGGTCGCGGTCGTTGCCGGGTTCCAGGGGTTGGGACCGGGCGGACGCATCACCACCTTGGGCCGCGGCGGGTCCGATACCTCGGCGGTGGCGATGGCGGCGGAGTTGAGAGCCGATCGTTGCGACATCTTCACTGATGTCGACGGTATCTATACGACCGATCCGCGTATCGTTGCGAAAGCGAGGAAGCTCGATAGAATCGCCTTTGAGGAAATGCTTGAGATGGCGTCGCAAGGCGCGCGGGTGCTGGAAACACGCTCGGTCGCGATGGCGATGAACAATCGGGTGCGCTTGCAGGTGCTATCGAGCTTCACCGATATGCCGGGCACGCTTGTTGTCGACGAGGATGAGATTGTGGAAAACCGGGTGGTGAGCGGCATCGCCTATAGCCGCGACGAGGCAAAGATCACGGTCGAGCGCGTCGCCGATAGGCCCGGCGTCGCCGCGGCGATCTTCGGTCCGCTTGCCGATAACGCGATCAATGTCGACATGATCGTGCAGAATGTTTCGGCGGACGGCAGCACGACCGATCTGACTTTTACCGTCGGGCGCAGCGATCTCGACCGTGCCTTGAGCGTGCTTGAAGAGAAGCGCAAGGCATTGGGTTTCAAAGGACTGAAACCCGACTCCAATGTCGTCAAGATCTCGGTAATCGGCGTGGGCATGCGCAGCCATGCCGGGGTCGCCCAACAGATGTTCAAGACCCTGGCCGAGCGCGGCATCAACATTCAGGTGATCTCAACTTCCGAGATCAAGGTGAGCGTGCTGATCGCCGCCGATTACACCGAGCTGGCGCTCAGGGCGTTGCATACCGCCTATGGGCTTGACGACGCCGGATGACCGCAGAATTCATCGCCACTGATAGGCGCGAAGCCCGCGCGCACGCAATCGTTCCGCACAGCCCTGCGCGCGCCGAGCTTGATCGGTTATGGAAGCGTGGCCGCGGCTTCCTCGGTACCGAGCTCGCCGTCATGGGCGGTGCCATGACCTGGGTGTCGGAGCGTAACCTCGTCGCCGCAATCTCGAATGCCGGCGGGTTCGGGGTCATCGCCTCGGGATCGATGTCGCCCGCCCTGCTCGACAAGGAGATCGCCGCCACCGCGGCGCTGACCGACCGGCCATTCGGCGTCAACCTGATTACGATGCATCCGCAGCTCTTCGAGCTGATCGATGTTTGCCTCGCAAGCTCGGTTGGCCATGTCGTGCTCGCCGGCGGTATCCCACCCGGCGCGGCGATCGCCCGCATCAGGGATGGCGGCGCCCGCGCGGTGTGCTTCGCGCCGGCGCTGGTCATCGCCAAAAAGCTGGTGCGCAGCGGCGCCGAAGCGATTGTTATCGAGGGTAGCGAAGCCGGTGGCCATATCGGCCCGGTTTCGACCGCGGTGCTCGCGCAGGAAGTTCTGCCGCATGTGAGCGAAGTGCCGGTTTTTGTCGCCGGTGGCATCGGCCGCGGCGAAGCGATCCTCTCTTATCTCGAAATGGGCGCGGCCGGGGTGCAGCTCGGCACTCGTTTTGTCTGCGCCTATGAGTCGATTGCACACCCCAATTTCAAGCGTGCGTTTGTCCGCGCTTCGGCCCGCGATGCTGTGCCGTCGGTGCAGCTCGACACCCGCTTTCCGGTGATCCCGGTGCGTGCGCTTGCCAACCCGGCGACCGAGCAGTTCGCGGCGATACAGCGCGGGGTAATCGAGCGGTTCTCGCGCGGAGAACTGTCGCAAAAGGATGCACAGCTCGAGATCGAGCATTTCTGGGCCGGAGCGCTGCGTCGGGCGGTGATTGACGGCGATATCGAAGCCGGTTCGCTGATGGCCGGGCAAAGCGTTGGTCTGGTTACGCGCGAGCAAAGCACGGTCGAGATCCTCGACGAACTGGTCGCGCAGGCGTTGGCGGTGATCGCAAAGCGGCGGGACCGCGACGAATGAACGACACTGCGCCCGCCGCTCCCGCGACGAAGTCGACGACACCGGCCGCTGGCCCGCCCCCGGTCGCTTTGCAACCGGGGGCGGGTGGCGCCGGGACCCGCCGCCTCCTGCGTCGGCTGCGCGATGTCATGGCAGGGTCGGGCAGCGCCCAGGAACGGCTCGACCGGATCGTTCGCATCGTTGCCGCCGAGATGGTCGCGGAGGTTTGCTCGGCCTATGTAATGCGGGCCGGCGAGGTGCTCGAACTCTTCGCCACTGAGGGGCTGCGGCGCGAAGCCGTGCATCGCACGAGGCTGCGGGTCGGCGAAGGCCTGGTTGGGGCGATCGCGGCGACCGCGCGGCCGCTGGCGCTCGCTGACGCCCAGGCGCATCCCGATTTTGCCTTTCGCCCGGAGACTGGGGAGGAAATCTACCACTCGCTAATGGGTGTACCGGTGCTGCGCGGTGGCCGCGTGCTCGGCGTGCTCGTCGTGCAGAACCGCACCTTGCGCCACTACACTGAAGACGAGATTGAGATCGCGCAGACGATCGCGATGATCGTTGCCGAGCTGGTGGCGAGCGGCGAGCTGGTCAACCCGCTGGAGATGGCGCAGAGCAATAGCGGCGCGCTCTTGCCCCTGCGCCTCGACGGCATCCGCCTTAACGAAGGCTTGGCGATCGGACCGGCGGTGCTGCATGCGCCCAAGCTGGTGATCCGCCAGGTCGTCGCCGAGGATGTTGGCGCCGAGCTTGAGCGGCTGCGGCGCGCCATCGATGCGATGCAAAGCCAGATCGACGAACTGGTCGCGGCCAGCCGCCGCCTTGGCGCCGGTGAGCATCGCGACATCATAGAGACCTACCGCATGTTTGCCGCCGATCGCGGCTGGCTCAACCGCATCACCGAGGCGGTGCAGAGCGGCCTCACCGCCGAGGCCGCGGTCCAGAAGATCCGTGAGGAAAACCGCAGCCGGATGCTGCAGATCGCCGACCCCTATCTGCGCGAGCGGCTCCTAGACCTCGAAGACCTGGCCAACCGGCTGCAGACCTACCTGTCGGGTGGATCGGTCGGCGCCGATCTCGGCGATCTTCCGCCCGAATTCATTCTCGTCGCGCATTCGATGGGCCCGGCCGAGCTGCTCGACTACGCCCATCGCCGGGTGCGCGGGCTGGTGCTCGAGGAAGGCTCGCCGACCGCGCATGTCGCAATCGTCGCACGTGCCTTCGACATCCCCGTGGTCGGCCGGGTTGAAGACGCGACCAACCGCACCGAGCCCGGCGATATCGTCATCGTCGATGGCGACCATGGCCAGATCCTGATCCGGCCGAGCGAGGATTTGCAGCAGTCGATCGTCGATACGATGGCCGAGCGAACGCGCCGGCGCGCCTATTACGAGACGCTGCGCGATCAGCCGGCGGTGACGCGTGATGGCGTTCCGGTGCGGCTCCTGCTCAATGCCGGCCTGTTGATCGATCTAGTGCAGGTCGCGGCGACCGGCGCCGACGGCGTCGGGTTATTCCGCACCGAGATCCCGCTGTTGACGCGCGACGCCTTCCCCGATGTCGCCGACCAGACCGGCTTTTACCGGCGCGCCTACGAGCAGATGGGCGGGCGCCCGATCGTCTTCCGCACGCTCGATATCGGCGGCGACAAGGTGCTGCCGTATCTCAGCCACACGGTGGAGGACAATCCGGCGATGGGGTGGCGGGCGATTCGCATCGGGCTCGATCGTCCGGCGATGCTGCGCCAGCAGCTGCGCGCCTTGCTGCGCGCCGCCGCGGGGCGCGATCTCTGGGTCAAATTCCCAATGATCGCTGAAGTTGCCGAGCTCGAGCGGGCGCGGGCGCTGCTCGAGCGGGAGCGCCACCGTGCCGCCGCCGAGGGCCACGAGCCGCCGCGCTCAGTCAAGGTCGGGGTCATGCTGGAAGTCCCGTCGTTGCTGTGGCAATTGCCGGCGCTGCTCGAGCGAATCGACTTCCTGTCGATCGGCACGAACGATCTTGCCCAGTTCCTCTTTGCCTGCGACCGCGGCAACCCGCGGCTCGCCGACCGCTATGATCTGTTGTCGTCGCCGATGGTGGCGCTGTTTCGCGAGGTTGTCGCACGCTGCGCTGCGGCCGAGGTGCCGCTCAGCATGTGCGGCGAAATGGCGGGCAACCCGATTGAGGCAATGATGCTCATCGGACTCGGCTTCCGCACGCTGTCATTGACCGCGACAGCGCTGGGGCCGGTCAAGACGATGATCCGCAGCCTCGATGCCGGCGAGCTCGGTTGTTATCTCGACGAGATCGGCGGGCGCCCGGACCATTCTCTGCGGCGCCGACTTGCCACCTATGCGCGGGACCACGGGGTGGCGCTGTGACGGGTCGGTTCGATTGGACAGTGCCCGCCGGCGCTTGTATAGACGATGGCGAAAGCGAGTACGCGGCGTGACGCTCCTTCAACGCATCAAGACGCCGTTCGCCGAGTCCCCGGCAGGAGAGCAGGCAGGCTCACAACCGCGTCAGCGGCAGGTCGGCCACGTCTTGCAGGAGCGCCGGGAGGACCTTGGCCTTGACCTCGACGAGATCGGGGCGATGTTGCGGATCAAGCCCGCCTATCTTGCCGCACTGGAGCAGGGGCGCTCCGACGATCTGCCGGGACCCGCCTATGCGATCGGCTTTGTCCGCGCCTATGCCGATTTCCTAGGGCTCGACACCGAGCAAGTGCTAGCGCGCCTCAAGGGCGAGGTGGCGGGAGTTACCGCGCGGCCCGATCTGGCGCTGCCGGTACCGCTCGGCGAACGCAGCCTACCGGGCAGGGCCCTGGTGCTTGTCGCCCTGATCGTAACGCTGTGCGGCTACGGCATTTGGTACTACCTGTCGACCGAGGATCGTAGCCGGCCCGAGCGCGTCGCCGCCGTGCCGGCGGAATTACGGACATCGGGCGCGCCGTTCCTGGTCTCCCCGCCGCCACCTCAGCCGCCGGCCCAAGTGGTGGTGGCGCCGAATCCGTCGCCAAACCCGGCTCAGACCGCTCCACCACCTAATCCGGCGGCCGTCGCCGCGAGCCCCAATCCCAGTGCGCCCGCTAAGCCGCTGCCGCAGGCCGCGACTGCTCCGCCAGCGCCGGCCACACCGCCGCAGCAAGTGGTGGCTGCAACCCAACCGAAGCCAGCATCGCCGGCTGCAACGGCTCCGCCGGCACAGATCACGGGGCCAGCGGCCGTAGTCCAACCGGCTCCGCCCAGCCCTGCTCCGACCGCCGCCAGTAAGATTTCGATTCGCGCGCTCGCCGACTGCTGGATCCAGGTCCGTGGACCAGATCAGTCGATCGTATTCTCCCGTATCTTGAAGTCGGGTGAGGTCTATAACGTGCCGTCGCGCGCCGGGCTCTGGCTGCGCACCGGCAATGCCGGCGTGTTGGAGATCGCCGTAGACGGAAAACCGGCGCCGTCGATCGGCGGGATCGGCACGCTGAGGCGCGATGTGGCGCTCGACCCGGCGGAGCTAGCCGCGGGCAAGGCCGTTCATGGCTGAGGACGTGGTCTTTTTTCCGTCACCCAGGCGTTCTATAACCCAGCCAAGAAAAATCCCGCGAGGCTGACATGAGCATTCGCCCATACCGCGATATTCACCGCCGTGCCTGTCGCAAAATCTACGTCGGCAACGTGCCGGTCGGGGGCGACGCACCGATCACGGTGCAGTCGATGACCAATACGATCACGCACGATGTCAAGGCGACGGTCGAGCAGGTCCAGGGGTTGGAGCGTGCCGGCGCTGATATCGTCCGCATCTCCTGCCCCGATCAAGAGTCGGCGCTGGCGCTGAAGCAGATCGTCAAGCAGGTCCAGGTGCCGATCGTCGCCGACATTCATTTCCACTACAAACGCGCGATCGAGGCGGCCGAGAGCGGCGCTGCCTGCCTGCGCATCAATCCCGGCAATATCGGTTCGATGGAGCGGGTGCGCGAGGTCGTCAAGGCCGCGAAGGACTACAACTGCTCGATGCGCATCGGTGTCAATGCTGGCTCGCTGGAACGCGATCTGTTGGAGAAGTATGGCGAGCCGTGCCCCGAGGCGATGGTCGAAAGCGCGCTCAATCACGCTAAGATCCTCGAAGACAACGATTTCTTCGAGTTCAAGATTTCCTGCAAGGCGTCCGACGTGTTCCTCGCCGTGGCCGCCTACCAGCAACTTGGCGAAGCCTGCGACTACCCGCTGCATCTCGGCATCACCGAGGCGGGCGGTCTGCGCAGCGGCACGATCAAATCCTCGATCGGCATGGGCATGCTGCTCTGGGCTGGGATCGGCGACACCATCCGCGTCTCGCTGTCGGCCGACCCCGTCGAGGAGATTAAGGTCGGCTTCGATATGCTGAAATCGCTGAACCTGCGCCGGCGCGGGGTCACGGTGATCTCGTGCCCGTCCTGCGCGCGCCAGCAATTCCAGGTGATCAAGACCGTCGAACTGCTCGAAGAGCGGCTCGCCCACATCACGACGCCGCTCACCCTCTCGGTCATCGGCTGCGTCGTCAACGGGCCGGGCGAAGCGCGCGAGACCGATATCGGCCTCACCGGCGGCGGCAATAATACGCATCAGGTGTATCTGAGCGGTGTCACCGACCATCGGCTGAAGGACGAGAGCATCGTCGACCACCTGGTCGAGCTGGTCGAACGGAAGGCTGCCGAGATTGAGGCGTCGAAGGCCGACGCCGCTGCCCCGGCCCTGGAGCCGGCGCAGTAAACTCCGCAATTCGAGGGACAAAGCGTTCCGGGGTACCACGCTTCCGGTTAAAGCGCCGCGTTGCCCGATCCTCGACACGTCAGGGTCGAGCGGTTATTAAGCCAGCCTCCTCCTTCGAGGGCTGGCGCGCTGAGGAATGAACCGCAAGGAACGCCGAGCCGCAGCAAAGACTGGCGCGCGCCCTGGCAGTTACCCGACGGCGCGCCCGAGGGGTCAACAACAATCCCGGCGCGACACGCTTTTGGCTAACGCTCTGCGGTATTACCAGGCGGGCCAGCTCAAGGCGGCAAGCCAAGCTTGCCGGCAGCTACTTGCGCTCGATTCCAATGACGTGGCGGCGTTAAATGTTGCGGGTTTGATCGCCCTTA
>DATNJF010000412.1:0-11767 GCA_035604035.1 Allostellaceae bacterium | reverse complement strand
CGCTGCGCGAAATCCTGCGCGAGCCGCACCATGGCATCGTAGATCGCGGCATCGCCATGCGGGTGATACTTGCCCATCACCTCGCCGACGACCTGCGCGCATTTCTTGTAGCCGCTGTCGGGGTTCATGCGCAGCTGGTTCATCGCGTGCAGAATGCGGCGATGCACCGGCTTCAGCCCGTCGCGCACATCGGGCAGCGAGCGCGCCATGATCGTCGACAGCGCGTAAGACAGATAACGCTCGCCGAGCGCATCGGCGAAATCGACGTCGCGGATTTCGCCGGCGAGCGCCGTATCGCTCATCGGTCTATGCCCTCGTTGCGGTCAGGCAGCTATGATACCAGCCGGCGCAAGCGCTCGGCGAGGCGGGCGCGGGCCTCGGGCAGGGTTCTACCATGCGGCGCCAGCAAATGGTGGTGCAGAAAATGGCCGGTGAGCGCGAGCCCGGCGATGATGTCGGCGTTCTCCGCGGGCGCATCGCGACATAAAAAAGCTGGAAGCGCCAATAGCTTGTCGTGATACGGCGTGCCCGCCGAGCGCGACACCGCCCGGCCCGAGCGCGGCGAGACATAGGCGAGATCGTCGTTGACCCCCGTCGCCGCGCAGGTCGTCAGATCAAGCCCATAGCCGAGCGCAGCCAACAGACCGCACTCCCAGGCCACGTATCGGGCCGCCCAATCGCGAGAATCGAGCGCCTCGATCAGTTCGGCAAAGCCTTGATAAACATCGCCGTGCGGCTCGCGCTCGGGCAAGGCCAGCGCGATCAACGCCGCGGTCGAGGAAAGTGCGGCCAGCCGGTCGGCATCGTTGATCAGCGCCGCCGCGTGGGCGCGGACGAGTTCGATGTCGAACGCCCCCAAATGCTCCTCAAGGCGGCCGCGCCAGCTCGCGGCGACAAGATTGCCGGGCTGCAGCAAGGCGCGTCTTTTCGGCGATTGTCCGCCGCGCACCAGCCCGGCGTGGCGGCCGTGCTCGGCAGTCAACAACTCGGCGATCAGCCCACTCTCGCCATGCCGCCGCGCGATCAACACAAAGCCGGTATCGCGCCAGTCCATCAATGCTCACGCATTGAAATCGAGGCCGATCGAGCGGAAGCGCTCGGGGTCGTCGGGCCAGCCCTCGCGCACCTTGACGAAGAGGAAGAGGTGCACCTTGCGGTCGAGCATCGCGCCCAATTCAGCGCGAGCGCGGGCACCGATCGTCTTGATCCTTTTGCCGCCCTCGCCGAGCACGATCGCGCGCTGGCTCTGTCGGCGGACATAGATCACCTGTTCGACCCGCACGCTGCCATCGGGACGGTCCTGCCAGCTCTCGGTCTCGACCGTCGTCGAATAGGGCAGCTCGTCATGGAGCTGGAGAAACACCTGCTCGCGCGTGACCTCGGCAGCGAGCCAACGCTCCGGTGCGTCGGAGAGCTGGTCGGTCGGGAACAGAAACGGGCCGAGCGGCACAAGCTCGGCAAGGTGACGATACATGTCATCAACCCCGTCGCCGTTAAGTCCGGAAATCATGAACACGCGCTCGAACGCGCCGAGCTTCGAGGCTTCGGCGATGAGGCCCAACAGGTTCTCGCGCCGAACAAGATCGATCTTGTTGAGCGCGAGGATCGCTGGACGCTTTTCCGTCTTCAGTCGTTCGATGATGTGGCGCGTGTCTGCATCGATGCCCTTGGCCGCATCGGCCAGCAGCACCGTCACGTCGGCATCCGACGAGCCGGCCCAGGCGGCGGCGACCATCGCCCGGTCGAGGCGCCGGCGCGGCCCGAAGATGCCGGGGGTGTCGACAAAGACGAGCTGCGTGTTGTTGTCGGTGGCGATGCCCAGCAGCCTGCTGCGCGTGGTTTGCACCTTGGGCGAGACAATAGCGAGCTTTTGGCCCACCAGCCGATTGAGCAGCGTCGATTTGCCGACGTTGGGCGCGCCGATCAGCGCGACATAGCCACAGCGGGTTGCGGCCTCAGCCATCGTTGTCAAGGCGCTCCAGGAGGGCGGCAGCGGCGCCGGTCTCGGCGGCCCGTTTCGACGAGGCGGTGGCGCTGGCCTCGTCCGATTGCGCGACGCGCGCCGCCACCGTGAAGCGCGGCGCATGATCGGGACCGCTGGTCTCGACGACCCGGTAGGCCGGCAGACTGAGCCCGCGTGCCTGCGCCCATTCCTGGAGCCGTGTCTTGGGATCCTGCGGCGGCTGGTCCATCGCGGCGATCAAGGCCTGCCACCAGCGCTCGATAAAAGCGAAGGCGGCCGAATACCCGGCATCGAGATAGATCGCGGCGATCACCGCCTCGCAGACATCGGCAAGGATGCTCGGGTTCTGCGCGGTGCCCGAAGCTGCCTCGGCGCGCGACAGGACGAGATGGCGATCGAGGCCGATCTGGCGTGCGACCCCGGCCAGCGCATCGCGCCGCACGAGCTGAGCATGCCGCCGGGTTAGATGACCCTCGGGCTCATCGGGGTGGCGGCGCCAGAGGAGATCGGCGACGACGAGCCCGAGCACCCGGTCGCCGAGGAATTCGAGGCGTTCGTATCCTTGCGGCTGTGGCTCGCGGCGCCGCCGCTTGCCGCGAGCGGGCGCGATAGCACTGGGATGGGTCAGCGCCTCGGTGAGCAGATCCGGGCGGGTAAAGAGGTGACCGAAAGTCTCGGCGAGATCATCGCTAACCGCAGCTGCAGGAATGCAATTGGCTGGCTTCATCAAATCATTCACACCGTCCGGCCACTGGCCCAGGCGCCGAAGGACCCATCCCTTGAACCCCATGCAGCAGCCGGCTGTAACGGATGGCGAACGGCCATTTCCAGAATTCCCACCATGCGGCAGAGCCGTCGGTCGAGAAGAACAAGAACGCCGCACGACCGACGAGGTTCTCACCCGGGATGTAGCCCACCTGAAGCGTGCGGCTGTCCTGCGAGTTGTCGCGATTATCGCCCATCGCGAAATAGTACCCTTGCGGCACCTCAAAGACCGGGGTGTTGTCTAGCATCTCCTCATCGCTGCGCTTGATGATGCGATGATCGAGCGGGGGTTCTCCAAGACCGCGCGGCAGCGACTCGATGTACTGACGCATAAGAATCGTACCACCCTCGGGGCTCAGGCAATCCTCGATTTGGCGGCGCGGCACCATCTGCCCATTGATGAACAGATTGCCGTGGATCATCTGCACCTTGTCCCCGGGCAACCCGACGAGGCGCTTGATGTAATCGGTCGAGGTATCACTCGGCAGCTTGAACACGGCGACATCGCCCCGCTCGGGCCCGTGGAACGCCAAAATGCGGCCAGAGAACAGCGGCAGGCCGAATGGCAGCGAGAACCGGCTGTAGCCGTAAGAGAACTTGGAGACGAAGAGGTAGTCGCCAACCAAGAGCGTCGGGATCATCGACCCCGAGGGGATATTGAACGGCTCGTAAGCGACAGTGCGGACCACCAGCGCGATCAGGATCGCGTAGATAATGGTCTTGAATGTCTCGTAGATGCCGCCCGACGATTTCTTCTTGGCGGTAGCGGATTTCATGGTCTGACCAAGCGGCGGAAGTTGGCTGCGATCAAGCCGCGCGCTGTCGGGCAAGTCAAGGCCGCCACCAGTGATCTATGGGGCATTCTCGGTCCGCTGTAGCTCGGCGGTGATGATGACGACGGCCTGGGCAAGTGGCGGCTCGTCGGTGATGGTAAGGGCAAGGTGCGCCGCCATTCCCGCTGGGGTGATTGCTTCGAGCCGCATTAGCGCGCCCCCCGTCAACAGCATTCCCGGCTGCCCCGACGGCAGGTTGACGACGCCGAGATCGCGCCAAAACACGCCGCGGCGAAACCCGGTGCCGAGCGCCTTCGCCGCTGCCTCCTTGGCAGCGAAGCGCCGGGCGTAGCTAGCGGCGCGATTGGCGCGACGATCGCAGCGCCGGCGTTCGGTCTCGGTGAAGATGCGGTCGAGAAACCGCTCACCATAGCGCTCGATAGTCTTTTCGATGCGGCGAATATCGATCAGGTCGCTGCCGACGCCGAGGATCATCCGGCTCAGCCGCGCGCCCGCTCGACCGAGTTGATGACCGGCGTTGCCCGGAGCGCGGCGATGATCGTCGACAGCTGCTTTACGTCGGCGACCTGGATGTCGACCATGATCTCGAAGAAGTCGGTCGAGCGGTTGGTGATCTTCAGATTGCTGATATTGCCACCCTGCTTGCCGATCGTCGTGGTCAGGCTGCCGAGATTGCCAGGCTCGTTGGCGATGGTGACATTGATGCGTCCGACATGGATCGAGTCCGCCTCGTCGCTCGACCAGGCGACATCGATCCAGCGCTCGGGTTCGTCATTGAAGGTTTCGAGCGTATCGCAGTCGATCGTGTGGATCGTCACGCCCTTACCGGTGGTGACAATGCCGACGATGCGGTCGCCAGGCAGCGGGTGGCAGCACCCGGCGAAGTGCAACGCCATGCCGGGGATGAGGCCGCGGATCGACACCGCGTGGTCCTTGCCGGCACTTTTGCGCCGCGCGCGCGACAGCGGCACGACCTTGTCCTTGGCCGAATCGGGCGGGGGCGGAAAGGCGGCGTTAACCACCTCCCGCCCGGTCAGCATGCCCTCGCCTACCGCGACGTAGAGATCCTCGGTGGCCGTGCAGTTGAACTGCTTCAGTACCGTCTGCAGCGGCTTTTCGGAGAACTCCTGGCCCTCCTGGCGGAATGCCTTCTGCACGATGGCCTTGCCGAGATCGAGATATTGCGAGCGCTGCTGGGTGCGGATGTAGCGGCGGATGCGAGCACGCGCCTTGCCGGTGACAACAAAGCGCTCCCAGGTCGGCGAAGGGGTCTGCGCCTTCGAGGTAACGATCTCGACCTGGTCGCCGTTGACCAGCTCCGTGCGCAGCGGCAGGAGCCGCCCATTGATCTTGGAACCGACGCAGGTGTCGCCGATCTGCGAATGGACCGCGTAGGCGAAATCGACCGGCGTTGCGCCGCGCGGCAAGGCGATCACTTCGCCCTTGGGGGTGAAGACAAAGACCTGGTCCTGGAACATCTCCAGTTTGGTGTGCTCTACAAATTCCTCCGGTGAGGAATGTTCGAGGATGTCGACCAGCTCGCGCAGCCAGCGGTATTGCGGGCCGGCGGTGCGCGCGGCGTCCTCCTTGTAGATCCAGTGCGCGGCGACGCCGAGCTCCGCTACCTCGTGCATCTCTCGGGTGCGGATCTGTATCTCGATGCGCTGCCGTTCGGGCCCGATCACCCCGGTGTGGAGCGACCGGTAGTTGTTGGGCTTCGGCGTCGAGATGTAGTCCTTAAACCGACCGGGAACCACGTGATAGGCGGAGTGAATGACCCCCAGCGCGTGGTAGCACTGGCCGATATCGTCGACCAGGACGCGAAACGCCATGACATCGGCAAGCTGCTCGAACGGCACATCCTTGCGCTGCATCTTGCGCCAGATCGAATAGGCCGATTTCTCGCGCCCAGCGACCAAGGCGGGCAGTCCCTCCTCTTCGAGCTTAGCGGTAAGCTCGGCAACGATGCGCGGGACGATGTCACCGCCCTGATCGCGCAGAAAGCCGAGCCGGGCGGTGATGCTGGCCCTGGCATCGGGATAGAGCTCGGCAAAAGCCAGGTCTTCGAGCTGATCTTTCATCCGGTGCATGCCGATGCGCTCGGCAAGCGGGGCATAGATGTCCATCGTCTCGCGCGCGATCTGGCGGCGCTTGTCGGCGTCCTGGATGAAACGCAACGTCTGCATGTTGTGCAGCCGGTCGGCGAGCTTGACCAAGAGCACGCGGATGTCTTCCGACATCGCCAGCACCAGTTTGCGGAAGTTTTCCGCCTGCTTGGTCTGGTCCGATTGCAGCTCGAGCCGCGACAGCTTGGTGACGCCGTCGACCAGCCGGGCGATGTCCGGGCCGAAGTGCTTTTCGATGTCGTCGAGCGTCGCGACAGTATCCTCGACGGTGTCGTGGAGGAGCCCGGTGACGATCGACGCGGTATCGAGCTTCATCCGGGCGAGCACGCCCGCGACCTCAACCGGATGCGAAAAATAGGGATCGCCCGAGGCCCGCATCTGCGTGCCATGCGCCTTCATCGAATAGACGTAGGCGCGGTTCAGCACCGCCTCGTCCGCGCCCGGATCGTAGGATTTGACCAGATCGACGAGATCGGGTTGCCGCATCATCGCGCGGCGATCCTTATCCGTTGATGCGCCCGGGAACACCGTCCCTAGGGCTGCTCCTCGAAATTCTCTTCCGGATCGACCTCGGCTGAGTCCTCGGCCAGCGCGGTTTCGTCCTCGACCGTGAGCATATCCTCGGCGAGCTCTTCCTCGTCCGCCGGTTCTCCGTCGATCTCTTCGATATCGTCCCCGGGCACGCCCAGAGCTTCTTCGGCAACGCCAAACAGGCTGGGCTCGAGCTCGATGGTCTCCTCCGGTTCGTCGATCTCGACATGCTTCTGCATGCTGCGGATCAACGAATCCTGCAGCTTGTCGACCGGCACCGTATCGTCGGCGATCTCGCGCAACGCGACGACCGGGTTCTTGTCGTTGTCGCGGTCGAGCGTCAGCTGCGCACCGGCGGTGATCTCGCGCGCACGTTGCGCGGCAACCAGCACCAGCTCGAAGCGGTTCGGCACTTTGACTACACAATCTTCGACGGTAACTCGCGCCATGCTCAAACCTTTCAGCCATCAATCTGGATTTACTCAAATATATGGACGCGGCCGCAATGCGGCAACAGCGCCGGCCGCGGTAAATGCGCGCGAAAACGCCAATTCTGTCCGCCGGCGACCAACTTGACCCTTAACGGGCGCTCCGCCTATATCAGCGTACTCCGCAAGCTCTTGGCCGGCCGGATGGCAGAGTGGCTATGCAACGGACTGCAAATCCGTCCACAGCGGTTCGATTCCGCTTCCGGCCTCCACCACCGACAGACGGGATTGATCAGTTAGCGTTTTTGCCGCTGATCGTCCCAGCGGCAGTGGCAGCCAGCGAATGTGGGCGGTGTTACTCGGAACCTTCCCGTTATCAGCGACCCGCTTTCCGGTGATTTGACCGGCCAAGATGCGCAGGAAGGACTTCTCCACTTTGATAGCTCACTCGGTGCCGACCGACAGGTTGAGGCAGGCAGCCATCCGGTCTGGAGCAATGAACCGCGGTTGAGGGACCGTGGCATGGCACCTGACGCTTTGGCGCGGACAGCGCGGGGCGAAGCTGCAGCCTTGCGACAGGCGGCGCATGTCGGGTGGGCTGCCGGGGATCGCGTCGATGTCGTGGTCCTTCTGCTGGCCGTGCACGGTCGAGGCGAGCAGGCCCGCGGTATAGGGATGCAGCGGGTCGCTCAGCACCTGGGCAACCGGCCCGATCTCCACGATGCGCCCGGCGTACATGACCGCGATTGTGTCGGCGATCTCGGCGGCGACCCCGAGATCATGGGTAACGAATATCATGCCCATGCCGAGCTCGCGTTGCAGCCGGCGCAACAGAATCAGCACCTGCACCTGCACCGTAGCGTCGAGCGCCGTGGTCGGCTCATCGGCGAGTAATAGCTGCGGGTTGCAGGACAGCGCCATCGCGATCATCGCGCGCTGGCGCAGCCCACCCGACAATTCGTGCGGGTAGGCGTCGAGCCGCCGCTGGGCCGAAGGAACCCCGACCAGATCGAGCAGCTCGAGCCCACGCGCCCGCGCCGCCTTGCGGTCGCAGCCGGTGTGCCGCCGCACCATCTCGCCGATCTGCTGACCGACCGTATAGACCGGGTCGAGCGCGGTCATCGGCTCCTGAAAGATCATCGCGACAAGCCCGCCACGCAGGTCGCGCAGCTCGCGAGCGCCCATCGCCAGCACGTCTTTACCGTTGACGCGGACATCGCCATCAACCCGAGCCTGGCGCGGCAACAGACGCATCAGCGAGCGCAGTGTTACCGACTTGCCGGAGCCCGACTCGCCAAGGATGCACAGCACCTCGCCGCGGCGAGCCGAGAAGCTGACGTTATTGACCGCGTGGACCGTGACTTCGCGCGAGACGAATTTGACGCTGAGATCGCTGACCTCGACGAGCGGAAGCTCCACGCTGCCATCCATCTCAGGCCTCGCCTGCCTTGCTATGGCCCGATTTCGGATCCTGCATATGGCAGGCGGCGACATGCGATTGCATGTCAAGCCATTCGCCCAGCACTGGCACCGTGCTTTCGCAGACCGGCTCGGCGCACGGGCAGCGCGTGCGAAAGCGGCAACCCGACGGTGGGTCGATGGGGTTTGGCGGATCGCCCGAGATCGGCGGCTCCTCGATCCGCCGCGCCGGGTCCATCGATGGGTGCGACGCCAAGAGTGCCCGCGTATAAGGATGCAGCGGTTGCTCGAAGATCGCATCAACCGGACCCAGTTCGACGACCCGGCCGAGATACATCACCAGGACCCGGTCGCTGATGTAGCGCACGACGTTGAGATCGTGGCTAATAAATACGTAGGTCAGGTTCAATTGCCGCTTCAAGGCCCGCAGCAGGTTCAAGACCTGAGCCTCGACAGATTTGTCGAGCGCCGACACGGGCTCGTCGAGGATCACCATGCGCGGGTCGGTGGCGAGCGCGCGGGCGATGTTGACGCGCTGCTTTTGCCCGCCCGACAGCTCGTGCGGGTAGCGCGGGCCGAAAAGATTGGCGTCGAGCCCAACCTTGCCGAGGATCGCGCGGGCGATGTCACGTGCCTCGGCCTTCTTGCGGCCCTGGATGAACGGGCCAAAGGCGACGGAGTCGCGCACCGGCATGCGCGGGTTCAACGAGGAATATGAATCCTGGAACACTATCTGCACCTGCCGGCGCAGCGCATTGAGGGCAATGCCGCCGGCGACCCCAACCGCGTCGCCGTCAAATACCAGTTCGCCGGCATCCGGGGAGACAAGATGCAGCAAGAGCCGCGCGAGGGTCGACTTGCCGCAGCCGCTCTCGCCGACGATGCCCAAAGTTTCGCCCTTGCGCACAGTGAACGAGACGCCGTCGACCGCCTGGACCGCCTTGCCGCGCGCACCCTTGACCGGGAAATGCTTTTTCAGGTCGCGCGCGATCAGCAGCGGCTGAGCCGGGCCGGCCCGATCCGGCGGATCTAAACGCGGGTTGGAAGCGGCAGCCAGGGCCATGCGCTACATCCGCACGTCCATCGCCGCGCGCAATCCGTCACTGACGAGGTTGAACGAGATTGAGGTTACAAAGATCGCCGCGCCGGGCAGCGCGCAGACAAACGGCACCACATAGATCGACTGTCGCAGCGTACTTAGCATCAGCCCCCAATCGGCGGTCGGCGGGCGCACGCCAAGGCCGAGAAACGAAAGGCCCGAGGCCAACAGGATGCTGACGCTAACGAGCGATGATGCGTAGATAAAAACCGGGCCAAGTACATTGCCGAGCACGTGGTAGCGGATGACCAGGATCGTGCCGGCGCCGGTAGCGCGCGCCGCCTCGATATAATCGAGAGCCCGTACCTGAGTCGTCGCGGTTTCCGCGACCCGGCACATCGGTGGGATGAAGACGAGCGTCAGCGCCAGCATCCCGTTACCCATGCCGCCGCCCATGGCGCCCGCAACCGCCACCGCTAACAACACCGACGGAAACGCATAAAACACGTCCATCGCCCGCATGATCACGGTGTTGACGCGGCCACCGACAAAGCCGCCGACAACCCCGAGCAGGCCGCCGACGAGCGAGGCGATCAGCACCGGGACGATGCCCATCAGCAGCGACACCCGCCCGCCATAGATGAGGCGCGAGAGCATATCGCGGCCCAATTCGTCGCTGCCGAGCAGATAATCTTTCCAGCCGAACGGCTTCAGCCGGGAGATGACGCTTTCCTTGTAGGGGTCGAACGGCGCGACGAGCGGCGCGAAGATCGCCGCTAGCACGATCAGCATCACGATCGCCGCAAAAAACAGCGTCACCGGATCATGCCGCAGCCGGTAGAACACCGACTGCCAATAGCCGCGCACGAGCGTCGCTGGAGCGACCTGCTGGTCGAAGCTGTCGAGCGGCTTGTCGAGGGCGATATCGCTCATCGCGGTCTCTCCCTCACGCCCGCCGGATGCGCGGGTCGACCAGTGATTGCAGCAGGTCGACGACAAGGTTGGTCGCAACAAAGATCAGCGAGAGCGTCAGGATCGTGCCCTGCAGCACCGGCACGTCGCGATTGATGATCGCCTTGCTCAAGAGGAACCCGCTGCCCGGCCAGGTGAACACGGTCTCGACCAGGATCGAGCCGCCGAGCAAGTAGCCGAACTGCAACCCCATCACCGCCATGACCTGTGGTAGCGAGTTCTTCAGCACGTGGCGGATCACCGCCCATTCAGACAACCCCTTGGCACGCAGGGTCTGGACGAAATCCTGGCTGCGCACCTCGGCGACGGCGGCACGCGTGGTGCGCGCGAGGATGCCGATCGGGATCATCGCCAGAGTGAACACCGGCAGGACGAGGTATTTCGCGCAGCTCCATTCGAGGATGTGGAAATTGGTCGAGCCGCTCGGCCCCATGCCGGTCGCCGGCAACAGCGCGAGCTGAACCGCGAAAAACACGACTAGCACGATGCCAAGCCAATAGTTTGGCAGGCTGACACCGACCACCGCGGTCCCGGTTACCAACCGGTCCAGCCAGCGCCCGGGAAAGCAGCCGGCGATTGCGCCCATCGCGTAGCCGATGGAGAAGGACAGCGGCACCGCGAAAAGAGCCAACAGAGACGTGTTCGCCAGCGCGTCGGTAACTTCGAGGATGACCGGCCGCCGGGTCGAGATCGACATGCCGAAATTGCCGGTCAGCACATGGCCGAGCCAGATCAGGTATTGAATCGGGATCGGCTTATCGAAGCCGTAGGCGTGCTTGACGATCTCGATCGTCTCGGCGGTCGCGTCGGGCGGCATTACCGTCTGCAGCGGGTCGCCGGGCGCGATGTAGACCAGAGAAAAGCACACGACGCTGACCCCGAACGCGATCGGGATCGCGTAAAGAATGCGTCGCAAGATGTAGAAGATCATGGCGTGACGCTGACCGGGGTCAAATCCTGGAACCAGCTCTGCGCCTGGACAAAGCCGTGCACCTTGGGCGAGAGAGCGCGCGGGTTCACGTCGTGCGCGACAAAGATCAGCACCGCCTCCTCGTTCATCTCGGCGATCGTCTTGTCGATCTCGGGGTTACTGAAATGACCCCAATTGCTGCCCTTGGGCGCCCAGGCGCTCGTCCAGACATGGCGGATCAGCGCGTTGAACGGGTCCTGCGTCTGCCGGCTGACATTGATCGCGTTGACATCGGGGTGCTCATCGACACCCTCGCGCGTCAGCTTGAGGAGAGCGTTCCAATCCATCGAATCGAGTGTCACGTCGAAGCCGACCGCGTCCATCTGCGACTTGACCAGCTCGTTCATCGGCAGGGGCTGCATTTGGCCGGAGCCTGACGTCGAGATCGCGAACGTCATCTTGCACGGGACGCAGTTGGCCTCCTTCAACAGCGCCTTCGCCTTATCGGGGTCGTAATTGTAAACGACGGGGTGCCCGTAATATGGCGTCGAGGGCGGCACGGTTGCGTATTCTTCGAGCATCAGCCCGTTCAGCAGCTCCTTCATTTCCGTGCGGTTGAGCGCATAGTTGGCGGCCTGGCGGACCCGCTTGTCGGTGAACGGGCCTTTGACGAAGTTGAGCTGATAGCTCCAGTTATGCGGGTAGACGTTGGTGACGATCTGCATGCTCGCCGATTTCAGCCGGTCGATCGCATCCGGCGACGGCGCCTCGATCCAGTCGACCTCGCCAGACAAGAGCGCCGCCGTGCGCGTCGAGGCTT
>DATNJF010000411.1:0-7485 GCA_035604035.1 Allostellaceae bacterium | reverse complement strand
CTCGCGCGGGTCAAAGCCTCGCCCACGATGGCCATCACCGCGCTCGCCACCGAATTGAAGGCGGCGGGCCGCGACATCATCAGCCTGTCGGTCGGCGAGCCCGATTTCGACACGCCCGAGAACATCAAGGAGGCGGCGATCGCCGCGATTCGCCGCGGCGACACCAAGTACACCGTGTTCGACGGCCGGATGGAGCTGAAGCAGGCGGTCGCGGCCAAGTTCAAGCGCGAGAATGGGCTCGACTACGAGCCCGGCCAGGTCTCGGTGTCGAGCGGCGGCAAGCAGGTGCTCTACAACGCGATGGTCGCGACCCTCTCCCCCGGCGACGAGGTGGTGATCCCGGCGCCCTATTGGGTCTCCTATCCCGAGATGGTGCTGCTCGCCGACGGCAATCCGGTGCCGGTCGCCTGCCCGCAAAATTACGGGTTCAAGATGCGGCCCGAGGACCTCGACGCGGCGATCACGCCGAAGACCAAATGGCTGATTCTCAACTCGCCGTCGAACCCTAGCGGAGCGGCCTATACCGAGGCCGATCTGCGCGCCGTCGCCGATGTGCTGCTCAAGCACCCGCATGTCTGGGTGATGACCGACGACATGTACGAGCACCTCGTCTACGACGATTTCGACTACAAGACGATCGCCCAGGTCGAGCCGCGCCTCTACGACCGCACGCTCACGGTCAACGGCGTCTCCAAGGCCTATTGCATGACGGGTTGGCGCATCGGCTACGGCGCCGGACCGAAGCAGCTGATCAGGGCGATGGGTGCGATCCAGTCGAACTCCACCGCGAACCCGTGCTCGATCAGCCAGGCCGCGGCGATCGAGGCCTTGAACGGGCCGCAGGACTTCATCGCGCCCAACGCGGCGGTGTTCAAGCAGCGCCGCGATCTCGTCGTCGACGCCCTCAACAAAATCCCCGGGATGCATTGCCCGCGGCCGGAAGGCGCGTTCTACGTCTACCCGTCCGTCGCTGGGCTCATCGGCAAGAAAACGCCGCAGGGCGAGACGATCCGCAACGACGAGGCTTTCGCCAAATACCTGCTCGCTGCCGAAGGGGTCGCGGTCGTGCATGGCGAGGCGTTCGGGCTCGCCCCGCACATCCGCATCTCCTACGCGACCTCGAACGCCATCCTCGAGGAAGCCTGCCGCCGCATCGAGCGCGCCTGCCTCGCGCTGCAATAGGCCGAAAGCCGGCGGCGGCCAGATTCCGTTTGCCTTCGGCAAGGCCTCTCGTCACGATCCCGTCACAACGCGGGGCCGCCGCGGCGGTCGCTGAGGGATGGAATGGAGACGCCTATGGCTGATGTGGGCCATCGCTGTGTGGTTCTGGTAGGCCCCTATCTCTCGGGCAAGACCTCGCTCATGGAAGCGATGCTGCATTCGAGCGGCACCACCGCCCGGCGCGGCACCATTCGCGACGGCACCACGGTCGGCGACCACGCCGCCGAGGCGCGAGCGCGGCAGATGTCGACCGAGATGAACGCCGCCGAGGCGACTTTTCTGGGCGACAAGTGGACGATCCTCGATTGCCCCGGCTCGGTCGAGCTGGCCTATGACGCGCAGCAGGCGATGCTGGCCGCCGACATGGCGGTGGTGGTCTGCGAGCCGGAGGCCGAGCGGGCGGTGACGGTGAGCGCGCTGCTGCGCTTCCTCGACCGCAACAACATCCCGCACATGATCTTCATCAACAAGCTCGACACCGCTGGCGCTCGGGTGCGCGACGTGCTGGCGGCGCTGCAATCCTATTCCGAGCGGCCGCTGGTCTTGCGGCAGATCCCGCTGCGCGACGGCGATTCCGGGCCCACCGGCTATGTCGATCTGATCAGCGAACGGGCATACAAATATCAGCCCGGCACGGCGTCCGATCTGATCCAGCTTCCCGCCGGCTTCTGGGATGAGCAGGGCCAGACCCGCACCGCGCTCGTCGAGAAATTGGCCGATTTCGATGATGCGCTCCTGGAAAAGCTGCTCGAGGACGTGCAGCCCTCGAAGGAAGAAATCTACGAGCACCTGAAGAAGGAGGTCGGCGCGGCGCAGATCGTGCCGGTGCTAGTCGGCTCCGGGTTGCAGGACTACGGCGTGCGTCGGCTATGGAAGTCGCTGCGCCACGACACGCCGGGGCCGGCCGCCGCGATGGCGCGGCTTGGCATCGCCGCTTCCGGCGAGCCGATGGCGCAGGTCATCAAGACCTACCATCTGCCGCATACCGGCAAGCTGTCGCTGGTGCGGGTCTGGCGCGGTCCGATCGCCGAAGGCGCCGTGCTCAACGGCTCGCGCGTCGCCGGGGTGGTGCGCGTCACCGGGGCGACGCACGAGAAGGCGGCTTCGGCCGGGGCCGGCGACGTCGTCGGCTTCACCCGCATGGAGGAGATCGCTACCGGTACGGTCCTGACCCCGTCGGGCAAGGGCGAGACATTGCCGCAGCCCGACAAGCCGCAGCCGGTGTTTGGCCTTGCGGTCCATGCCGAGAAGCGCGGCGACGACGTCAAGCTGTCTGGAGCCATCGCTAAGCTGATCGACGAGGACCCTGCGCTCGAGCTCGAGCAGAACCAGGAAACCCGCGAGATGGTGCTCTGGGGTCAGGGCGATGTGCATATCCAGATCGCCATCGACCGATTGCGCAACCGTCACAACCTCGCCGTCGTCGGCCACCCGGCGGTGGTCCCGTATCGCGAAACCATCCGCCGCGGCATGCAGCAGCATTCGCGTTTCAAGCGGCAATCGGGCGGCCACGGGCAGTTCGCCGACATCACCGTCGACGTCAAGCCGTTGCCGCGCGGTTCCGGCTTTGTGTTTAAGGACAGCGTCGTCGGCGGCGCCATCCCGCGCAACTACATCCCGGCGGTCGAGGAGGGGATCGAGGAGGCGCTCAAGACCGGCCCCTTGGGCTTCCCGGTCGTCGACCTCACCGCTAACCTGCTCACCGGCCAGTTCCACGCGGTCGACAGCTCGGACATGGCGTTCAAGACCGCCGGGCGCCAGGCGATCCAGGAATCACTGGCGAAATGCGAGCCGTTCCTGCTCGAGCCGATCGACTCGGTCGAGATTTCGGTGCCCAACGCCTTCACCGCCCGGGTGCAGCGGCTGGTGTCGGGCCGGCGCGGTCAGATCCTCGGCTTCGACGGCAAGGAGGATTGGCCCAATTGGGACGTCGTCCGCGCCCACCTGCCGCAAAGCGAGCTGCACGACCTCATCGTCGAGCTGCGCTCGCTGACCCTCGGGGTCGGTAGCTTCTCGCACAAATTCGATCATATGCAGGAGCTGACCGGGAAGCCGGCGGAGAAGGTCATCGCCTCGCGGGCGTCAGAGGCGGCGCAGTAACTTTCGCGGAACGTCGTTCACCGCCGCCTCGCGAAAGAGTGAGTTGGCGCGCATCCTCGCCGCGCCCAAATCGTTTGCCTGAGTAATAGCGGGGCAGGGCGATGCTGATACGGCACAAAAAGGGCTGGGAACTTCCCGAGAGCGCGGCGACCGACGAGACGGTGTTCCACGACCGGCGCCGGCTGATCCAGGGGCTTGCCGCCGGGCCGATCCTCGCTTCGGGACTGTTGCGTGCGGGCACGGCCCTCGCTGACGACTATCCATCCGCCTCGCTTTATCCGGCGAAGCGCAACCCTCGCTACACGCTCGACCGGCCGCTGACCGACGCCAAGTATCCAACCACCTACAACAATTTCTACGAGTTCGGCACCGACAAGGACATCGTCAAGGCGGCGCAGGCGCTGCCGGTCAGGCCGTGGACGATCAAGATCGACGGCATGGTTGACAAGCCGATGACAATCGGCATCGACGATCTCTTGAAAAAAATGCCGCTCGAGGAGCGGCTTTACCGCCATCGCTGCGTCGAGGCGTGGTCGTTCACGGTGCCGTGGACCGGTTTTCCGCTCGCCGCGCTGGTCGATATGGCGAAGCCGCAAAGCTCGGCCAAATACGTGAAGATGGTCACCTTCATGGACCCAAAGGTGGCGCCCGAGCAGAACAAGTTCTTCTACCCCTGGCCCTATACCGAAGGCTTGACCATGGCCGAGGCGACCAACGACCTCGCCTTCATGGTCACCGGCATGTACGGCAAGCCGCTACCGAAGCAGGACGGCGCCCCGCTGCGCCTGGCGACGCCGTGGAAATACGGGTTCAAGTCGGTCAAATCGATCACCCATTTCGAGTTCACCGACAAGCGCCCGGTGTCGTATTGGGAATCGCTGCAATCGAGCGAATACGGGTTCTGGGCCAATGTGAACCCGGAGGTGCCGCACCCGCGCTGGAGCCAAGCGACCGAGCGCGTGCTTGGCACCGACCAGCGCGTGCCGACCTTGCTCTACAACGGCTACGGCGAGTTCGTCGCCTCACTGTATGACGGGCTGAAGGGCGAGAAGCTGTTCATGTGACAACTGGCCCTTTGCCAGCTGTCATCCCGGCGCAGGCCGGGATCCATGGCTCAACTTGATTGGCATCTGAAAGACGGAGCGCAACCTCCGCCGATCGTCGCCTACCGCAAATACTTCTTCTCCGCTGCCTTCATCGCCGGCACGCGCTGCAACTCAAAAATCTCCTCGACCGAGGCGATTTGCTTGTCCACCCGGTGAATGCCGCCGTCGCGGCGGATTTGCGCGAAGACCTGGCGCATCGCGCCCGCCGCGGCGCGGATCGCGTGATTGGCATAGATCACGATCCTGATCTTGCCCAGCGCTCGCACCTTTGCCTCGGTCAAATCGGGATAAGCGGTCGGCACGATGGTGAGCGGGATCGGCCCATTCCACCGCTCGGTAAAGGCGACGATCTCGTCTGGTGTTTTCCGCTTGGAATGGACCAGTAAGAGATCGGCGCCAGCCTCGGCATAGGCCATGCCACGCTTCAGCGCCTCGTCGAGGCCAAGATCGGCGATCAGCGCCTCGGTGCGGGCGATGACGATCAGCTCACTCGCCTTGCCGGCCTCGCGCGCGGCCTCGATCTTGCCCTGGAACTCCTCGATCCGCACCAGCTCTTGCCGCCCACCGGCGAGGAGGCTGGTGTCCTTGGGGAACAGCTTGTCCTCCATCACCACCGCGGCGGCGCCTGCCTCGGCATAAGCGCGAACAACGTGCAACACGTTGATCGCGTTGCCGTAGCCGGTGTCGATGTCGGCGACCATCGGGATCGTCGTCTGCTCGACGATTGCCCGGGTCATGTCGAGATGCTGGGTGAACGACAACAGGCTCGCATCGGGCACGCCATAGGCCGCCGACAGCTCGAACCCGCTGGCCCAGATGCCGTCGAATCCCGCCTCCTCGGCGAGCCGCGCCGATAGCGGGTTGTGCGCCGACATCAGGGTGATGAGGTCACCCGAAGCCAGCTTATCTTTCAATACGTTGGCCATCGTTTCTTGCGCCTCCGCTTAAACCGGCACGGCCATCCGCATGATATGCGCGGCGTCGCCCATGCTCTCGATGTCGCGGATCGCCGCGATCAGCGCCGGCACATCGACAAACGGCGCGGCAAACGCGGCGCACTCATTGACCTTGGCGTCGAGTTCGATATCGCTCATCGGCCGGCCCGGCGTCCCGCGCCCGTCGCGCACATGCTCCGTCAGGCTCGATCCGTCCGCCAGCCGAACTTCGACCACCGCCGCCTCGACCGGGATCGAGGGATCGTCCTCGGCCGTCACCCTGTCGCGCAGCGCTTGCACCGCCGGGTCGGCCACCGCGGCGTCGGTGAATTGCGCGATGCCGGCGGCGCCCTTCAGTAGCGCCACCGCGACGCTGTGCTGCAGGCTGACCTTGGCCGAGCGGCCATCGGCGACCTCGGGCCGGTCGGTGCGCTCGCGCAGCAGCGGGTGGCCGCGCACCGCGACGGCGGCGATCTGATCCACCGGCACCGTGATGCGCTTGCGCAATGCGAGGCAGGCGTCGATCACCGGGAACAGCACCACGCCGCACGGATACGGCTTGTAGGCGTTCGCCAAAATCTCCCACTCGGCGCCCAGCCCGCTGGTGATCTTGCCGAGATCGACCGTATCGCTGGCGACGACGGCGAACCCGTATTTGCCCTCGATCGCGCTCTCGGCGGCGGTGAACCCGGCTTCGGCGAAGAGCGCCCCGGTGAGCCCGTTCCGCGCAGCATTCCCGACCCCAATGCTCTTCGACATGCTGCCGAGGCTTTCGACCAGCCCCGCGGATTGGGTCGCGGCGTGGCCCAGCGCCCAGTTCATCCGCACGGGATCGAGCTCCATCAGCTTCCCCGCCGCCGCGGCGGTGCCAAAGATGCCGCAGGTCGCCGTGATATGCGCGCCGCGCCGGTAATGGTGCGGCATCAGCGCGTTGCCGACCCGGCAGGACGCCTCGACCCCGAGGATGAAGGCATGCAGCAGCTCGACCCCGCTGGCGCCGCGCGCTTCGGCCAGCGCAAAAAGCCCGGGCGCCACCGGCGCCGCCGGGTGCATCACCGTCGGCAGATGCGTGTCGTCGTATTCGAGGACATTGGCGCTCGCCGCGTTGAGAAACGCGGCGTTGAGCACGTCGCAGCGCTCGCTGCGGCCGATGATCCCGGCTTGCTCTGGGCCGAATGACGGGCTCAGCACGTGGATCGCCAGCCCGATCGCCTCGTCGCCGCAGCCGCCGAGTGCGCAACCGACGTAGTTCAGCAGCCCACGAATGCCTTCGCGTCGCGCCGTCGCCGGGATATCGCGCCATTGCGAGCCGGCGACGAAGTCGGCCAACTCCCGTGTCACGCCGGATTGCGCGGTCATCGCCACCTCTCGCCGAGCCCGGCTCACTATAACCACCAGCGCCAAAGGCGTATTGTGCCAAAGGGTATTGGGGTCGGGTGACCATGCGCATGACAACGATGCTCTGGGGCCTCGCCGCCGCAGTGCTTGCGCTCTGGGCTCCTCCGGCCGGGGCGCAGCAGGTAGCGCCGCCCGCGCCGTCACCCAATCATCCGCTGATCCTCGACCTCTCGCCGCCCGCCGATAGCGGCAAGCCCCGCTATTTTGCCCCGCACGACCTGCCGCCGTCGCCCGGCTGCGCAACGGTGCTCAACTGCCGCCTCAAGGTGATCGGCGCGCTGCAGCATAACGGCGCCGTCGAGCTCAACGGCGCCCTCTTCAAATGGTAAGAAAACCCGCGTCCGAGGGGCTGAACGTGTTGACAAGATGGGGCGAAAACCCTAAATGCGCGCTGCTCTGCCGCGAGCGGCCGAGCATGATCGCCTTGATCGGGACTTTGATGGCCCGGCCAAGGCGATCCTGCTATGGTCGACCGCTGGTTTTCGGATGCCGCCAGCGTGAACCGGCGATGGCGGCGTTCGCTGACGGGGTTGCGATCGCGGAGGGGTGGCCGAGTGGTTAAAGGCGGCAGACTGTAAATCTGTTGACGTACGTCTACGTAGGTTCGAATCCTACCCCCTCCACCACCACCTTTTGGTTGCGGACCGGGACCAGGGGGTCGCCCCGCGGGATTGCGTTTTGGCCGGCGGTGCCGATATGGGATCGCGGACCGGCGGGACGGTGCA
>DATNJF010000410.1:0-2079 GCA_035604035.1 Allostellaceae bacterium | reverse complement strand
ACCCAGGCGCCGTCTTTTTCCATCGCGAAGTGGAGATGCGGCCCAGTCGAAAGGCCGGTCGAACCGACATTTCCGATGACCTGTCCGACACGAACGTAGCCGCCCGGCTTCACGTCGGAGCTAATCTTCGACAGATGGCCGTAGATGCTGACCATCTCATGCTGATGCTGGAGGCGGATGCAATTGCCGAGCTCGCCCTGCCATCCCGCGCTTATTACGGTGCCGTCGGCGACCGCCTTGACCGGCTCGCCGTATTGGGCGACCAGATCGACGCCGACATGAGGCCGATACTCGTGCAGGATCGGATGATAGCGATGGAAGGTGAAGCCCGAGGAAATGTACTTGAAATTGAGCGGAAACTTCAGCGACTGCGGACCGAGTGCGTGGCCCTTTTCGTCATATAGATGAGGGCGGCCGTGTTCGTCCGAGAACGATATCGCCGTCAGCGTGCGGCTTCCAAAGCGGATTTGGGCCGCCTGCACGTCGCCGGCGAGCGCGTAGGAGCCGTCGCGGCTGACCTTTTCATTGTAAATCAGCTTGACCGCGGAACCGGGCGCGAGGCGATTGAGATCGTGGCGGTCCGAGAACGCATCCTGGAGCGTGTCGACGATTGGCTTGGGTATCCCGTTCTCGGCGACTGCGCGCTGGAAGTTGTCGGTGACCGCAAACGTCAGCTTGATCGGGTGAGTGAAATACTCGATCGGCCGCAGCCCGGCCTTCAGCACTCCGGCGCCGAGGCTGGCCGCGGTGATGGTAGTCTTTTCGTCAAGATCGTACTTGAGGCCGCGCATCTCGCCGGTCTCGGGATCTTTATATAGCGTCAGCGGATGCCCGCTGTGAAAATATCGGTTCGCGGTGATGCGCTGAATGTACGACGCCCACTGATGCGCGTCACTCGGTTCCATCCCGGCGTCGCGAAGGTAGCTTTCGATGGGCGCGGTGCGGTCAAGCGTCGTGCTGATCATGATCGACGCAGGAGCGGGATCGACGGAATCGGGCTGTTCGACTACGTCGGGGGCGTCCTTGCCGGCATCCAGTTCGGAGGTGAGCGTGTCGAGCGGCGAGCCAAGCGTCTGCGGATTTGCCTGGAAAAATAGAAACAGCGCCATGGTGGTCGCCGCCAGGGCAACGACCAACCCCGTCAGCGCGCGTGGATATCCCAAAGAGCGTCTCCCCCGAGCCAGCATCAGCAGCGACGCTAGGTGATTCGCCTACTCAACGCAACCCCTGGAGGTGTATCAGTCTGATACACTACTGTCGTCTTTGTTGACACTTCGTTGAGGACAGCGAGTGACATTCACGCGGTTACGGTAGGCACAAATAAACCGATCCACAGGGTACATATAAATCGGGACTCTCCGACGCGCGCGACGCGACCGGGCCGGGGATGCGGATGCCCTTTACACGGCAAGGGACGGGTTGAGATCTTGCGTTGAGCAGCTGGCTGGTCCGCAGCCGAGGTTGGGTGATACAAGAGGGGCCTGCTCTCTCTCTCGATAGGGTCAGGCGATGCTTTGCACGAAGTGCGGGACCGAAAGCAAGACGGGCAAGAAGTTCTGCGCCGAGTGTGGCAGCCCCGTGCCGAACCGATGTTCGAAGTGCGGTTCGGAAAACGCATCCGGTGCGAAGTTCTGCGCTGATTGCGGTGTATCGCTCGATGCCGCCGCGCCGGCATCGACTCCAGTCGAAGCTGCAACCCCGTCTGTGCGCGTCACCCCGTCTGACGAAGCATCCGCGCTCGAAGGCGAGTGCAAGACGGTCACCGCGCTGTTCGCGGACATCAAGGGATCGACCGAGCTGGAACAAGACCTCGATCCCGAAGAAGCGCGCGCGATCGTCGATCCGGCATTGAAGCTGATGATCGACGCGGTGCGCCGCTACGACGGTTACATCGTGCAGAGCACCGGCGACGGCATCTTCGCGCTGTTCGGCGCGCCCGTCGCGCATGAAGATCATCCGCAACGCGCGCTCTACGCGGCGCTGCGGATGCAGGAAGAGCTGAAACGCTACTCGGCAAGATTGCGCGAGGCCGGGAACCTGCCGATCGAAGCGCGCGTCGGTGTGAACACGGGCGAGGTT
>DATNJF010000409.1:0-12437 GCA_035604035.1 Allostellaceae bacterium | reverse complement strand
ATCGTCGCCGTGCTCGTACCATCGCCGACCATGTCCCCGGTCTTCTCGGCCGCCTCGCGCAGCATACGGGCGCCGAGGTTTTCCTCGGGATCCTTGAGGTCGAATTCCTTGGCGATCGTCACCCCGTCGTTGCAGACGAGGGGCGTTCCCCACTTTTTCTCGATCAACACCGCCTTGGAGCGCGGGCCCAAGGTGACGCGGACGGCGTCGGCCAGTTGCGTAACGCCGTGCAGAATCTTCTCGCGCGCAGCGGAACGGAAGAGGACCTGTTTGTGTGCCATTGCTGTTACCTCTCAAATCGGTGTGATTCGTTACTCCGCGTGCTCCCAGCGCCGCGTCTGCATCGCAGAGTTGACGCGCGCCTTGGCGAGAGAAAGCGCGGCGGTGCGCGGCAAGACCCCCTCTTCGCGCACCGACTTCAGAACCGCCCGCGTGTTGGCGCGGATTTTTTCGTCGATCGCGGCAAAGGCGGCGGCCTCGGTTCCGCGCTGGTATTCGATCGCGGCGCAGATGACCCCGCCGGCATTGGCGATGAAGTCGGGCAAGACCAGTACATTGCGGCGTGCCAAGGTCTCTTCGGCCTCGGCGGTGCAGGGGATATTGGCGCCTTGCGCCACCAGCCTCGTGTGGAGCCGCGCCACATTGCCCGCATTGATCACGTCGGGGCGCGCCGCCGGAATCCAGATATCGCAGGGGATATCGATGATTGCGTCCTGGCCAAGCTTGCGCCCGCGTGAGTGAGCGCGCAGCGGCTGGCCTTTTTCCTTGAGCGCGATCAGCGCCGGCACGTCGAGCCCGTTGTCGTCGGCAATGGTTCCCTGGCTGTCGCTTGCGCCAACCAGGACGGTGCCCTTTTCGGCCAGCAGTCGCGCCGCGTGCTTACCGACCGAGCCAAAGCCCTGGATCACAACGCGCGCGCCACTGAGAGGCATTCCGATGTGCTCGGTGGCGACCTCGACCGCGGCGGCGAGGCCGAAGCCGGTCGCCCCGATCTCGTCGAGCGGGATGCCGCCCACCTCTCGCGGCAAGCCGACGGCGCGGCCGGTCTCGTCCTTGATCCAGCCCATCGCCAATTCGTCGGTGCCCATATCGGGGCCGGGGATGTAGTCGACGATATCGGCGATCGCCGCGGCAAACGCGCGGATCAGCCGCTCCTTATCGGCGCGCGGCATCTTGGGATCGGCGAAGATGACGGATTTGCCGCCGCCATGCGGTAGCCCCGCCGCAGCGTTCTTGAGGGTCATGGCCCGGGCGAGGCGAAAGGCTTCCTCGGCGCTGACGTCGGGGGCCATCCGGACCCCGCCGACCGCCGGTCCGCAGGCGACATTGTCGATGGCGACCACCGCCTTGAGGCCGGCCGCCGGCCGCCAGATGTGAACGAGCTTCAGCGGCCCCAGCTCGTCGGCAAAGCGAAACTCATCTCCCATCGTTTCCTCGATTGGTTGATGAAGCCTCAGCGATCAGGGGTGCTGCTGCTTCGCCGTCGCTGCCGAGAAGTCGGCGTTTCTTGCCGGGCAAGGAAGGGAGGTGTTATCGAGCGCGCCGTTGCCGCTCGCCCAACGTGAGAACATCACCACACCTTTGGATGCTTCGATCCGGCGATTCACAATTGCGGCGCAGAGCGCCACCCGCTCGCGACTGAGAGAAACTAACTGCCGGTCGATGAAAGCCGCATCGGCTACTCGGCTCGGCATGCTCTTGAGCGCCTTCAGCCGAAAAATCTCGTACTCGATAGCCTCGCGCATCGCGATTAAATCGCGGTTTGTACCAATCATCGGGTCTCCCCTGCCGCGGATTTGACGCTGCCAAGGCCGCCATCTTTACCGACCAGCTTGTGGCGCGCTTTGATCCAGATCAGCGGTCGAGCCGGCGGCGTTCCTTTGTGGCGATCGTCAGGTAAGAGGGGCGCGATTGATCCATTCCTCTCGGGTCGGCATTCCCGGCTCAGCGATATGGTTCGCTGCGAGCCGGGCGCGACCGCCGGCGACGATACCTTGATCCATGTCAAAGCCTCGGGACCCCGCATTCGCTACACGGGCAGTTACTTGATCCCGGCATGAAGGGCGAGCGGCAACATGGAACGCATATTGGTCGCCGACGACGGCTCCGACGCCGCCCTTAAAGCAGTCGAACTCGCCGCCGAGCTGGCGGCGAAGACGGGAGCCGAGCTGATCGCGCTCGCGGTAGTCAATCCAAATCGGGTCGGCGCGGCGGACGTTTCGACGCTGGCCCGATCCGAAAAACTGGCCGATGCAGAGGCGCTTGAAATCCTTGTCGATGCGTCGGCCAACTATCTTGAACGCTGTGAGAAGGTGGCGAAGCGTGCCGGCGTCATTCGCTTTCGCGAAGTGCGGCGTACCGGCGACGACGCGGCGCTTGAAATAACCGACTTCGCCCGCGCCCACGACATCGATCTGATCGTCGTTGGCTGTCGTGGCCGAGGTCGCCTCCCCGGCCTGCTGCTGGGCAGCGTCTCCCAGAAGCTGGCGACCCACGCGCCGTGCTCGGTGCTGATCGCACGACAAGCGGAGCAGATCGGGCGGTCCCCTCACTGAATTTTCTTCTATCGGCGCCGGAATTGCGTTGGATCAATGGCTGCCGACATCGCGTCGCCTAGGCTGCTCGAACAACCACAGGGGATGTTCGATGCAGGTGCCGCTCCAGATCACCTTTCGTCATATGGACCCGTCGCCGGCGCTGGAGACACGCATCCGCCAGCGTGCGCAGGAGCTGGAGCATTTCTTTGATCGCATCACCTCGTGCCACGTCACCGTGGAGTCGGGGCACCGGCACCACCAGGGCAACCTGTTCGAGGTTCGCATCGATCTCGTGCTCCCCGGCCGCGAGATCGTCGTCGGCCGCGATGGCGGCATGAACCACGCGCATGAGGACGCGCATGTCGCCGTTCGCGACGCCTTTGACGCACTGCGTCGCCGCCTCGAAGATCACGCCCGCCACGGCCGCGGCGCCGTAAAGCTCCACACGGTGCCGGACCATGGCCGGATCGCGCGGCTCCTCCCGGACCGCGATGGCGGCTTTATCGTCACCGCGGCCGGAGACGAGATTTATTTTCATCGCAACAGCGTCACCGACGGCAGCTTCGACGCGCTGGAGATCGGAGCGGAGGTGCGCTTCGTCGCGCGCGAGTCGGAAAGCGCCGAAGGACCGCAGGCAAGCACGGTAACCCCAACCGGCAAGCACCACTTACCGCCGACCGAGACCACTCGAACGTAACCCGGCGTAGAGAAGGGAATGGTTGATGAAATCGGAAACGCAACCGGCAACTCGACAGGAGATCATTGATATCGTCGGCTCGCTCGACGATGCGGTACTGCTGGAAATCCTGCGGGCGGGTGCGACCGCTGCCGACGTACTGGAAGCCTTCACCTGGGTCAACGCCAACGACCAGATAGCTACCGAAATCGAGCGCGGCCCGCGCGGCGCCGTCCTTCAGGTCTGCGAGATCCTGCAGCAAGAAGAACCGGGACCCGACGAGCGCTGAAGACGGAGCGATCCGATGAAAGCTGCCGACATCATGACGCGCC
The DNA here is from genome assembly GCA_035604035.1 of Allostellaceae bacterium. GTDB lineage: Bacteria > Pseudomonadota > Alphaproteobacteria > ATCC43930 > CGMCC-115725 > DATARH01. The sequence continues at coordinate 8,892 of DATNJF010000409.1, read as the reverse complement.
AGGTGGTAACGGCCCATCCCGACACTGGCGTCAGCGAGATTGCCCGCCTGATGCTCGCCCACCGTGTCGGGGCAATTCCCGTGGTCGATGATCAGGGCCACGTCGTCGGCATCGTCAGCGACCACGATTTGCTGCAACACCCTCCTTCGGATAGCCCGCGCGCATGGTGGCTGCGCCTCTTCGACGAGGACGCGGTCTGTCTCGAGGACATCGCGACCGCGCGCGATTTGAAGGTTGAGGAGGTCATGGTGCGCCACGTCACGACGGTATCGGATACGACGCCGACCGGCGTTCTCGGGAGCCTGATGCGACGTCGCAAGCTGAAGCATGTGCCTGTTCTGCGCAACGGCAAGCTTGTCGGGATCGTCAGCCGCGGGGATCTTCTCGACGCGCTCGTAAAGCATCGCAAGGAAGCGCCTGAGTCCTCACCGTTGGCGTGAAAGCCACCAGGCCACAGGGGAGCGCCGTGGATCGTAGCGATCTCGACAGACTGAGCCGACTGAGCCCATTCGAGCTGAAGAACGGCCTCGTCGAGCTCGCCGCCAGTCACGCCGAGCGGCTGATGCTCAATGCCGGGCGCGGCAATCCGAATTTTCTCGCGACCGCGCCACGTCACGCCTTCTTCCTGCTCGGCGTCTTTGCGATGCAAGAAGCCGAACGATGCGGCGAAGGCTTGCCGGACGGGGTTGCCGGACTTCCCTCTGCCAAGGATATCGACACGCGCTTCAGCGAATTTATTTCAACGCGGCACCCTGAGCCGGGCAGCGCCATTCTTGCGCCCGCGATGGCCTATATCAGTGGCGCCTTCGACTTTGCCGCCGACGCATTCCTCCAAGAGCTGGTGCAGGGCGTGCTCGGCTGCAATTACCCGGAACCGGTGCGGATGCTGCGGCATACCGAGGAGATCGTTCGGCGCTATCTGATAAAGGAAATGGGCGGGCCGAGCGCGCCCGTCGACGTCGATCTCTGCGCCGTCGAAGGTGCGACCGCCGGGATAGCCTATGTCTTCAACTCTTTGCGCGAGAACCGATTGATCGCTCCGGGCGACACGATCGCCATCGGCACGCCGATCTTCACGCCCTACCTCGAAATCCCGCTGCTGAATGACTATCGGTTAACCGAGTTGACGATCGCCGCCGATCAGGACACCGGCTGGCAATACCCCGACAGTGAGCTCGCCAAGCTGTCGGATCCGCGGGTCAAGGCCCTTTTGCTGGTCAATCCCGGCAACCCGACCTCGGTCAAGATCGATCGAGCCGGCCTCACACGGATCGCACACATCGTGGCTGCTGAGCGGCCGGACCTGATCATCCTGAGCGACGACGTCTACGCCACGTTTGCCGATGATTTCACATCGCTCTTCGCCTTGTGCCCGCGCAATACCATCCTCGTCTACTCGTTCTCGAAATATTTCGGCGCAACCGGCTGGCGATTGGGCGTGGTCGCGATGGCGCAGGACAACGTCATCGACGAGGCGATCCGCACTCTTCCGGAAGATGATCAGCAGGAACTCAATACCCGTTACGCTTCGCTCGTTGTCGAACCGCGTCGGCTCAAGTTCATCGACCGTCTGATTGCGGACAGCCGAGCGACGGCGCTCAATCATACCGCGGGTCTCTCGACGCCCCAGCAGGTGCAGATGGCGTTGTTCGCGCTCTTTGCGCTGATGGATAAAAAGGACGCCTACAAGCAGGCGATGAAGCGTCTGATCCGCGGCCGCCATCGGGCGCTCCATGACGCACTGGGGATCGACGCGAAGCAAGACCCAAACGGGGTTTGCTATTACGCTCTTCTCGATCTCGAGCGCCTCGGCGCGGAGCGCTATGGGCGAGGCTTCGTCGACTGGCTCCTCGCCACGAAGAACCCGCTGGAGATCCTGTTCCGCCTCGCCGCCGAGGCCGGGGTCGTATTGCTGCCGGGGAAGGGCTTTGGCATCCCGCATCCCTCGGCGCGCGTCTCGCTCGCGAACTTGAACGAGCCGGACTACGTCCGGATCGGCCGCATCATCCAAGCGATAACGGAAGAATATGCGTCCGAGTACCGAGGCACCGCAGCCGCGACCGTTGCAGCGTCGCCCTGACACGAAACGTCAGTTCGCAGCGCCAAAATTGTCCTGCCTTCGCTGATAATCGCACGCGTTCATCGGCGAATTCGCCGCGCCGCAACGATATTGAACTAATAAAGGCTCCTCGCGGTTCGCCGGAAGGCGACGGGTGACCACCGCCCGCCGCCCGTTCGGCGCGCGCGGTCAGCGGCCTTCTTAACCTCGATCTTCTTCTGCTGCTTCTGCGCCTGCGCGGTTTTCGGCAGCGTGACGGTCAGCACGCCCTTTGCCAGATCGGCGGCGATCTTGTCTGCGTCAACGCCGTCGGGCAAGGTGAACGAGCGCTGGAACGAACCGTAAGCGCGTTCGGACATGTGGTCGTCCTTCTTCTTCTCGTCCTTCGCGTAGCTCTTCTCGCCCTTGATCGTCAGCATCCCGCCGGCGACGGTGACGTTGACGTCCTTCTCCTCGAGACCCGGCAGCTCGGCCGTGATCTTGTAGGCGCCAGCGTCCTCGGTCACATCGACCGCCGGGGTTGGGAAGGTGAACGAGCTCTTGTAAGTCCAGGCCGGCTCGGCGTCGAACAGGCGGCGCAGCGACGGGAGCCCAAAATTGCCGGAAAACCGGTCGAACAGGCCGTCCATTTCCTCGCGGAACGACTGCCAGACGTCCCCCGTCTTAGCGGGAACGGCCTTCTTTACTGCCACCTCAGTCTTAGCCATTGCTACCTCCATTGGCGTGGTGATGCCGCGAGAACCGTAAGCGGGTCGCGCCCGTAAACCTTGATCTAGCTCAACGGCAGCACACCCCAGGCGCGCAATTTCACGGTCGGGCTGGCAAAGGCGAGCTCGCTGCAAGCTGCTTCCCTTTCAAGGAAGTCAGCGGTGCGTAGCCGGTCTTGCCGGATGGACGCGTTCTCGGTGTGCTCGGCAAGGTCGCGATACCACGAAGCGAGTTCGTGCAGTCTCTGGAGGTATTCCATGACGATGCGCCTCTAGGCTCGGATTGACGCCGTGGGTCGCTGGCCCGCTCGATGCGGGCGGCCTCGGCCTCGAGATCCTCGGCCGTGCGCAACCGGACGTCCCAGATGACAGAACTTCCGGCGCGTTCGGCGAATTCGCGATACCAAGTTGCCAATTCGCGCAATTTGTCGGGGTTCTCCATGGCTACTCGGCTCCCCTTGCTGCGTGCCAAGAATAGGGAGAGTGCCGAAGAGCTGAATGATTTCGATCAACCGCTGCGCGAGAATCGAGCAATGACGGCTCAGCCGGACTAACGCGCCCAGATTTCGTGCTGCCGCCGCGCCACGTCTTGCGCGGCGCGAACGCGGGGGCTGCTCAAATACTCGCGGACCCAGGGATCAGGGTCGCGCACCAGCTCATCGGTGGTGCCGATTCGCGCCTTCTTGTTGACCAGCACCGCAACGCGGTCGCAGATCGTGAACACCGTGTCGAGGTCGTGCGTCACCAGAAACACAGTGAGGCCAAGGGCGGTCTGCAAATCCTTGATCAGCCGGTCGAATCCGTCGGCCGCGATCGGGTCGAGACCGGAGGTCGGCTCATCGAGGAAGAGCAGCTCTGGATCGAGGGCGAGAGCACGCGCCAGCGCGGCGCGCTTGCGCATGCCGCCCGATAGCTGCGCCGGGTATTTTTCTGCGGCGTCGGTCGGCAACCCAACCAGGCCAATTTTCGAGAGAGCGATCTCGCGCGACAGCTCTTCGGGCATGGCTAGGTTTTCGCGAAGCGCGACCTGGATGTTCTCAGCAACCGTAATGGAGCTGAACAGCGCGCCATCCTGAAACAGCACGCCCCACCGTTTTTCGAGTTCGAGCCGCTCGTCCTCGTTCATATGGAGGACGTCCTGACCGAAAATCTCAACCGACCCAGCGGCGGGCTTGTTGAGCCCGATAATCGTGCGCAACAGCACCGATTTGCCACTGCCCGACCCGCCGACGACACCAAGCACTTCGCCCGGCAGGACGTCGAGATCGATGCCGTCGTGTACAACCTGGGCGCCGAAGCGGTTGACCAAGCCGCGAACTCGGATAACCGGCTGGGCCTTTCTATTAACGAAGGATTCCGTCACCGCGATCACCTAAGAAGTCGAGAACAGGCGGCGGCTCGCTGAGCGATTGGAACAGAGCCGGTTACCGTCGTCGGCGCCGTCTTTTTCCGCGCCGGCGATAGCAAATTCTGCAGATCAGCCCCGGTCAGCGTCTCTTTTTCGAGCAACTCCCTAGCGCCGCGCTCCAGGACATCGCGGCGCTTTTCGAGCTCGGCGATCGCGCGCTCGGAGGCAAGAGCGACCATATCGCGCACCGCGCAATCGATCTCCCGCGCCGTTTGCTCGGAGTAGGTGCGCTCGAAGAATCCAGGCGGTTGCGCGCCCTGGAGGAACAGCGAGTGCTGCCGGTCGTAAGCGACGTCGCCGAGGGATGGCACCATCCCATATTGCGTGGCAGCGCTGCGGGCGATGTCGGAGGCCTTGGCGAGATCGTCGGCCGCTCCGGTCGATACCTTGCCGAAGATCAGCCGTTCCGCGGCACGGCCGCCGAGCAATACGGCCATTTTGTTGTCGAGCTCGTCCTGCGTCATCAGGAAGCGGTCTTCGGTCGGCCGCTGGATCGTGTAGCCCAGTGCGCCGATGCCGCGCGGGATGATCGAAATCTTCTGTACTCGATCGACCCCCGGCAGCACCGATGCCATCAGTGCATGACCCATCTCATGATAGGCGACGATCTCGCGCTCTTTAGGACTCAATATTCGGTTCTTCTTTTCGAGCCCGGCAATAATCCGCTCGATCGCGGCGGTGAAATCGGCCGCGACGACATTCTCTGAGTTGCGGCGCGTCGCCAGCAGCGCCGCCTCGTTGACAAGGGTGGCGAGGTCAGCGCCGGTGAAGCCGGGGGTCAGCGCCGCGACCTCCTCGGCCGAGACATCGGGGCCTAGTTGAATCTTCCTGAGATAGATGTTGAGGATCTGAATGCGCCCCGTCTTGTCGGGACGATCCACCAACACTTGGCGGTCGAAGCGGCCGGCGCGCAGCAGCGCCGGATCGAGGATTTCCGGCCGGTTGGTCGCGGCGAGCAGAACGAGGCCAACGGTTGGATCAAAACCATCGATCTCGGAGAGGAGCTGGTTCAGCGTCTGCTCCTTCTCGTCGTTGCCGCCGATATGGGACGGGCCGCCTCGTACATGGCCGAGCGCGTCGAGTTCGTCGATAAAGATGATCGCCGGCGCCTTCTCGCGGCCCTCCTTGAATAGGTCACGCACCCGGGCGGCGCCGACGCCGACATAGAGCTCGACGAACTCCGACCCGTTGATCGAGAGGAACGGCACCCCGGCCTCGCCAGCGACGGCGCGCGCCATCAATGTCTTGCCTGTCCCCGGCGGACCGACCAGCAGCACGCCCTTAGGTATATGGGCGCCGAGTCGGCCATAGCTCTGGGGGTCTTTCAGAAACGCAACGACTTCCTTTAGCTCCTCCTTTGCCTCATCGACCCCGGCGACGTCGTCGAAAGTTGTCTTGGTGTCGGTCTCGGCGAAGATTTTGGCTCGGCTACGGGTCATCGCGGCGGCCGGCCCCATCGCGCCGCCCATGCCGCCGCGCATGAAGAGGAACGGCAGCAGCAGCATCGGGAGCCACAGCAGCCAGATCCAACCGCTGCCGCTCGACGCCGGGTAGCCGGTGAATTCGACACCGTACTTATCGAACTCGGCGGCCAGATCGGGCTGCACCCGATTCGTGGTGACGACGGTGCCGTCGTTGAGGGTCGCTTGGATCACATCTCCGGTGACGATAGCAGTCTTGACCTGTCCATCAGCGAGCGATTTCTCGAAGCTGCTGTATGTCACTCGCGTCGGCGCCGTGGCGCTGCCAGCCCAAAGCGTAAAGACGACCAGGGCGAGGATTGCGAGGCCAGCAAGCGTCGGAATAAGGGGCAGGCGCTTCATCAATCGTTTCCACAACGGAAATGGGCATCTCTTAACAAGGCTAAACGGTTCAAGCCGATCGCGAATTGAGGTGGATCAACTTCTTGTCTCCTGACTCAGAACGGGAAAGCCTCGTGCAGACGCGGCATCTCGATTCGACTGTCGGCAAGCTTGGCGGCCAAAGCCGTCATCGCGCTTTCCTCGCCATGGACAAGAAACGTTGCGCCGGCGACTCCGACGCGCCCGCGCCAATCGACAAGCTCCTGCTGATCGGCGTGCGCCGAGAACCCGTTAATCGTGTGGATGCGCGAACGCACCGAGACCGGCTCACCAAAGAGGTCGACCTCGCTCGCGCCGTCGATGATGCGCCGCGCCAGCGTGCCGCTCGCCGCAAAGCCGACAAAGATCACGCTTGCCTCTTCGCGCCATAGATTGTGGCGCAGATGATGACAAACGCGTCCGCCGGTGCACATGCCCGACCCGGCCATGATGATCGCGCCGCCGCTGATCCGGTTGATCGCCATCGACTGGCCCGTCTCGCGCGTGAAGCGAAGCCCCGGAAAACCAAACGGATCGCGGCCTTTAGCGAACAGCTCGCCCACCGACGGCCCATAACAATCAGGATGGCGCCTGAAGATCTCCGTCGCGGCGATTGCCATCGGGGAGTCGAGAAACACCATCATCGATGGCGGCAATCGGCTCTGCTCGATCCCCTGTCGTAGCACAAAGAGAAGTTCTTGCGCCCGTTCGAGCGCGAAAGTCGGGATGATGACGTTGCCGCCGCGCGCGAAGGTGTCGGTAATGGCTTCGTAAAATTCCTCCACCGTCGCTGCGAAGGGGCGATGCCGGCGGTCGCCATAGGTGGACTCCATAACGACGATGTCGGCGGCTTCGGGCACCGAGGGCGACGCGAGGAGAGGCCTCCCGGAATTGCCGATATCCCCTGAGAACAGCACTTGATAGGCCGCCCCGGCGGCTTCGGCCTCGATCAAGACACTGGCCGAGCCGAGAATGTGCCCGGCATCGAACGCTGTCACCCGAACGCCCGGCGCGAGAACGAGAGGCGATCGGTACTCGAGCTTCCGGCCGAAACGGTCGAGCGTGTCGAAGACGTCGAGCAGCGTGTACAGCGGCTCCTCGTCGCCTTTGCCGCCCCGCCGCCAGACGCGGCGCTGGCGGCGGCGCGAATCCTCCTCCTGCACATGCGCGGCGTCGAGCAGCACCAGGCGTGCCAGGTTACGGGTCGCGGCGGTGGCGACGATCTCGCCGCGAAACCCCCGCTTCACCAGCAGCGGCAAGCGTCCACAGTGGTCGAGATGAGCGTGCGTCAGCACGACGAAGTCGATTGCGTGAGGGTCGAAGCCGAATTCAGCCGCGTTCTCCTCGTCGAGGTCGCGGCTCCCTTGGATCATGCCGCAGTCGACGAGGATGCGCCGGCCAGCAACCTCGAGCAGGTGGCACGAGCCAGTGACGCTGCGGGCAGCGCCGTGGAAGGACAGCCTCATTTGCTCTTCGCTCTCGCGGGGCCGCAGATTTCCTCGGCCACGCCGGCTGGCACCAACGGCCTGCCGCGCAGCTCGTACCAGAGCAGGATGTCGCGCCAGATATCGGCTGCTGTCTCGGCGTACCAAAACAGCTCGCGATCCTCGGCATCGATGGTGCCTTCGGACACGAGGAAATCGGCGTCGAGGACGCGGCGCCAGTACTCCTCGCCGACAAGGACCACCGGCACCGGATCGATCTTGCGAGTCTGCGCGAGGGTCAGGATCTCGAAGATCTCGTCGAGCGTGCCGAAGCCGCCCGGAAACGCGACCAGCGCTCGCGCCCGCATCAGGAAATGCAACTTGCGCATGGCGAAATAGTGAAAGCTGAAACACAGGCCGACGCTGACATAGGGGTTGGGGAACTGCTCGTGCAGCAGGGTGATGTTAAGGCCGATTGATTCGGCGCCGGCGTCGTGCGCGCCGCGATTGGCCGCCTCCATGATCCCAGGGCCGCCGCCAGTCATCACCATGACGCGGCCGCCGATCGCCTTGTCGCCGCAGCTGCCGACGAGGCGGCCAAATTCGTGCGCGATCTCATAGTAGCGGGATTTGGCCTCGATCCGCTCGGCGATGGCCAGACGCTCGCTGAGCGCGGGATCATCGGGGCGCGCCGCGAGCGCAGCGGCGAGCACCTCGCGGTTGCGGCGCGCCGCGCCCGGCTCCGGAATGCGGGTGCTGCCGAAGACGACGATGGTGTGGGCAACGTCGTGCTCGGCAAGAAGCTGCTGCGGCTTCTCGTAGTCGAGCGCCAACCGAACTCCGCGCATGTCCGCGCGGCGCAGGAAGTCGGGGTCCTGGTCGGCCTCGCGATAGCTCGGGTTCTCGACAATCGCCGCGATCCGCGCCGGCGCGTCGGGATCCTCGGAGCCGGGCTTCGGTTGATGCTCCGGCAATGGCTGGTGCCGGCGGGTTGGCGGCAGTGGCTGCTTCATGGCTGCATTGGGAAGTCGGGCAAAGTGTTTGTCGTTGATCGACATCAATTCATCGCCGGCGAGCCCGGCGTATGGAGACAATCGATCGCTTCGACCGAAAGGGTAAGCCTATGTCCAATCACTCCACCCGACGCCGTTTCGGCCGCGCTCAGGACGATCACATCCGCGATCCGTACCAAGCACTACGGAAGCCGCACGAGCCGGCGGTCTGCACGGGGTGCGGCGCCTTTTATCATCAGGGGCGTTGGCAATGGGGCCGGGCGCCTGACGGCGCGCACAACGAACAGTGCCCTGCCTGCCGGCGCGTCGCCGACCATCTGCCCGCAGGCATGGTGACGCTGCCCAGCGACTTCGTCGAGAGCCGGAGGGTCGAAATCGTTGGCCTCTTGCGCAACGAGGAGAACGCGGAAAAGGGCGAGCATCCGCTCAACCGCATCATC
>DATNJF010000408.1:0-2943 GCA_035604035.1 Allostellaceae bacterium | reverse complement strand
GTCCCGACCGTGCGCTGGTGCGGGCCGAGATAGGGCGCCAGAGCGTGGACGCAGGTCCATTCGACAAAAGCGATCATCTGCGCCGTGGCGAAGACCGGCGGCATCTCGGTGCCTGGACTGAAGAGCCGAGCCTGAGCTGGCACGGCAAGCGCCTCACTGACTGTGAGTGTCGCGACATAGCGCAACCCCGGCTTTAGATCGTCGAGGGTCATCCCTTGTACTGAAGGATGGTCAGCCCGGCGTTGACGTCGGTGACGTACATCAGCCCGTCGGGGCCGACATAGCAATCGTTCGACTGGATCACCTGCGGCCGGTTGGGGCGCGGGTCGACCATCTTAGCCGGCGGCGGCGGCACGAAATGCGCGACCTCGCGCGGCCGGAACGCGTCGCGAATGTCGAACACCCGCACCCCCGCATTTTGGTAGGTCGCGAAGATCAGCTCCTCGGTCTGCAGCGAACCGAGCCGGTTTTCGTGGAGATTATGCGGGCCGAACTTGGCGCCCTTCGCGCAGTAATCAGCCTCCGCGGGTGTCGGCAGTGTCGAGATCGACACCGGGTTAGTCGGCTCACGAACATCGAACACCCAGCAGCGCTGGATGCCGTTGGCGCAATCGTCGAGATTTCCCTCGTCGGCGATGACCGCAAGGTTGCGGCCGGGCAGCGGCAGCGGCGTATGGCTGCCGCCGCCGAACGGCGGGCTCCAGTTGCGATGGCTCAAAAGCTTTGGCGCGGTCGGGTCGGCGACATCGAGGATCGTGAAGCCGCCGTCGCGCCACGCCGCATAGGCGAGGTTGCCGGCGACGATCGCGTGGTGCAGCGCATAGCGCTTGCCCTTCCAGCCCGGCGTCTCGCCGCCGGCCGTGTGCATGCCCGGCAGCCAAAACCGCCCGACGACCTCGTGCCGTTCCGGGTTCTGCATGTCGATGATCGCCAGCACGTGGTCGGTGAAGCCCTGCCAGTGGCACGAGGCATAGGCGTAGCGACCGCCGACATACCACAGCCGGTGCAGCCCCAGCCCGTCGACCGGCATGAAGGCGATCTCGCGCGGCGCGGCCGGCTTGGAGATGTCGAACACCCGCAGGCCCGCGGCGAAATTCTTGTCGCGCTTGGTGAACGAGTCGGTGATCGACGATTTGAAATAATCGTTGGGGTCCGAGTAGCCCTGCATCACCCAGATGTTCGGCGAGTTGACCGTCAGCAGCAGGTCGCCATGCGTCTGCAGATGGAAGGCGCGCGTGTTGGGCGGCGCCGCGACGAATTGCTTGGTGCGTGGATTTTTCGGATCGCCGACATCGACCACCGTGAACCCGTCGGCGAACATGTGACCGATATAGGCGTGGCCCTTGTGCACCATGATCTGGACGCTGTCGCCGCGCCCGTCGAGGTCATGGGCGCCGACGAAATCGATGTTTCGGGCTGAATCCGGCGTCATTCTTCCCTCCGTGCTGGGCTACTCAACCCTATCTCATAGGACTTTATGCGAAAGCATCCCCTGCCGCGTCGATGACCGCCGCGGTTTGCAACCAACCTCGCCAGCCCAACCTTAGATAAAATCTGTCAAAATGACCCGCCTGAATCTGCTGAAAATTAACAGGCGGCAATCGCCGATAAGTTGAGTAACGACCGATTTTGGCGCCGACGCTCAAAGCTGCATCCTCTGGCTGACCTCTTGGTGATGCTGCCGCACAATTGTGGCGATTCTTGCGTCGTCGTACGGTCGGCACTAGCGTCCATCCGAGCCTGTCTTCCGAGGGCCGTCGGATGCAGCAATCCTCGCGCGTCGATTACGATGCGATCGCCGAGCTCTACGACAGCCAGCCTCATCGTGAGAAGTCGGCCGATCCGGAGTTGGTGGCGTTTCTTGGCGAACGCGGGAGTTCGGATAGGCTGTCCCTTCTCGATATAGCGTGCGGCACCGGCAGCCAGCTGATTGCGAATAGGGTCATTGCTCCCGATGCTTGGATGGTCGGTCTGGACGGATCGCTTGGCATGCTGCGGCAAGCGCGGCGCAAGGCACCGGACATCGCCTGGGTTTACGCCGTTGGCGGGGCGTTGCCGTTTCGCCGGGGAATCTTCGATTTCGTCAGCTGCCAGTACGCTTTTCACCATTTTCGCGACAAGACCGGCATGCTGCGAGATGGCTTTCGAGCGCTGCGCGCCGGCGGCCGCCTGACAATCCACAATTTATGTCCGCACGACTGCGAAGACTGGCTCTACTACCTCTACTTTCCGGAGGCGCTGGGACGCGACCTCGCCGATTTCTGGCCGCCCGAACCAATCGTTCGCGAGATGGAAGCAACGGGATTCACGAACGTGGCGACGGAGCGACGCCATCTCCGCTTCGAACACGATTTGTCGGCGTTGCTGGAAGCCGTGCGGCGGCGCGACACCAACTCCCAGCTGATGGCGATCTCCGACGTATCCTACGCGGCGGGGCTGCGCTCCATCGAGCGGGAACTCGCCAAGCCAAGCGCGCCGCGGGCGCATCCCGACCATCTGTGTTTTGTTACGGTCAGTGGTGACAAACCGGCTAGAGTCGGCTGAACGATGCTGCTGGAGGAAACGATGAGCCAGGCCGCGCGCTTTCGCGAGTTGCTTCGCCGCGACGGGATGATCGTCGCGCCGGGCGCTTATGACTGCATCACCGCGCGGATGATCGCGCGCGCCGGGTTCGACGTGGTCTACATGACCGGCGCCGGCACCGCGGCGACGCTCGGCTACCCGGATTTCGGCCTGGTGACGATGTCGGAAATGGTCGACAACGCCGGCCGCATCGCCGCCGCCGTCGATGTCCCGGTCATCGCCGACGCCGATACCGGGTATGGCAACGAACTCAACGTCTCGCGCACGGTGCGCGAATACGAGCAGCGCGGCGTCGCCGGCATCCATATCGAGGACCAGGGCTTCCCGAAGAAATGCGGCCATCTCGACGACAAGGAGATC
>DATNJF010000407.1:0-3052 GCA_035604035.1 Allostellaceae bacterium | reverse complement strand
TCGACCCCCATCATCCCGACGATGTGGGTCGCCGCGTCGATATCGCCATCGGTCAGCGGCGCCGAGGGCGGCAAGGCCCGCGCCCGGCCGTCGCGCAAGTGCCGGCGGACGTCCTCCCGCGACAGTTCCGAGTGAATAACTGCGAGCTTGAAGTGGAGGTCCTGCTCGCGGGCGATCTGATGCACAATGCCGACCATCCAGGCGAGCCCGGCATCTGATCCCGACGTACCGGCCGAGCCGATGATCAACGGGATCCCGGCCTTAACGGCGCGGGTCATCATGATCTCGGTGTCGCGCTTAACGGCTGCGGCCGAGAACATGCACGTCCCCGTGGCAAGCGGGCCGGGGCCAGGGTCGGTGCTGCCGGCATCGCAGCCTATCATCTGGACACCGAGTGAAATCGCCTTGTCCAACGACTCCGCTCGAAACCCGGAACCCAGCATGCCCGTTGCCGAAACCAGCGGAAACGATGCCATCGCCACGCTCCTCGATCACAGTTACAAGGCGAGGATATAGCTTGCCGCATCGTCTCGAAACCCAAGGATAGGGGCATATTTCGGGCCGAGTGATTGGTCGAGGGGTGATCTCGGCTAAAGCCGCTTCCCTCCTCTTCGGCCGACGACGCTTTCGGCGCTACTCCGTCAATCGGCGCGCGTATCGGTCAAGGACCAAATTCCAGCCATCTGTGACCTTCTGTCATGACGGCTTATCGTGCCACAGCGGACCTACCGCGGCGGGCACCACCCGCTTGATTTGATCTAGGCGGCCTGCTTGGGCGCAGGTTGGGCCATTGGTTCGCCGCTCCAGATGGTCCCGACGATTGTGGAGGCGACCGCGGTTGAGCCGGCGGGGCGCATCACCCCAGGGTGTCTTGGCCTCTATTCGGATGCGAACGAAGCGGCGTTGGCGCCTGTGATCGCGTTGTGCTGGCGTTTGGGGGACGACCCGGCTGGGCATCCAACTCGCCCATGCCGGTCGCAAGGCGTCGGCAAGGATCCCCTGAGAGGGCGGTGGTCCGCTTAGCCGGAGCGAAGGCGCGTGGCCGACGGCAGCGTCTTCGGCGATCCCGTTTGACGATACCTGGCCGGTGCCACAGGCACTCGACGAGGCTGGTCTTACGCGCATCCGTGATGCCTTCGTCGATGCCGCGAGGCGGGCCGACCGCCTGGGTTTCGACCTTGTCGAATTGCATGGTGCACACGGCTATCTGTTGCACAACTTTGTCTCGGCGGTCTCGAACCGGCGCAACGACCGCTATGGCGGCAGCCTTGGCAACCGCATGCGCTTTCCGCTTGAGGTAGCGGCGGCGGTGCGCGCGGTGTGGCCGCGCGCGAAGGCACTCGGCATGCGCATCACCGGCTCCGATTGGATACCCGGCGCGCTGACCCCGGAAGACGCGGGGATCTACGCCAACGAACTGAAGGAGGTTGGGTTCGACTATGTGTGCGTGTCGTCTGGTGGGGTCAGCCCGCAGGCGCGTGTTGTGGTCGCGCCCGGCTATCAGGTGCCGTTCGCCGAGGTGGTTAAGAATAGAAGCGGGATCACCGTACAGACGGTCGGAATGATCGCCGACCCCCACCAAGCTGAGGCAATCGTCGCCGAAGGGCGCGCCGATTGGGTAGCGCTCGCCCGCGGCTTCCTCGATGACCCGCGCTGGGCTTGGCACGCTGCCGACGCGCTCGGCGGCGAGGCCCCCTGTCCGCCGCAGTATGAGCGCGCACGCCCGAAGCTGTGGCCAGGTGCCACGCTGGCGCGTCCCAACCGGGCGGGATAGAACGGGAGCGCTCCTGCCTGCTCCGCGCGCGGGAGCCAACGCTCCCAAAAGACCCAGGCCAGGGAGAGGGGCAGCCTGGGCCAACAGCCGCCCCGCCGGCGGGTGCCCCGACCGTTGCGTTCGGAGGAGCGTGACCGTCAAACTCGGCGCAATCGGCAAGCGCCGCCGACAACGTAATCGCGACCTCCCAAAATGCAGTGTCAATGCTCCTCGCTCATAGAAGGCTCGCGTCGAGCTACAAGCGGGGCAGAGTGTGCACGGGACTGGCGGCGGGAGCCCAAACGCGATCAAAAGACCCCGGGGGTTTCGCCGAATAGCCTGGCAGCTCAAGAGCTTCTGGACGAGATCGGTCGGCCCTATCGAGGGGCAGGTTTGTCGCGGGGCGCTAGTACCCCATACAGAGCGGAGGATGGGAACCCAACCCGTCTGGTGAAGCGGCGGGGGCTGGTGGGCAAGGGGTATGCGCTTCGGCCAGGCGTCGTGTGTTGCGCCGCTCGGGTGCCGCCGGCGCAATCATTGCGCCAGCTATAAGCAACAGCTGGGCCACCCATTTTGAAATCAAAGATCGTCAAATTGGAAAGGTGGAGGGTATAGGGGCGCCATCACCATGACGAATAAGTCGCATATAAGTGATTATGGAAAGAACTTTTAGGTAATTACGAGGTCTTCATAAAGTATTATATCTTTATTTTAGCTCTTATACGCTACCATGACTTATTTATCTATGTATTGGTGACGCACCATGCTGCTTTGCAACATCAACGAATACTGTCGCCCACGCAGCCAGCTGACCATGCGTGTTTGCTTCGCCCGCGGCATGCGATCGAGCTGACGCTGAAAACGGCTTTTTGACCTGTCACACAGAAACCTCGGACCTCCGGCACTATGCGGTGGCTCCGCCTCGGCGATGACACTTTCGACCATCGATCCTAGGGCGCTGCGCCGCCGCCCTCGCTATCGGACGGTGTGACGTCGATCACCTTCTGACCATGCTCATCGAGCACCAGTCTCTGCACGGGCGTGCCCATCGCAGCGAACTTGTCCTTCACCGCTTGCCGCAGCTCGTTGAGCATTGTCGCAGCTAAGTTGGCGCGCTTGTCCACATCGTCAGGCTGACCGCGATCAGCACCTAACGCGCGCAGCTTCTCGACCAGCATGATCGCCTTCTCGGCCGCATCCACCAAGGCCTTGTAGTCCTGTGGCGTTCTAACCGTTGGGCGCGACGCAAGTGCGCGCTGCAACGCCAAGTGGGATGACCGCAGCAAGGCGTCGGTGCGG
>DATNJF010000406.1:0-8586 GCA_035604035.1 Allostellaceae bacterium | reverse complement strand
TCGACCCCCATCATCCCGACGATGTGGGTCGCCGCGTCGATATCGGCATCGGTCAACGGCGCTGAGGGTGGCAAGGCGCGCGCCCGGCCGTCGCGCAAGTGCCGGCGGACGACCTCCCGCGACAGTTCCGAGTGAATAACGGCGAGCTTGAAGTGGAGGTCCTGCTCGCGGGCGATCTGATGCACGATGTCAACCATCCAGGCGAGCCCGGCATCCGATCCCGACGTGCCGGCCGAGCCCATGATCAGCGGGATGCCGGCCTTGACGGCGCGGGTCATCATGATCTCGGTGTCGCGCTTGACGGCTGCGGCGGAGAACATGCAGGTCCCCGTGGCAAGCGGACCAGGGCCGGGGTCGGTGCTGCCGGCGTCGCAGCCGATCATCCGGGCGCCGAGCGAAATCGCCTTGTCGAGCGATTCAGCCCGGAATCCCGAACCCAGCATGCCCGTCGCCGAAACCAGCGGAAACGATGCCATCGCTACGCTCCCCGATCGCAGTCACAAGGCAAGGATATAGCTTGCCCCGTGGTCACGAAACCACGCGATTTTCGGCGCGCGGATCGAGCGCGACCCTTCCGATTACCTCGCGATCCACCCACGCCGGAGGCTAGCCCGCGGCGTTCGAGTGATGCCCCAAAATGATCTACGCAACGTGTCGCCCGCCGCGCGGCGCTTCGCCGTCGACGGCCTTGTCGGCCGCTTCAAGAGGGCGGCAAGAACTTTGAACTGCCGGCTCTCAGGCGGCAGCGGCGCGGCGTCCCGCGATATAGGCGACCCTTGCGGGCCGACATGTTCGGCATGCACCTCGCCGACGGTAAATCGCGCAACTGTCAGGCCATCAGGCGGTCGATACCAACTTTTCGCGCGCCCGCAATACCGAGAGCGGCCACCCGGTGCTAGCGAATGATCATGAGGCCGATATCCGCGTCGCGACCAACTCGGTCCACCACGGGCCGGCGACCCCGTCCTTCGTAGAACTACCGGTGCTCGGCGGCTAAACGCCACGATGGTGAACCCGCGAAACCCGCATCCAGACGCCGCCGCCGCGGCCCGCAGTCGCCCATTGGGGTATAGTCGCGCGATTCATCGTCAAAGCATTCGATGCAGGTTGATATGCCCCGAACCGGTATCGCGTTCTCAGGCGGCCCCACCCCTGCCGAGATCGTCGACTGCGTAAAACTCGCCGAGCGACTCGGCTATGAATCGGCATGGGTCGCAGAAGGGCATGGCGGCGACCAGTTCGCGGTGCTGGCGGCCTGCGCCACCCAGACCTCGCGCATCCTGCTGGGAACCAGCATCACCAGCGTCTTTGTCCGCACCGCGCCGACGATCGCCATGGCGGCCGCGACCCTCGATGATTTGACGGGCGGACGGTTTGTCCTCGGCATCGGGTCGAGCCACAAGGTACAGGTCGAAGCCGAGCACGGCATGGTCTATGGCAAGCCGCTGACTCGCGTCCGGGAAACGGTCGAGGTGATCCGCCGGCTGCTGCAAGAGGGACGGGTCAGCTATCAGGGCAAAACCGTCCGCATCGAGAGCTTCGATCTTTGGTTCACCCCGCGCCATCCGACGGTTCCGATTTATGCGTCGGCTGTCTCCCAAAAGATGACGGCTCTCTGCGGGGAGATTGCCGATGGGATCATTCTGACGCGGAGCACGCTCGCCACCGCCGCGGTCGTCAGAGAGCAACTAGCCGAAGGGGCGCGGCGAGCGGGCCGGGACCCGGGCCAGATCACTGTCACCACGCTCTTGCCGGCGGCCGTAGGCGAGACCCGCCGGGAAGCGCTCGACGCCTTGCGCCCGGGCCTTGCCTTCTATGCGGGTTTCTTTCCTCGCTACAACCGTATGATGGCCGAACACGGTTTTGTGGAAGAGGCGGCGGCGATTGCCGCGGCATGGTCGCGCGGCGACCGGGATGCCGCCGAGCAGGCCGTCAGCGACGAGCTGATCGATGCCACCAGCGTTGCCGGAACCCCTGCGCAATGCCGTGAACGCGTCGAGGCGTATCGGCGGTCAGGGATCGATGTGCCGATCCTCAGTCCCTTCGCGCGCGGCCCCGGAGCCAAGGCCAAGTTCGAGGCATTGATCAGGGCCTGCGCACCCTTGGCTGACGGCCGTTAAGCAACATGGCGGCCCCTCACGGCAATAGCTTGAGTTCACATCGTCGCGGGAGAATTGCCGGCGGCGCAGCGCGACAGTAGCGTTGCCGCCATGAAAGCGATCCTTTTACGCCGCCCCGGCGGTCCTGATGCGCTCGAATACACCGACGTGCCGACCCCGGTTCCCGGCGACGGTGAGGTGCTGGTCAAAGCAGATACGATCGGCGTCAGCATGCCCGAAGTGCTGGTGCGCCACGGCGCCTACGCCTGGATGCCGCCGCTGCCGGCGATCCCCGGGATCGAGTTGAGCGGCACGATCGTCGCACGTAGCCGCAACGTCACCGATCGCGCAGTCGGCGAGGCGGTCTTCGTCAGCGCGCGCGACCTCCCGGTGCGCGCCGGCTGCTATGCTGAATACATCGTGGTGCCGCCGCTTGCCGCGCACAAATTGCCAGCGGGCTGCGACCTCGAAGCTGCCGCGTGTTTGTCGAACTATCAGGTTGCCTATCACGTGCTGCACACCGCCGCTCGCGGGGTCGACGCGAAGACGGTTGTGGTCCATACCGCCGCCGGCGGGGTCGGCAGCGCCGCGGTGCAGCTCGCGCTGATCGCCGGGATGCGGGTGATCGGTGTTGCCGGCTCCGACGCGAAGACAGCGGCAATCCGCGCCCTTGGCGCTCAAGATGCGATCAACTACCGCAGCGAAGATGTGGTCGCGCGGGTGCGCGAGGCAACCGAGGGGCGCGGAGTCGATCTGATCCTCGACCCGATCGGCGGCAAAGGCTTCGGCCGCAATTTCGCGATGCTGGCGCCGCTCGGGCTCGTCGTGTCCTACGGGAGGCTTGCCGGTCCGCCTGACCCCGATTTTGTCGCCGCGATGCGCGAGCACCACGCGGTGAGTCCCGCGGTGCGCTTCTTTACGATCCACAGCTTCGACGACCGCCCGGATATCCGCGCGGCAGCAACGAATACGTTGCTCGACCATCTCGCCGCCGGGCGGATCAGACCACTGATCCATGCTCGCCTGAAACTGGCCGAGGCCGGCCGCGCCCAAGCAATGCTCGAAAGCGGCGAAGTGATCGGGAAGCTGCTGCTGAAGCCATAGCAGGAAGGCGAACGGCGGTGCGCGCTTGACGCATACGTCCCAACCTGGTCACCGTTTATTCAAAGCGGCGATGCGGGGGGACGGAAATGGCTCAGACCGGAGACTCTAGGGGCGAATACAGCGGGCTCGCATACCGCAATGATGCCGACCTCAAGGCGTGGTTGGCCAAGCGACCGAGCGAAGCCGCGCTGGAGCCCGACCTGCCGATCATCGACCCGCACCACCATTTCTGGGACACGCCGCAGCGCGGCCGCTACCTGCTGCCCGAGCTCCTGGCCGATATCGGCGGCGGGCACAACATCGTCGCCACGGTCTTCCTCGAATGCCGCTCGATGTTCCGCAAGGACGGTCCCGCGGAGATGGCGCCGCTGGGCGAAGTCGAATTCGTCAACGGCATCGCGGCGATGAGTGCGTCGGGCGGTTACGGCTCCTGCCGCATCGCCGAGGCGATCATCGGCCACGCCGACCTCACCATGGGCGCGCGCGTGCGCGAGGTGCTGGAAGCAGAACTGCGCGTTGGCGGCGGGCGGTTCCGCGGCATCCGCTACGGGGTGTCCTGGGATGGCAGTGAGGCGGTCGGCAAGTTCGCCCCTCGCTTCGTGCCGCCGGGCCTGGCGCGAGAAGCCAAGTTCCGCGAGGGCCTCGCCGAGCTCGCTCCGCTCGGCCTCAGCTTCGAGTCCTGGCAGTACCATCCGCAATTGCTGGACGCGATCGACCTTGCCCGTGCCTTCCCTGACACCACGATCATCCTCAACCACGTCGGCGGCGTGCTCGGCGTGGGTCCTTATCGCGGCCGCCGGCAGGAGATTCTCGCCGGGTGGAAGAAGGACATCGGCGAATTAGCCAAATGCCCGAACGTCAACGTCAAGCTCGGCGGCATCGGCATGACCTCGTTCGGGTTCGACTTCCACGAGCGCGACGTGCCGCCGTCGTCCGAAGAACTCGCTGCCGCGTGGCGCCAATATGTTGAGCCGTGCATTGAAGCCTTTGGCGTCGATCGCTGCATGTTCGAAAGCAACTTCCCACCCGACAAGCAATCCTGCGGCTACACCGAGCTGTGGAATGCGTTCAAGCGCATCACGGCCAGTGCGTCCGCGGCCGAAAAGAAGGCCCTCTATAGCGGTACCGCCGCGCGGGTATACCGCCTGACCGTACCCTGATGTGTTTTCGTGCCCGTGGTCGTGATTACGCACGGCTAAGC
Source organism: Allostellaceae bacterium (assembly GCA_035604035.1). Taxonomy (GTDB): domain Bacteria; phylum Pseudomonadota; class Alphaproteobacteria; order ATCC43930; family CGMCC-115725; genus DATARH01. Next base: position 4,182 of record DATNJF010000406.1, on the reverse strand, counting down.
AGCAGTCCTGAGGCCTGGTAGTGGAGGGCGAACAACATGGCGAATGTGACACCCAATGACGGCTCGCCACCGATCGATGGGCCCAACGCCCGGCAAGTCCAATATTGGAATAGTCCAGCAACCGCGCCGTGGGTCACCCTTCAGGACCGTCTGGACGCGCTCTTTGCACCGCTCGCGCGTGCGGCGTTGGACCTAGCGCAGCCCTCGCCGGGCGAGCACGTCCTCGACGCGGGCTGCGGATGTGGCGCGACCGTGCTCGAACTGGCGCGCCGTGTCGGCGTCACCGGGCATGTCACCGGCGTTGACATCTCGGCGCCGATGCTGGCGCGGGCGCGGTCCCGTGTGAACGAGGAGGGGCTCTCCCAGGTCACCTTGACGCTCGCCGATGCAGCGACACACGACTTCGCACCGAAAACCCTCGACCTCGTCTTCTCCCGTTTGGGGATCATGTTCTTCGCCGATCCGGCTGCCGCCTTCGTCAATTTGCGAGCCGCCCTGAAACCCACTGGCCGGCTGGTCTTCGCTTGCATCCGCACTCCCGCCGAGAACCCTTTCACCATGACTGCGGTGCAGGCCGCGCGGCCTCTGTTGCCGCCCGACGCGCTACCGGCGGCAGGGCCGGAGGAACCTGGCATGTTCTCCTTCGCCGATCCCGCCCGGGCTCGGCGCATTCTGGAAGCGGCCGGATTTCACGATATCGTACTTACGCCGCATGACCTGGCGATGCGGCTGGCCGGCCCCGGCGGCGCGGCGGAGGCCGCTGCCTTTTCGGTTCAGTTTGGACCGTTGCCACGGGCGCTGGTGGATGTGGGAGCCGACATTGGGCAGGCCATCATCGAAGCCGTGACGGAGACATATCGCCGTCTGGAGACGCCGGATGGTATCGTGCTCGGTGCCTCCTTCTGGATCGTCACAGCAGGCCCTTGATAGGTGACGCTCGAACCGATGTGAGAGCAAACGTGGTCTTTGCGACGACTGATGATAGGCGCCGGATTATATGTGATCGTTACGTGAAAATTATTCCCTATACTTGAAATATTCGACAGTATTACTTATATAATACTCGAGGCTACAGCCTCATCTCTCCAACATATCCAGGATACTTGCGATGTACGACTATTCAGTTGTGCTCGGGTTGCTGCTTGCGTCCGCAGCTGATCTTCGGCTTCGCGCCCTATCGTGCCAGCAGGCGGAAGTCGCCAACAAGACCACCGAACGCACGCTGCGCAATCGAGCACAAATCATCGTCCAGCGCCTGCAGGGAATAGCGGAGCCACAACGACGCTCGTTCGTCGAAGCGGCCATCCGTCACCTGTAGGTCGGAACCCCGAGCCCTTCTGGCTGCGCGCCAGCGGGGCTTCGGGTGTTGAGGGCACTTCCGCCCTCAACAGCCGAAAGGTCATCAAATGTCGACACTTACACAGGCGAGCGAGCAGTGGTTCAAGCGGCCCGCCGACGAGCGTTTCACCAGCCTCTTCGATATGCAGCGTGTCATGCACGAGCGGCGCGATATCTCGCGCCAGGATGTGCAGACGACCCGCAAGCTCATGCTCCGGCCCGCCGGCGACCCCGCCGCGCGCGACTTGACCATCGATATCGGAGAGGGCCGTATGGCGGGCCAGAGCCTCGCCCCGACGCACATGGCGTTCGGGCAGCTCTGTTCCCTGGCGAACACCCCCTCGCCGGCGAGCTATTTCCGAGAGAGCAATCTCCCGAGCGCTTATGTCTCGGATTGCTTGAACTGGAACCTGCGCTCGCGCAACGTGGAAGACATCGGGCTGCTTGGCCTGCTCGGTGACGACCCGGAGCTTCGCGCCGCGACGGGCCCAAACTATGGGCGGGTCTGGGATGCCGATGTCGTCGATGCCCTGGTAAAGGACTTCGGCGATGGCGTCTCCGGCGACTGGCGCGTGCCAGGCGAGTTCGGCAAGCGTGTCGAGGTAAGCAAGGCGAATACGACGCTCTTCGCCTCCGACAGGGACATGTTCGTGTTCCTGGCGGACGAGGATCGCCGTATCGAGGTCGCCGGTCGTAATCTGGCCCGCGGCTTCTTCACCTGGAACAGCGAGGTCGGCGACAAGACGCTCGGCCTTGGGTTCTTCCTCTTCGACTACGTGTGCTGCAACAGGATCGTCTGGGGCGCCGATCAGTACACCGAGGTCCGCGTCCGGCACACCAAGGGTGCGCCGGATCGTTGGCTGGAGGAGGTCGTGCCCGTCCTGACTGAATACTCGCGCGGCTCGGAGCTGCCTGTGATCCAGGCGATCGAGCACGCTCGGGAGCAGAAGATGGGCGACGACCTGGATAAGCTCCTGGCGAACCGCTTCGGCAAGTCGCTGGTCGAGCCCATCAAGGCCATTCATTTGGTCGAAGAGGGCCGGCCGATCGAGACCGCCTGGGATGTGACCGTAGCGGCCACCGCTCATGCCCGCTCGATCCCGAACACCGACAAGCGTCTCGATATCGAGCGCGAAGCCGGCGCCCTCCTGAAGGCCGCCTGACAAGCGCCTCACCCCGACATGCCACGCGCGTGCCGGGGTGTAGGCGTCGGAGGATTACCCTCCGAGGACAACTCCCTATGCCTGACTTCCTGATAGCCGATCACGGGTCGATCGTCTGGATCGTGCCGGTCTCCGCGGCCGCGCACGAGTGGCTGGACGAGAACGCCGCCTCTGAACCCTGGCAATGGCAGGGCGACGCGCTCTCGGTCGAGCACCGCTGTGCCAGCGACCTCATCGAAGCGATCGAGGCCGCCGGGCTCGACATCTCCCAGTGAACCCGTTCCCTCGCCCCCGAAGCGCCGCGCGTGCTCGGGGTCGAGGTGTCGTAGCACTGCCGGTCTACGATCGGCAGTGTCGAAGCGTTTAGCACTCTTCGCAGAAAGGTGGTTTCCGGACTCACGCGGGTCGTGCGGGTCTTGAGCATCGCAAGAGAATATGCAGACACCATAAGTAACTATACATTTTAACGATTAGAATAATTCTGAACAGGATCGCCGCATAAGAATCAGGAAAATGCAGCCGGACGATCGATTGTCACAGTATCGCCGCAAAACTCGGGCAAGCTCTCGTGCGTCGGACATTCATCCAATTCCCGGACCGAAAGCATAAGTTGAACAGCTCGGCAATGCCGAGCTTTGCGGTATTGCCGCAACGAGCTTTGTTTCCGGGGTAGGTGGGTACGCCCGACGTTGGTGGCAATAACTGTGGTGAAGAGATGACTTATCGGATCTGCTATGAGGACGGCTGGGCTGGAGGGCCCGCTGCGCTTCAGCTCGGGGTGATGCGGACAGAATATTTTCCGACCGAATATCAAGCGCTCACTCGAGCCCGCGAGCTGGTCGAAAGTGGCGTTCACCACGCCGTCTCGCTGCGCGACAGCTCGGGCAGGGTCCTGGCGGGCGTTCCGCTGCAGTTGAAACTGGGGGCGTCGGTCTCGGACTAGGGTTCTGCGCTTCTATCAGCCGGGGTTCGGTCCCGGCCTCAGGGCGGTCCATCGGGCCGCCCTTTGCGTGTCCGGGTCCCCGTCTATGGAAACGGGGAAGGGCATTGCCGCCGGCTTCCCGGCCAGCGTTACTGAATTGTGTGCCCGGACCCCGGTCGATCCCGCCTGTAGGTCTAGCAGATGCAGATCGGGACCCGACCGTCCGCGAGCGCAGTCATGAAGGGCAGCTATGGAGTCGATTGTGTTGAAAAAGTCGGCCAGTGATTTTCTGTAGAAATATTATGTCCCGATTAGTAATGAGGTTGGGGTATTTATTTCAATAGTGCCGAGCACCTTGAATCATTATTCCTCAAATTGGTCGAAATTTGTCTAGCGGCGACTTTTTCAACAGTATCGAGTCGACAGATGGTGTATTGCGGCGGCGGCGGCTCAGTCTTGGCTGATGAGTTCGCATCCCCTTCTGTGACGATGAGTGGATCGAGGTCGGTGCGACCTCGAGCATCGGGGAAGGAGCGATGAGATGGCGCATTTCGTGGGTCTTGATGTGTCGGTGAAGGAAACGTCGGTGTGCGTTGTCGACGATGCCGGCAAGGTGATCTTGGAGCAGAAAGTACCGACCGAGCCTTCCGACATCGTCGCCCTCCTGAGCTCGCTGGGCACGACTTTCGGCCGGATTGGGATCGAGGCTGGCCCGCTGTCGCAGTGGCTGGTCAGTGCCCTGATAGCCGCCGATCTGCC